>SXWH01000096.1 GCA_005791535.1 Verrucomicrobiaceae bacterium | reverse complement strand
TTGCCCGCCGCTGAATTCAGGCGGATATCGCTCCATCATTTCCGCCTTCAGGCCCACCTGCTTCATCAGCGCTGCGACGCGCGCGCGGCGGTCTTCGCGGGTCATCTCCGGAAAATGAATCTCCAGCGCCTCGCCCACGATCTGAAAGATGGAGAGCCGCGGATTCAGCGAGCCGAATGGATCCTGAAAAATCATCTGCATCTGCCGCCGGAACGGCCGGAACTCCGACTCCGAAAGTGGGACGATATCTTTTCCCTCAAAAAGCACCTGTCCCTCGGTCGCGGGATTCAGTTTCAAAATCGTCCGCCCAATCGTCGTCTTGCCGCTTCCGCTCTCGCCTACAAGCCCCACTGTTGTGCCGGCTTCCACCGTAAAACTCACGTCGTCAACGGCCTTCACGTAGTCCGTCACGCGGCGCAGCAGGCCGGTGCGAACGGGAAACCATGTTTTTAAATTGCGGACTTCAAGGAGTGACACGCGGGGATGATTAGCCCGTTTTTTCGCGGCGTGAAGCGGGAAGTGCGACTCTTGCGTTTCCAGCGCCGCGTGATACCGACTCGATTTATCCGACATGAAATCCTTCGTCTGTTTGTTTCTCGCTCTGGCAAGCGCCGCTTTCGCCGACATCACCCGAGCTGATGCGCTGAAAATCGCCGAGCGGTTCGTGAATCACCGCTGGACTGCCGAGGCGCGACACGTCCGGCATGGAAAGGACGGCGCGGGCATCGAAATTCACACGCCCGACCACGCGGGCGGGCACGCAAACCCGGAGTCCGACGCATGGAAGCCCGGTGCGCAGAACATCGGCGTCGCCTACAAATGGGGCGGCTGGGATACCCCCGCGATGTTCGACGCCGGGCTGCAAAAGGGGCGCGCAGCCGGCGATGTGTATTCCGCCGAAAAACGCCGGAAAGGTGGCGCGGCGGTGAGCGGAGACTGCGTCGGCGTCGATTGCTCCGGCTTCGTCTCCCGCTGCTGGGGGCTGAAAAAACGCGAATCCACCTCCACTCTCGGCAGCATTTCCAAACGCCTCGCATCCCCAACCGAACTCAAGCCCGCCGACGTGATGAACACCGCCGGCGGCCACGTCATCCTCTTCGTTCGCTGGCTCGATTCCGCCAAAAAGCGCGCGCTTTTCTACGAAGCCGCGCCTTTTTCAAAAACCCGCGCCGTCGAGCACGACATCGCCGACCTTACAGCCAGCGGCTATGTCCCGCTCCGCTATCGCGGCATCCGCGAATAGCTGCACATACACGCCCTCGCAGCGGGCTTTACCTTTAGGCGCGGGCATGTAGTTTCCGCGCCTCTTTTTGACCATATGATGACCGCCGCGCAAATCCGCCAATCGTTCCTCGATTTCTTCCGCGAGAAAAAACACACCGTCGTGCCGTCGAGCAGCCTCATGCCCGATTCGCCGAACCTGCTTTTCACAAACGCGGGCATGAACCAGTTCGTCCCCATCTTCCTCGGCGAACGCGCGGCGGACGTGAGCAAATGGGCGGGCGCAGTCCCAAGCAGCGACACCCGCGCCGCCGATACGCAGAAGTGCATCCGCGCGGGCGGCAAACACAACGACCTCGATGACGTCGGCCTCGACACCTACCACCACACGTTTTTCGAGATGCTCGGGAACTGGTCCTTCGGCGACTATTTCAAAAAAGAAGCCATCGAATGGGCGTGGGAACTCGTCATCGAGCGGTGGAAATTTCCCGCCGAGCGTGTTTACGCGACCATTTATCAACCCGGCGCAAACGACCCGGCGGACCGCGACCAGGAAGCGTGGGAACTGTGGGCGGAGAAATTCCGCAGCATCGGCCTCGACCCCGACATCCACATCGTCAACGGCAACAAAAAGGACAATTTCTGGATGATGGGCGACACGGGCCCTTGCGGACCGTGTACTGAAATCCACATCGACCTCACGCCCGGCCCCGTCCACACGAGCGTGGAGCGCCAGCGCGAAGGCGCAAAACTCGTCAACGGCCCCGACGCCCGCTGCATCGAGATTTGGAACAACGTCTTCATCCAATACAACGCACGCATTACCAAGTATCGCACCGATGACTTGGGAAATGGTGTGACGATCGAAGTTCCAATCGAATGGGCTTTCGACCCGCTTCCGGCGAAGCATGTGGATACCGGCATGGGCTTCGAGCGCGTCGTCTCCATCATCCACGGGACGAAAAACTTCACCGATTTCGAGAACGCGAAAATCTCGAACTACGAGACCGATGTCTTCCGTCCGATCTTCGACGAGATCGAAAAGATGTGCGGAAAAAAATATGGCTGCACACTCCCGGCGACGGGCACGACCGGCGCGACGGAGCAGGAGAAAGAAGACGTCGCATTCCGCGTCATCGCCGACCACATCCGCACACTCAGCTTCGCAATCGCCGACGGCATTTCGCCCGGCAACAACGACCGCAACTACGTCCTCCGCCGCATCCTGCGCCGCGCCGTCCGCTACGGCCGCACGCTCGGATTCCGCGAGCCTTTCTTCTACAAACTCGTGGACGTCCTCGCCCGCACGATGGGCGACGTCTTCCCCAATATCCGCGAGCGGTTGCAGTTCGTGAAAGATACGCTGAAGCGGGAGGAGGAGGCGTTTAATAAGACGCTCGATCGGGGAATTCAGCTTTTCGAAGAAGTAGCAGCAATGCCCCGTAATGTTGCTGAAGTGATGTCAAACTATGCTCACCAAGCTCATGAGACGACGGCAATCGTAGGTGCCACATTTACCGATGGAGCAGCGGTGGTCAGCCTAGACAATGGCTCAATCATTCCCGGAGACTTTGCCTTCAAACTTTACGACACATATGGCTTTCCGCTCGACCTCACCGAACTCATGGCCCGCGAGCGCGGCCTGACGGTGGACAAGGAAGGCTTTGAGAAACACATGGAAGAGCAGCGTTCCCGCGCCCGCGCTGCGCAGAAGAAAACCGTCATCGAACTTAGCGAAGTCGAGACCAAGGAAGCCACGCGCTTTCTCGGCTATGACGAACTTTCCACCACCGCGAAGGTGCTCGAAGTCGTCGCGCTCAAAGACAAGACCGCCGTCATCCTCGACGCCTCCACGGCTTATGCCGAGATGGGCGGACAGATCGGCGACAGCGGCGAGATTTCCGCCGGAGCAAATTCATGGCGCATCGCCAACACCACGAAAGTCGGCCACACATGGCTGCACTTTTTGGAGTCCAGCGAGTCCGTGGAGTCCATCCCGTCCATCGGCGCGGAAGTCACTCTCACCGTGGATCGCGAGCGCCGCGCCGCCATTCAGCGGCACCACACGGTCACGCATTTGCTGCACTGGGCGCTGCACGAAGTCGTCTCCAAAGACGCCACGCAGAAAGGCTCCAGCGTCGCGCCGGACAAGCTGACGTTTGACTTCAACAGCGCCGCGCTCACCCCGCAGCAAGTCCGCGACATCGAGCGCCTCGTCAACGAACGCATCCTCGAAAACGCGCCCGTCGTCTGGAACGAAGTGCCCTACGCGAGCGTGCGTGGCGATTCGAGCATCATGCAGTTTTTCGGCGACAAATACGGCGAGATCGTCCGCGTCGTGGACATCGGCGGATACTCGAAGGAACTCTGCGCCGGCACGCACACCCGCGCCACCGGCGAGATCGGCCTTTTCCGAATCGCCAGCGAAGCCGCCATCGCTGCCGGAGTCCGCCGCATCGAAGCCGCCGCCGGCCTCACCGCCTACGACAACGCGCTGCGCGATTCCGCGCGTCTCGCCGATGTCGCCGCCAAAATCGGCTCCCCGATTGGCGACCTCGAAAAGAAACTCGAAGCCCTGCTCGCCCAGCAAAAAGAGCTGGAGAAATCGCTCAAATCCGCCCAGCAGCGCGAAGCCGCCGGACGCGCCAAAACGCTGCTCGCCAGCGCGGAAAACAACGCCATCGTCGCCAACCTCGGCGACCTCGACGGCGACAGCGTCATGCACATCGCCGAAGCGCTGAAAGGCAGCTTCCCCGGCATCGTCGTCCTCGGCGCAGCCAGCGGCGGAGCAGTCACGCTCATCGCCGCAGTGGGCAAAGAGTTTCAGTCCAAAGTGCAGGCCGGAAAAATCATCCAGACCATCGCCCCAATCGTCGGCGGCAAAGGCGGTGGCAAACCCGATTTCGCCCGCGGCGGAGGCAAGGACGCCAGCAAACTCGACGCAGCCCTCGCGGCGGCGAAGGGGCTATTCTAAACGATGCCCGCCGCAGTGACCGCGCTTTCGACGCTGGGCCCAATACCGGATTGGGTCGAGATGTGGGCGCTGTCGGTCGGGATCTTCGCGGTTTGCAAATACCTTGCGCTCGACGCTGCGAAATCCGGCGGAGGCTGGAAGCGTGCGGCGTTTCTCATCGCGTGGCCGGGGATGGATGCAAATGCGTTTGTCCACGATCGCCCCGCGATGCCTCGATTTCGTGAATGGTGCGCGGCATTTGGAAAGACGGCGCTCGGTGCGGTGCTCTACTTTGCCGTGGCCCGGCGTTTTGAGCATCCGCTGGCTGCCGGATGGGTGGGAATGATCGGGCTGATTTTCCTGATGCACTTCGGAAGCTTCCACCTGCTGTCGCTCTTCTGGCGCAGCGTCGGCGTGAATGCGCAGCCGATCATGGACAACCCAATCGCTGCACAGTCCGCCGGGGAGTTTTGGGGCCGACGATGGAATCTCGCTTTCAACGAGCTCGCTGTGCGGTTCGTCTTCCGCCCACTTACTCGCAGGCTCGGTGTGCAGCGTGCCGGAATCGCTGCGTTCATCGCGTCGGGAGTCATCCACGAAATCGTCATCGGCATCCCGGCTCGCGGAGGCTGGGGATTGCCGACGGCTTACTTTTTTCTGCAAGGCTGCGGAGTCGCGTTCGAGCGCACGCAGTTTGGAAAACGACTCGGGCTGCGGGGTGGCGTGCGCGGATGGCTTTTCACGATGGCTCTGGCAGGCGGACCGGCGTTCTTTCTCTTTCATCCGCCATTCGTCCGTGATGTCATCGTTCCCATGATGAAAGCGACCGGCGCGCTATGAAACGGGAATATGTGGAACTGATCCTCCGCGGTTGCGGGCTCGTCCATTTCAGCATCCTCATCGCGAGCGCGATGGTTCCGCGGGTGCTCGATTGGAAGACGCACCTCGCGCCGCTGCATCCGTTTCTGCGCCGGCTTTTCTGGGTTTACGGCGTGTTTATCGTGATGACGATTACCGGCTTCGGCGCCATCTCGCTCGGCTGTGCTCCCGAACTCGCTGCTGGTTCGCCACTGGCGCGGGCATTTTGCGGCTTCGTCGCATTCTTCTGGCTCGCGCGGCTCGCGGTGCAGTTCTTCGTTTTCGATGCGTCGGAATTCCTCACCACGTGGTGGCTGAAACTCGGTTATCACGCACTGACGCTCGGTTTCATCGCGCTTCCGGTGCCTTATGTGCTGGTGGCATTCGGGGTCTGGAAATGAGTCTTCGATTGGTCGCGGCACTTTTGATGATTTCGGTCGCCACGATGTTCGCGGCGGAGTGGAAAGCCGGCGCGGAGTTCCCATTGAAAACGGAGAACCTTCCCTCGGAGGCGCGCGTTTTTCTCCCGGAGAACTGGGATGCCGCGAAGAAATGGCCCGCTGTCTTTTTCTATCCCGGGACAGCAGGGCAGGCGACTACGACGCTCGTTCGCGAACACACCGGCGGTCGCGATTTCATCGTCGTGGGTATGCCTTCACGCGACAACGGCGCATTCACTTACACGCCAGCCACGCTCGCTCTTGAGCAGACGACGCTGCACGAAATCCGTGACCGTCTCGCGGCCGATGTGAACGTCGATCCGGCCCGAATTTTCGTTTCCGGATTCAGCAAGGGCGGATGGATGGCTTCACTGTTGCTGGCGCACGAGCCCGGACTTGCGGGCGGTTGCGTCCTTGGTGGAGGTTGGGTCGTGCCGCAGCATGCTCCGCCGCGGAAGCCGACCGGACCGCTCTATGTCTACATCGGCGCTGGCCGCCTCGACGGAAACTTCCCGCCATCGCTCCGTGCCGTTCGCGAATTCTCGGCGCTGGGAGCCCGGGTGACTTTCGACGCGTGGCCCGACACGCGGCACGCGATGCCGAAGGATGGCTCGGAGAGTTTGCGGCAATGGTTCGCGCTTGTTGCCCGCGGCGCGTCGGTAAGCGACGAGGCAGGAAAGTGGATGGACGGTGAACTCGAGCGCATTGCGAAACTAGACGACATCGTGGCGCAGTGGTTAGCGCTTCAAAGGCTCGGGACGCGTCCCTATTCGAGGGCACTCGGAGCCAAATCGCAGACGCAGATCGAGGCCCGCATCTCCGCTCTGATGAAAAACCCTGCGGTCGCCGCGGAGTCCGCGCTGGATGCGGAGTTAAGCGCGATTCATCAGCGTGAAATCCAGGACATGCGTGTAAGCACGCTGGAAGCAGTGGGGCCGCGCTACGAGGCGCTCGCAGCAAAGGCGCCGGACACTCCCACGGGCCGCCTTGCAACTCACGATGCAGCCCGCATCAAGCGGTTGTGGGAAACGGTACCCGGCGGCAAAAAGTAGGCGGCTATTTCTTCAGCGTCTTCGCGAAGAACTCCTCCACCTGCGACATCGTCTCGCGCGAATTGAACTGCGGTCCGCCGTGTCCCGCGCCCGGCAGAATGATGAGCTTCGTGGGCACTCCTGTTTTCTCAAGAAGCTCGTGCAATTCCTTGCTCTGCGCATGCGGGACGAGCGGATCCTTGTCGCCGTGCACGATGAGAAATGGCGCGTCGTCCTTTGTCACGTAAGTTGTCGGACTTGCGGCTTTCGCCTTCTCTTTATTATCGGGAACTGCGCCGCCGATGAGTTTTCCCTCGGGCGAATCCGCGGCATCGGTCGCGGGGAAAGGACGTGCACCATTCGGGCGGTCGTTGCCACCCTGTGGTCCGAATGTCAGCAGGTTCGAAGGCCCGAACCAGTCGCACACTGCCTGCACCCGGGATGATTGATCGAGGTTCTCGCCTTTATCCCAGTCTTTCACGTCGCCCGAGACGCCCAGCATCGCGACCAGATGTCCGCCTGCGGACGAGCCCCAGACGCCAATCTTCTCAGGGTCGATATTATACTGCGCTGCGTTCTTCCGAAGCCACCGGATCGCGCTCTTGCAGTCCTCGATCTGCGCGGGAAAAACCGCGTCCTGTGAAAAGCGATACGTCACGCTGGCGACCGCGAATCCCTGATCGAGGAGCGCAATCGCGGGAGTCCGGTCTTTTGAGCCTGCGGACCACGCACCTCCGTGGATCCAGACGACGAGCGGGACGGGCTTGCCAGCTTTCTCCGGGAAATACACATCGAGCATGCGTCGTTTTCCGCCGCCGGTGACATACTCGATGTCGCGTTTCACCGCGATTCCCTCGGGAAGGCGCGGTTGCGGCGGGCGGGGCTCCTGGGCAAAGCAGGTGAGCGCAAAGAGAAGGGATGCGAAGGCGAGTTTCATGCCGGTGTAAACCTTGCGATGTTGCAAAAGTTGCGAGCGCCCTTCGTGTTGCCGGAATCACACCGCTTCCGTATCGTCCCCGCAAATGTCCACGAATCCGCAAACAATTAATCCGCCGCCGAAGCGCCGGAGCTGGCTCCGGCGGATTCTGCGGACGTTTGGAATCGGGCTGCTGCTGGTTCTGCTCTTCCATCGCCCCATTGTGCACCACGGCGGCCGATGGGTGGCCATTCGTGTGGCGAGAAGTCAGAACATCGATCTCGATCTTCGAATTGGAGGGAACCTGTGGAGCGGAATTGAATTCACCGGAATCCGGGCACAACCGCTCGGCTCCGGGCCGTCGCCGATCGAGCGATTGTCGCTGGATCGTCTGCGGGCCGATTACCGTTTGTGGCCGCTGATGCGGGGTGACCTGTCGGGCTTGAGAGCGGTGGAGATTGGACGGTTGGAGGCTGTGGTCGATCCGGCTGCGATGCCCTCCCAGCCGACGAAGAAGCAAGGGCAGCCGCTTGCCGAGGCCTTGCGTGCGGTTCTTTCGAGGCCGCTGCCGTCGCCGGGAGTCCGCATCAAGAGCATGAATGTCCGCGTGCGCGATAAGCCCGGCGACATCGCGGTGAACAACTTCCATCTGACCGCGATTCCCGGTGAGCCCGGCGCGGTTGGCTGGGCGGGAATCGAATTGCCCGGCACTTCGCTACCGGCTTTTGAGGCCGCGACGGACTACGGCACCGGGCGATTGCGTGTGTTGAATCCATCGGCGGAATTTCTATCCGCGACCGCTGCTGCGAACGGTGTTGATTTCTCGTTCGCGCTTCCAGCTGCGACGCTTTCGCTGCGAGCCGCACCGGCTGCATCGGGCGATCGAATTTCCGCGGTGCTGAAGCTCTCGGTGATCGACGGAAAGTCGTTTGCCAGCACGCTCGGTATCGCCCTGCCGGTGGTCGTGTCCGTTCCATCGGTGGAGGTCAAGTTTGACGGAGCACCCGAAGACCCCGCGTCGTGGAAGTCATCGGTTGCGATCCGGGTTGAGACGAGCGCTTCGGAAAAGATTCCGGCCGTAAATGCGGACTGCACATTCTCCTTCGAGGACTTCGGGCTGAAAAATGGAACCGTGCGGGCCGAGGCTGCGGGCGTGATCTTCCAAGGAAGCGGCGATGCGATGTTGAAATCGCTCCTCACGCGGACTCACGGTGCGGCGCTGCCGGATTCCGCAGCTTTTCAGTTCCGGTTCTCCGGCCCAGACCTCAAAAAACTCGGCAGCCTTGTTCCGGAGACTGTCGCCGGGCGCACGGAGGGTGGTGGAAGCATCACGATAAAGGAGGGAACGGCGCTGCTTTCGCTCGTCGTGGAAGCAGACGCGCTTGCGATGCGGGATCAGCTCGCGGAGCGCGTGGAAATCCGTGTGAATGCCGCCGCACCCGCGCGGGCGGATGTCGCACTCCGTGACGTGACGGCTGATGCGAGTATCGTGGTGAAAGGTGCGGGAGCTGGAACCCTCCGCATCGATGAAGTTCGCGCTAAGGCCGCGCTTGCAGGGTCGCGTGCGACTGTCAGCGAACTGCGCGTATCGCGCGGAAGCGGCACGATTACAGCATCCGGCAGCGCGATGCTGACTCCGGCAGGCGGACTGGCATCCGAGGCTTCCGGCCGGTTTAATGTGCAGATCCCGGCCATGGAGGATTTCCAGTTGGCAGTGAAGGACGCGGTCCTTTCCGGGGTTGTGAATGGCGAAGGCACTTTTGCATTTGCGGGTTCACCGGAGAAGTCCGCGGGGCGTATAAGCCTCCACGCTTCCGGGCTCAAACTCGGCAGGGAGGACGTGGGTCGCGTGGATGTGGAGCTTGCGCTCGCGGAAGGCGTGTTACGTGCGGAGAAGTGTGTGGTCCAGCTCCCGGGTCGCGCTGAGATTGCCGCCGACGGAACTTTCACCCTTGCCGAGCCCCGGGGATTCGCAGGCAATTTGCGTGCCCGTGTGCAGGACCTCGCAGCGTTTCGCCCGATGCTTGCGGCACTCGGGGAAAAGCGCGACTTGGGCGGAAGCATCGACTTGACGGTCGATGGCAGCGGCGACGCGGCAAAACCTCAGGCTGTCGTGAAATTTGCGGCGAAGTCTTTGAAGTTTGATGCCTTGCGAATTGCTGATGCCGGCGTTTCCGGAGTGATTCGCCCCGATTCGGCGGAGGTTTCCGAGTTGTTCGTCGTGAACGAGCGGATGCGTGTGAGCACGAAGGCCGCATGGAGCGGGGAGCGGATTGATTTGAGCGGGCTGGACGTCCGGCTCGATGGTTCGACTGTTGTCTCGGGAACGGCTTCCTTTCCGTTCCTGCCGCGTGAAGCGAAGCCTTTCCCGCCGGATGCGCCTTTGAGCGCGGGGATCAATGTAAAGGACCTTGATCTCGCGAAGCTGCTGTCGGCGCTCGGACTGCCTGCGGGACCAAAGGGGAAGATCACGGCGACGCTTGAGTCGTCTGGAACGCTGGAGAAGCCCCGCATCAGCTTCACCGTGAAAGCAGATGGACTGGCCGTTCCCGGCCCTGAAGGGATTCCGCCCACAGCACTCGAAGCGCGTGCGACATTTGAAAACGACGAGCTGAATCTCGCCGGCACAATCCGGCAGCCGCTCGTGCAGCCTGTGAAGTTTTCCGCGTCGAGCCGCTTGAAAATGTCCGAAGTGATTGATGGTCGCATGCCACTTCCGTCGGAGATCCCGCTCGCTGCATCGTTGGAGATGCCGGCGTCCCCGCTCTCGTTTCTTCCGCGGCTCGTTCCGGCAATCGCGCGGATCGACGGAACGGCCGGGATTTCCGTGAAGGTCTCGGGCACTGCGGCCAAGCCCGTTTTCCAGGGCGGTGTGAATCTGGACATCCGGACAGCGCGCTTTGCAGATCCGGCGATTCCCGCGCTTTCGGCGTTCAAATCACGCATTGATGCGACCGGCGATCGCGTGCGTTTCACCGAATTCTCAGGCGAGGCGGGAGGCGGCCGATTCGCGGTGGCGGGTGCGGTGGATATTTCGAATCCCGCGGTTCCGGTGTTTGATGTCGCGCTGAAATCGAAGGACGTGCTCGTCTTGCGCGACGACTCGATTGTAGTTCGGGCCGAAACCGATGTAGTACTCCGCGGTCCGCTGAATTCCGCGAGGGTGAGCGGCTCGGTGTTCGTCGTCCAGAGCCGCTTTCAGAAAGACATCGAGATTCTCCCGCTGGCACTGCCCGGGAAGCCGAAGCCGGTTCCTGCGGCTGTCGCCAAACCCATCACGGTCTCCTTTCCGAATCCGCCGCTGAGGGATTGGACTTTCGATGTTTCCGTAAAGACGCGCGAGAATGATCCGTTCCTCGTGCGCGGGAATCTTGCCCGCGGAAAGGCTTCGATCGATTTGCGTCTCCTCGGCACGGGGCGCGCGCCATATTTGGCGGGTGCGGTCAGCATTGATCAATTCAGCGCGACACTTCCCGTCAGCACCCTCACCACGCGCCGCGGACTGATCACTTTTACAGAAAGCGCTCCGTTCCAGCCGCGTGTGGAAATCGAGGCCGAATCGAAAGTCCGGCAGTATCTGGTCATCGCCCGCGTGGACGGTCCTGCATCGAAGCCGAGACTCGAACTTGAGAGCGAACCTCCGCTTCCGCAGCAGGAAATTCTGTCGCTGCTCGCGACGGGCTCGCTGACGGGTGAAATCGGAGCAAACAACACGGCAATGGCGACGCGCGCGGCCGTTCTCGTTGTGAAGGGTTGGTACAAGAAAATCTTCAAGAAGGACTTCCCGATCGGTTCCGGTGACGAGGATGGTGATACGATTATGGATCGTTTTGAAGTGGACTTCGGCGCAATCGATCCGAAGACCGGTCGCAATGAAGCCACCGCGCAGTTTCGCGTCACGGAGCGGCTCTTCTTCATTGGAGACCTCGAATTTGGCGGCGGGTTTTCCGGCCGCGTGAAGTATCTTTTCCGTTTCTACTGATGAATCTGCGCGACCTCATTCTCTGTGTTGTCATTTTGATGACGGGCGCTCTGTCCCTCGCGGCCGCAACCGTGGAGTTCGAGGGCGGCAATGCTTTTGATACGGCGCGTCTTCGGCAGGAAATTGCCGATCGAGTCTCGGAAATTGAGACGCTCGGAGCCACTCCTGCGCGGGCCGATGATGCGGCATTTTTCCTTGCGAGTTTTTACCGCAAGCAAGGCTACGCGCGTGCGGAGGTGGAATATGAATTGCGGGGCGCGAGGGTGATTCTTCGCATTAATGAGGGGCCGATGGTGAAGGTTCACTCGCTAAATTTTGCGGGAAACGAAAAGGTCGAAACCGCCGTATTGTCGCGGTTCTTTTTCGGTGTTCCTCAGCAGGAGATTGCCGCTGCGGGTTTGAAGTATCACGAAAGCGAAATCACCGCCGGTGCGGATCGGGTACGCGGCTACTATGTCAGCGAAGGATGGCTGGATGTCGTCGTCGATACGAGCGGGACGAAAGTCTCCGGCGACGGAAAGTCCGCCGATGTGATGGTTCGCATCGTGGAAGGCGTGCGATATCAGTTTGGCGAGATTTCGATTACCGGCGCTGAAAGCTACAGACGGGAGGAACTGATTGAAGCTCTCGGAATGAAGGCGGAGGGGCCGTTCAATCCTTCGTCGATCGAAGCGATGCGTGGCTCGCTCCGTTCCTGGCTTCGGGAGAAGGGACACTTCGAAGCTGAAGTCACGGCGATTGCGGAACCGTTGGGCGCGGTCGCCGGGCGTATCCACGTTCGCTTTGACGTGCTCAGCGGACCGATCTTCCGAATCACCGAGGTCGTGCCGCAGGGGCTCACGCGGCTTCGTCCTGAATTCATTGCGGCGCGGTTTCGACCGGTGACCGCCGGGGATTACTCACCAGCGTTGCTCGACGAGAAGTACCGGGAGCTTTTGAGAACCGGCCTGTTTCGAAACATCCGCCTCGCACCGGTGAAGGTGGCACCGCGCGGTCTCCGGTTGAATTTGGAAATCCAGGAATCGAAGCAGAAGGAGTTCGGCTTTGAGGCGGGATATGGAAGCTACGACGGAGTCACGGTTCAGGGCCGCGTGGCGGATCGGAATTTCCTTCGCACCGGACGTCCGCTTTCCCTTGAACTCAAGGCCTCGCAGCGTGGTTACGAAGGGGAGTTGTTGCATGTGGACCCGTGGTTCCTCGACAGCGAATGGGCATTGCGAACACGGCTTTACTCGAAGTTCCGTGACGAGGAGGGCTACTCGCAAAAGGGCGCGGGATTGCGAATCGACGCAAGCAGGCCGATCGCTCCGCATTGGGAGTTTTCCACGTTCGCTGAGTTCGCGATTAATAACGTCACGCCGGATGGAATCGAACCCGCTCTCCTCGGTCCTCTCGACTACGCGCTGATGTCCGCCGGAATTGCGCAGAAGATCGATCGTCGGGACGACCCGCTCAATCCGCGGCGCGGCTTTATTTTCCTGAGTTCACTGGAGGTCGATGCGCTCGACGGTCAGCTCGCCTTCGGGCGGGTGACGGCGCGATACTCGCACTACCGTGGAATCGGAAAGTCGCTGGTCGCATTCGGCCTGCGCGCCGGATGGATCATCCCCGTGGGTGACGCCGATGATGTGCCGATCGACCTCCGATATTTTAACGGCGGTGGCGGCAGCGTACGGAGCTTTTCCGAGCGCAATCTCGGGCCGAAGGATTCGCTCGGAAATCCGATCGGCGGATCATTTTACACCGTCGCGAATCTTGAGTGGGATTTTCCAATCGCCGGTGCGCTTGGCGGCGCGGTGTTCGCGGATGCGGGCAACCTTCTGCACGATGCGACTCCCGGCCTTGAGGACATGAGATTTGGAATCGGTGCAGGGCTGCGATACGCTCTGCCAATCGGGCCGATGCGAATCGACTACGGTTACAATCCTTCGCCAAAATCAGGCGAGGAGTCCGGAGCGCTACACCTGAGCTTCGGTTTCGCGTTTTGAGGTGGAGCCCGACTGCAATGGTTCGGTGAGAAGTCGCCTTACGAAGCGCGCAGGAGCGAGAGTTGTTCCCGAAGCACGGCGCGATCTGCTTGATGGATAGCGTGCTCCGGCTCCTCCGCGCACAGATCCTCGGCTATATTCAACGCGGCCTCGAACTGCGCGGTCGCCTGCTCCACGTCGTTTGCCGTGACCAGAATCGAACCGGCGTGGGTAAAGGCTACAAGGAGTGCTCTGACGCGTTCCAAATCGTGGGGCGATTCAGCCAGCAACGAAGTGCGAATCGAGCACGCACGCTCGACGCACTCGCGGGCCTTTTCCAGATGATCATTCCGTGCGTATGCAGCGGCAAGTTTGAGCAGCAGCGCGCTGATTTCGAAGCGGCCGGAGTCCGGGTTCTGGATGGAAGCATTCTCCTCCAGAGCGAGGCACTTTGAGTACATCGGAATAGCGTCCGACGCATTTCCTTCTTCGAAGAATGCGTCCCCAAGCAATGTGACTGCATTGCGCAGCCGCGCATTCCACGGCGAATTCCCGGCGCTGGTCTTTGAAAATTCTTCCGCAATGCGTCCCGCCTCCCGGAAGCACTCTCTTGCGGCGTGATGCTGGTGGAGTGCTGCATGCGCCTGACCAAGTTTGAGCAGCGACGAAAACCACATTTCGTTTTCTTCGATGCCCGCTTCGTCTGAGAGGCACCCCAGTTCTGCCAGCCTCCGTGCTTCCGCGTAGTCGGCGAGTGCGCTCGAGAACTGCGACCGGCGGAACTTCTCGCTTCCGCGGGATAGTGAACCTTGAATGATTCGTGCGCTTTCGGCTGGTGACGCAGCCGCACTCGCCGTCGCGATGAGTGCGTCCAACGAGCTCAGCACACCATAACCAGCTTGGGCCTCCGATAGATTGCCCTCCGCAGTATGCAATTCGGCGAGCTTCTCCACGATGTCCTTCCGTCGCTGCAGCGCGCCGGGGCATTTGTCGTTTGACGCAAGTTGATGCGCGATTTCCGCCGCCTCGGTCGCGTTCTTTATCGCCTCCCGCAGATCGCCGGATGATGTGAGCAAATCAGCGCGCCGGGACAGGAGAGAAAAGCACTCCGCCTTCCACACAGGGTTGGAGCTTACCTCCGGCGCAAGTCTGGAGAACCATTCGTCCACAATCCCGAGGCACTTGAGTGCGCTATCGTGAAACCCAATGTGGCTGATCTGGCCGGCGGCCCTGTCTAGGAGCCATTCGGCGAGAGGCGTCCACTTGGATTCCGCCGGACCGTTTCGCAGGAGTTCGGCGGCGTGCTCGAGGAGGTTGTTGATTTCGTCCTTCGACGCCGCCGGTCCCATGGTGAAACGCGTTTTCAAAGCGACTCTCACGCCCGTCATCATTCTTAGCGCCTCGATTGCGCCGGTTTGACTTTCCGTCCTGGCGGCTGCGTGCAGGGCAGGGGAGGTGAACCTCCACATCCGCTCTCCGCCAACGGACTCTATCTCAAAAACGAGTCCGCCCTCCGTCAGCTTTTCCAGCGCCTCCTCGGCCTCATCGAGAGCGCCAGTGCCGTCGATGAGCGTCGCGGCAAGCGAGAGGCCGAATGGGACGCATGCGATCATCGCGACCGCGGAGAGCACCTTTCTCGCAACTGGTCCTGCGCCGGCCTGCAGCCGGTCGTATCCATCCCGGTGGTGTTCAGTCATGATACTCCTCGGTTGTGCCGCCTCGTGTGGGAGCGTATTGGCTCGGATTGGATGTTCATTTGAAGTTTCGGGATGCGTCGGCCGGTGTGCTTCCGAACTCAGGGTTTAGAAGGCAATGCTGGCGCGAAGGCCTACTGCCCATTCATCGCTCAGGGCGTTGGATGCACCCGGATGGATGATGTACTGCACGTCCGGCTGGACGCTGAGCCACGGAGTAATCTGGGCGTTGTAAGTGAGCTCGATGATGCCTTCGAAATCAGCGCTGGGTACTCCGGGCGCGGCATTCGCGCGGTCGAAGTCATCGCTGATGCTGATGTGCGCGTAGCCCAGACCAATCGTATCTTCATCCCGGCCGGGGATAAGTCCTTTATAAACCAAACCGGCCTCGAAAGCGTAGTCGACTGCGTTCTGTTCCTCTGGCGCGAACATGGCTCGTGCGAACAGCCCAAGTCCCTGGTCTTCGCTGCCAGATTCACGGAAAATCTCTTGATCGACGATGCCGTAAATCACCGAGTTGCCGCTTTTGTTCCGCGCGAATCCGCGTGCTGCCGCGCTGAAGTCGGCGAACTCGTCGGTGTGCCGCGCGTAGCCAATTTTATAGCTGCCAAAGAGACCGCGAGCAGCCGGGGCGGCGACGGATTTACCGTCGGTCTTGCAGCAGCTCTTGGCGCTCGCTCCGCCTTTTGCAGGGGCTGCACTTTCCTCGGCACTCGGCTCGCCCGGCGCGTTTACCACATAGCCGGCTTCTACGATCCACAGCGAGCCCTCGTCCTTGCGCAAGGACCAGTCTGTGCCGTGGCGGTTGAATTCGTTGCTTGCTGCGGCTCCGACCGATGGGTCGCCGAGGAAACCGGGCGCCGGATTTCCGTCGTAGACCGCACCCTGGATGTAGAGGTTCTCGGTCGGTTGGAACTTCAGCCGGACACCGGGAGCGGTAATCGCGTAAATTGGAACCGGCATGTTTGCCGACATTGCGGTGTCTGCGCCAAAGCTCGAGTTCAGGAAGAGCGAAGCGTAGTCGCTACCCGCAAATTCCTCGTCGAGGGCGAGCGAACCGGCTCGGATGCTGATTTTTCCATCGAGGAAGTCCTGCTGCAGCCATGCTTCGAAGATGCGCGCGCTGTTGTAAAACTCGAGGTTGGTGACGGTCCCGAAGTCTCCGCCGTAGCTGCCGCTGAAGCTTTCTCCGGAGGGGAGGAATCCGTCGATGTGTGCCGTCAGGCCTTTGATGCCGGCAAGCTTCTCCAAGTCCACATCGAGTCCGAGTTCCAGCAGTCCGTTGAAAGCGGCACCCTGCCGGAAACCGCCGGAAACATTCCCGAAAACCTCGGCGGTATAGCCAATCGTGATGTCCAGACCTTTGTCTGATAGTGCGGTGCGGGTTCCGCCCCAGTCCCCGGTTGCAAACTCTCCCGCGTAGGTTGCGGGGAGTCCGGTGAGGGCTGCGATTGCGAGGGTGAGGGCTTTGATGGTGGCTTGTTTGTTCATAAGGACCAGTGCGTGATGGGCGCAGCGTCCGGCTGTGTTTCGACTACGGTGGAGCGATGGCAAGAAAAACCGTGCCGGAGAGTTGCCCCTCAATCTCTCCTCGCCGCTTGGAGACATGGCCGGTCGGAAGCAGCCAGCCGATAGTCGGTGGCAGCCGATTGCTGCGGTCGGGAAGGCTTATTCCGCTTTTTGTGTAATCGTCCGCCGTCGCCCACTGCCCACAGCCCACTGCCCGTACGTACTTCTCCCAACTTGCCAGCCCTCGCGTAAACCGCTTCCCTCCACGCCCATGCCTCCAAATTCCATCGGCTCGGAAGATTCAAAGTTCGGTTTTCGTTAGTACGGCCTTCTTCGCTATGAACAAGAAATCGCTCAGCGAGCGCGACATCTGCACGAAGTTCATCACTCCCAGCCTTGTGGCGGCCGGCTGGGATGTTCACGCGCAGATTCGCGAGGAGGTCGGTTTCACGGATGGTCGCATTTACGTGCGCGGGAAAATCCACGCTCGAGGCTCAAAGAAGCGCGTGGACTACATCCTCTACTACAAACCCAACATCCCGCTCGCGATCATCGAAGCGAAGGACAACAATCAAACCCTTGGCGCGGGTATGCAGCAGGCCCTCGGCTACGCCACACCGCTCGACGTTCCGTTCGTATTCAGCAGCAATGGCGACGGCTTCCTGTTTCATGACAAGACGGTGAAGTCTGGCCCCATCGAGACGGAACTCCCGCTCGATGCTTTCCCGTCTCCCGAGCAACTCTGGCAAAAATACAAAGTCTTTAAAGGCATCACCGACGAGGCCGCATCCGTCGTTGCCCAGGACTACTATTCGGACGGGTCAAATCGCTCTCCCCGCTACTACCAGCAAATCGCCATCAACCGCACCGTCGAAGCCATCGCCCGCAACGAAGGCAACAACCGCCACTTGCTGGTTATGGCAACCGGAACCGGCAAGACATACACTGCCTTCCAGATCATCTACCGCCTTTGGAAGAGCGGACTTAAAAAGCGCATCCTCTTTCTCGCCGACCGCACCGCGCTCATCGACCAGACCGTCCGCGGCGACTTCCGTCACTTCAAGGAGGCGATGACGGTCATCAAGCACAAGCAGATAGACACCGCCTACAACATCTACCTCGCGCTCTATCAAGGACTCTCGGACAACAACAGCGACGCCGATGCCTATAAGCAGTTCAGTCCGCAGTTCTTCGATCTCGTAATCGTGGATGAGTGTCACCGCGGCAGTGCTCGCGATGACAGCAAGTGGCGCGAAATCCTAGACTATTTCAAGGGTGCCACCCATATCGGTCTCACCGCCACGCCAAAGGAGACGAAGGATATCTCAAGCTCCGAGTATTTCGGCGAACCGCTCTACACCTACTCGCTCAAGCAGGGCATCGACGACGGGTTCCTCGCTCCCTACAAGGTCGTCAAGGTCACGCTCGACATCGACGCCGAGGGCTGGCGTCCGCCGCAGGGGTTCAAAGACAAAGACGGGAAGGCTGTCGAAGACCGCATCTACAACCGCACCGACTTTGACAAAAACATCATCGTCGAAGAACGCCGGCAAATCGTGGCGCAAAAGATTACCGAGTTCCTCAAAGGCAGTGACCGTTTTTCAAAGACCATCGTTTTCTGCGTGGACATCGAACATGCCGAGGGCATGAGGAAGGAACTTGCCAACGCCAACGCCGACCTCGTCGCCATCAACAGCAAATACGTGATGCAGATCACTGGAGACAATGCCATCGGCAAGCAACACCTCGACGCCTTCATCAGCCCCTCCGAGCTTTATCCAGTCATCGCCACCACGTCGAAACTCATGACCACCGGCGTGGACGCGCAAACCTGCAAACTTATCGTCC
>SXWH01000095.1 GCA_005791535.1 Verrucomicrobiaceae bacterium | reverse complement strand
GCGACGGCGTGCCTTTGAAGACGCCGACCTGATAGCGAATGATGCGGCACGTGATGCCGTCCTGCTCCCATTCCTTCAGCACTTCGACATCGAGCGGCGTCGTGCGATCCATCTCCGCAAAATCCGCCCACAGTTCGTGGACACTTTGCGGAATGTCCGCCGCGAGTGCGGAAGCGTGGAAGCCCGCCAGGGCCAAGGTGGCTCCGGCAGTGCGGAGGAAGTGTCGCCGGGTGAAGTGAAGTGCGCGTTTCATCGTGTGATTTCCTCCGTGATGACTCCCGATTCGTCGCATTGATAGAGTCGATCGGGCCCCGGCGGGAGATGTCTGCGCCGGAACGACGGATGAGAAGACGGGACTTATTGCGAATGCGTGGATTGAAAACCGCGCGTAACGAAGCGTTGGCAGGTTCTATTTCCGCTTCGGGGTGGCGCCGACCTTTTGCTCGGTGATTGTCCAGTTGGTGACGTCGTAAATGCGTTCGGTGATTCCATCGGAGATGCGCATGTTGCCCTCCCAATCCTGATGAATCCATGGGTTGTCCACGAGTGGCCACGAGGCGTAGTCAACCGGAACGCCGTCGATCAATGCCGGACCTTGGAAGGTTTTCTCCAGCCGCGTGCCAAATCGATCGATGTAGATTCCCTTTGCCACTTGCGACGGCGTGGCCTGCTGTCCGGGCTTTCCGAGCGGGGCGGGAGGGGCGTCGGATTTTACGGATTCCAGCGTGATTCTGGTTTTCGCGAGCAGCGCTGCTTTGAACTTCGCCAGGCGCTCCGCCGGGTTTGCGCCGGAGAATTCCGAAGGCAGCGCTGTCTCCATGGCTACGGCGGCGTTTTCGCCGAAGATGCGGAACTCGGAGTCATTCTTGTTGAAGCCACCCTTTCCGGAAAAGACCTTCGCAGCGGGATCCCAGTCGAATGTCTGACTTGCGGAGATGCCGATGAGCACGCTGCCGTAATCGAGGAAGACACGCCCGGTTGTTTTGCTGTCGTTGATCACGGCCTGATATCCGTGAGGGATGTAGGAAAGGACGTACCAGCCTTCGGTGCTAAAGGTTTTGTGTCCCTTGATGTCGTCGCGCACCTTGGGGCGGCGGCTTGGATCGGTCAGGTTATTGGCCACGAGCAGCATGCTTCCGCGGTGCTGAAGATACTCGCAGAACCTGCTGCTTACGCCCTGCGTGTAGTTCGTGAGCGGCTGGTCGTCGAAGCACGGAACCGTGATCCAGCAGATGCTGGCTTTGCTCGTGTCGGGTTGGTCGAACATGACTCCGTAGGGATACGTCTGCCCCCAAATGCTGGTCCTGCCGCCGGTCGGAGGATGCGTGATTGCGGTGCTGAACAGAGCGTAGGTCTTGTTCACAAACGAAGTCTGAAAATGGCGTTCTCCATCGAAGCGGGACCGATGCACGTAAGCGCGCGAACGGTCGGTCGCGGCTTTCACAATAAGCGGGTGCGGGCGCCACGATTCCGCCACTGAAAAGACCGCCGTGGTGTTGCCGCCAAGTCGCGGCGTTTTCCCGCCGAAGTAAGTCCAGAGCATGTCCGCGCACCCGCCCGGTGCCTGCGTCACATAGGCGGGGTAGCTGCGACCGGCCGGTGTCGCCCAGTTTCCATTCAGCCACGTGCCTGCTGCGTGCGCGATGGACATTTCGTAAGCCATAACAGCCCGGCGGGAGAGCTCCTTGTCGGTGAACGAATTGTCGAAACTAAGCAGCGTGCCGATGTTGTAGAGCATGTAAGGACGCGAGGCGAATTCAGGCGAGCCCCGCCGTGCGGTGTAATCGATTCGCTTTTGAAACATCTTCACCGCTCCCTCGCCGCGAGCGCCATAGCGGCCGTCTTTTGGCAGCAATGCAGGATCCCAGGTGTTTTCCGTGAGGTAAAGATTCAGGGGGATGAGAAAGGACAGATTGCCCGTGGTGCCGAGCCAGCTCGTGTTGCTGGTGAAGAGCCATTTGAAATCCGCCTTCAACTGCTCGTCCATCTGGTCGTGATAGCGGAGATAGACATTGATCATCGACCAAAGCCCGAACCCGTTCACGTGAGGTTCGCCCCATTCGAGTCCATTTGGGAGCATCAGCGGTTTGTAAGTGCCCGCCTTCTTCTGCTTTTCGAGATTCGCAATCCGCCCCTTCGCCTCCTTGATGCGCTCCGCAATGTAGTTTCGGACGATTGCGAGCCCCTCCTCCTTCCGGCCTGCCTTTAGCAGCAGTTGCGCGGTCCAGCCCGTCATTGGAGAGGGACTGCGCTTCACCGCATCAAGATCAGCGAGTGCCGCTTTGATGACGGCCTGCTCGCGGGCCGCGGCAGTGTCGTATTGTCTGGCGGAAAGCTCCGCGATCTCCGCCTTCGGATCAGAATTGCTCTCAGCCGGAAGCCCGTCATCCGGCTCTGCAGCCCCGCCGGGCACGGCGAGCAACACGGCGGCGGTATAAACGAGATGGAGTGGCGGTTTCATTGCTTTTTGTGGTGAGGCGGATCTTTCCGTTGTGTGCCGGGCTCCACCTGATCGTGCGTCAGATTGAAGAGCCCGCGACGGAGGTTCGCGACGAGCTTGGGTTGTAGCAAACGGAATGCGCGGAGCGACGGTAAATGGCCGTCATCGTTTCGAAAGCAACACCGTCGCTGCGTTGTGACCTGCGAATCCGCCGACTCCGCCGCCCCGGCGAGCGATTACATGATATTGAACCCGATGCCGGACAAGTGCTCTTCAAAACCCCGGTTTGCATGGCAGTTCTCGTTCACCCAAGCATCTCATCATCCGGAAGAGCGCGACCAGCCACGTTCGACTGGCCAATGAGACCATGGAGATGAACCTGTGCATCTGGTCCGGCTGATTTTCCGTCCTGCTGTCGTTCGGCTCAGGGAGCCGGTTCTTTCGCGGGCCGTCTGTTTTTCTTCCCCGCTGGTTCTTTTCCGGGCGCCGGTGGCGTCCATTCGGCGGGTTTTGGGTTGGCGACTTTCAACGGAGCCGTGTCGGCATGAGCCGCCATTTCCTTTTCAAGCAGCGCTGTGAGTAGAGCGATCCTCGCCGCGTGTTCCGGGTTGTCTGCGAGGTTGTTTAGTTCATGCGGGTCGGTGCTGAGATCAAACAACTGGGTACGATCCACAAGCGGGTAGCGGATGAGTTTCCAACGATCATCGCGGATCGCGCGCTGGCAGTCGCGGTAGGCTGTGTATGCGACGTCCCGGACTTTCGCCTGTTTGCCGTTTAGGATCGGGACGATGCTCTTCCCCTCGACGCCGGCCGGAACCTGCGCCCCCGCGAGTTCCGCGAACGTCGGGAACAAATCCATGAGATACACGAAGGCTTCGCTCTTCCCCTTTGCAATCCCCGGCCCGGCGACGACGAGCGGCACGTGCATGCCGCCAAACTCGTAGAGGTTCTGCTTCCCGAAAAGCCCGTGTTCACCCATCGAGAGGCCGTTGTCGGCGCTGAAGATAATGATCGTATTTTCCCACTGCCCGCTGGCTTTCAGTTCGGCGAAGATGCGCCCGACGTGGTGATCGAGGTTTGTGATGCACGCGTAGTAGTCGGCCAGTTGCTGCTTCGTGTCCGCCTCGGTGCGCGGCCACGGTGCGAGCTTCTCATCGCGCACGGTCATTTCGCCATTGTCGAAGGGATGCTGCGGAAGGAACGCTGGAGAGAGAGAAATCGTGGAGGGATCGTAGAGCTTGTGGAACTGGGGTTCGGCGGAGCGAGGGTCGTGCGGGACGGGTGGCGCGAGGTAGATATAGAAGGGCTTCGTCTCGTTCGCTTCTGCGTGCTTTTTCAGATAGGCGATGGCGTGGTCGG
>SXWH01000094.1 GCA_005791535.1 Verrucomicrobiaceae bacterium | reverse complement strand
CGTCTGGGCTCCGCCCGGCGAATGGTATGCATCGCTGCGGAAGCCGTCGTGGAATCCGCCATCGTGGGTTTTTGGTCCGGTATGGACCGCGTTGTATCTCATGATGGCCACGGCTGCGTGGATGGTGTGGAAGCGCGGCGGATCACGTCGGGCGCTCATCTGCTACGGCGTGCAGCTTGCGCTCAACGCAGCTTGGACGCCGTTGTTCTTCGGTTTGAGAATGCCCGGTGTTGCGTTTGTGGAGATTCTCCTCCTGCTCGCGGCGATCGTTGTCACGGCCCGCGAGTTTGCGCGCGTTTCGCTTCCCGCGGCGTTGCTGCTGGTGCCCTACATCTGCTGGGTGGCGTTCGCTTCGTTCCTCAATTTTACGCTTTGGCGACTGAACGCCTAGCTGCGGGAGCGTCGAGCATCGCATGTCGTTCTGGCGCGAATACATTCCAGCGAGCCGCTTGAAGAAATCATCAATCAATGAAAACCAGCCTCATCGTCTTCCCCGTTGTATCCTGCGAGAGTGGATTGTCTCGCCGGCATGCGGTTGATGAGAGGGATGGATTTGGAACGATGAAAAACGACAGGATATGCCCGTGAAGATTGGATTGATTCGCCATTTTCCTGTCGAGAAGCCGATGCCGTCCGGCTGGATGACCGCGGCGGAGTTGCACAAGTGGCGGCATGATTACGAACTCGCGGATGTGCGGCATATCGAACCGGATTTGGGCGGTGTCGCATGGGAGCGATGCTTCGCCAGTACGGTGCGCCGCGCCTCGGTGACAGCGAACGCGATTTTTCCGGGTGCCGTCGCGAAGACTGATTTGCTGCGGGAGGCGGAGTTTACCGAGTTCAGAACCGGGGCGCTTTGTCTGCCCGTGCTGGTTTGGTATTTCATCTTCCGGCTTTCGTGGATTTCGGGACACCGTTCGCAGCGGGCGTTGAGGGATGATTTTATGAAACGCGTCCGCACGGTGGCTGACGAACTGGAGTCCGCCAAGGTCGACACGCTCGTGGTCTCGCACGGCGGCGTGATGGCATTCCTCAGCGCGGAGTTGTTGCGACGGGGCTTCACAGGTCCGAAACTGCGTCTCGCGAATCACGCCCGGGTGTACGTGTACGAGCGGTGACGTTTCCTGCAACGCTCCCGCAGCCCTCACTGGGAGAAGAATGACAGACAACCGGCGGCGCACATTGTAGAGATGACGCGCTCACAGAATGAAACTCTCCATCATCACCGCACTACTCGCCCTGTTTCTGCCATCAGTCCACGCGGCGGATAAGCCGAACTTGATTTGGATCATGGCCGACGATCTCGGCTATGCGGAGCTCGGTTGCTACGGACAGAAAGTCATCAAAACGCCGAACCTCGATCGCATGGCGCGTGAAGGCATGCGCTTCACGCAATACTATGCCGGAGCCACTGTGTGTGCGCCTTCGCGAAGCGTCCTGATGACGGGCCAGCATCACGGACATACACGGGTTCGTGGAAATGCGGGGAAGACGAATCCGGCGGCACAGGCGCTCAAGGAGGGCGACGTGACGGTGGCGGCGGTTTTGAAAAAGGCGGGATACGAAACCGCGCTGATTGGCAAGTGGGGCCTTGGCGACGTGGGCGACGCGGAGAGCGGGTTGCCGCGCAAACAGGGCTTCGGATATTTTTTCGGCTACCTCAATCAGCATCACGCGCATAACCACTTTCCGGATTTTCTGTGGCGCAATGAGGAGCGCATCACGCTCCCGAATGTCGTCACGCGGGTAGGCGAAGGCGGCGCAGGCTACGCGACGGAGGCGAAGCAGTTTGCCGACGATCTGTTTGCCGATGATGCGCTGCGGTTTGTGAGCGAGAACAAGGAGCGGCCGTTCTTCCTGTATTGGAGCATGGTCGTGCCCCATGCGAATAATGAACGCGCAACTGCGCTCGGTGACGGAGCGCACGTGCCGGATTACGGGCCATACGCGGGCGAGGACTGGCCGAATCCCGACAAAGGGCAGGCCGCGATGATCACCCGCCTCGACAGTTACGTGGGGCGAATGATGGAGCATCTTCAGAAGCTCGGGATCGCGGAGAAAACGCTCGTCATTTTTACAAGCGACAATGGTCCGCACAACGAGAGCCGGCATGATCTAAAACGCTTCAATCCTTCCGGCCCGCTCACCGGGACCAAGCGCAGCCTCACCGATGGCGGGATCCGCGTTCCTTTCATCGCCTGGTGGCCGGGTCGGGTAAAAGCCGGAGCCGAGTCGGCGCATGTTGGTTCCTTCGCGGACTGGTTGCCGACTGCTGCGGAACTGGCTGGCGCACCGGTGCCGTCGAACGTTGATGGAATCAGCATCGTGCCGGAACTCAGTGGCAAGCCGGAACAGCAAAAACGACACGAGTTTCTTTACTGGGAGTTTCACGAAGGCGGCTTCAAGCAGGCGGCGCTTTATCAAGGCCGATGGAAAGGAATCCGAAGCGGCGGACCGGATGCGCCGGTTGTGTTGTACGATCTAAAGGGCGATATCGCGGAGAAAGATAATGTCGCCGACGCGCATCCCGAAATTGCGGGTGCAATCGGCGATTATTTGAAAACCGCCCGCACGCCGTTGCCCGAATGGGAGCCGCGTTGGCAGGCTCAGGCAAAGGGCGCAAAGAAGAGCGGAACCGACTGATTGCGAGCACAATCAAGGCTGCGCGGATTTTCCGGTGTCCTGACGGCTCCGGCATACGCTATGACTTTGTTCATCGTTCTCGCTCCACATGAAATTCCATCGCGCCTTTTTCCATCTCGCTTTCGTTTTCCTTATGTCAAACGCGCTGCTTGCGGCGGATGCGAAGCGGCCAAACATCCTGTTTGCTTTCGCTGACGACTGGGGACGCCACGCCAGCGCATACGCGAAGCTGGATGGTCCGGGGACGGTGAATGATTTGATCCGGACGCCGGCCTTCGACCGTGTGGCGCGTGAGGGTGTGCTTTTCCGCCGGGCATTTGTCTCGGCGCCGAGTTGCACGCCGTGCCGCAGTGCGATTCTCTCCGGGCAGCATTTCTGGCGGACCGGACGCGGATCGATTCTCCGTGGTGCGGTGTGGGATGGGACGAATCCGGCTTACCCGCTTTTGCTCGAGGAAGCGGGCTATCACATTGGGAAAACGTACAAAGTGTGGAGCCCGGGAACGCCCTCCGACGCTCCGTATGGCGGTCAGAAGCACGCATATCAAAAGGCCGGCGGACGGTTTAACCAGTTCTCGGAAACTGTGACGAAGCTGGTTGCTGCAGGCCGGCCTGTGGAGGAGGCCAAGCAGGAGCTTCTCGCGGAGGTTGGCGCGAACTTCGACGCATTCCTCGCCGATCGCAAAGAGGGACAATCGTTCTGCTTCTGGTTCGGACCGACCAATACGCATCGCAAGTGGACAAAAGGCTCCGGCCGGGCGCTGTGGGGATTGAACCCGGATGACCTGAAAGGAAAGATGCCGCCATTTCTTCCGGATGTGCCCGAGGTGCGCGAGGACCTCGCGGATTATTTCGGCGAGGCCATGGCGTTCGATGCTGCGATTGGATTGCTGCTTCAAAAACTGGAGACGATTGGCGAACTGGACAACACGCTTGTCGTTGTGAGTGGCGACCACGGAGCGCCCGGTTTTCCTCACGGAAAGTGCAATCTTTACGACTTCGGTTCATCGGTCTCGCTCGCGATCCGTTGGGGCGGAGCAAACGGCGGGCGCGTCGTGCATGACCTGACAAGCCTCACGGATCTGGCGCCGACATTCCTCGAACTCGCGGGAGTGAAAGTGCCGGAAGTGATGACCGGACGCAGCCTCGTGCCGCTGCTGAAATCGGAGAAGAGCGGGCAGATTGATCCTGCGCGCGACGCGGTATTCATAGGACGTGAGCGCCACGTGGAGAATGCGCGGGAAGGATTTTTGCCCTATCCCCAGCGGGCAATTCGGACACACGACCACCTGTTGATTCTCAACTTCAAACCCGACCGCTGGCCGCTCGGAGAACCCTACCGGCTTGAAGGGGAGAATCCGCCAAGTCCGCGTGATATCACCGAGAATACCCGTGTGACGCTCCCCGACGAAGACGCAAGTCCGACGAAAGCGTGGCTTGTCGGGATGCGAAATGATCCACAGTGGAAACCGCACTATGAGTGGGTTTACGGACGTCGGGAGGGCGTCGAACTTTACGATCTCAAGGCCGACCCGCATCAGACAAAGAACGTCGCGACCAATCCCGCTTATGCCACGGTGCGCGCGGAACTGGAGAAGCGGTTGCTCGATGAATTGAAGCGCACGGGCGACCCGCGAATGATCGATGGTGGCAAGTTCTTTGAGACACCGCCAATGGCGGGACCAGTCGGTGCGAAGGACCGTGAGGGAGGCGACACGTCGCCCGAGGATCTCCGCCGCGGGCCCCGCAGATAGTGATTCAGCGTTCGTCAAATTATGAAACTGTTCTTTGCTCTCCTTGCGGCATTTGCGCTCAACCTGCCGGCATTTTCATCGCCGCCGAACATCGTGCTGATGCTCGTGGACGACATGGGCGTGATGGACACTTCGGTGCCATTTCTCACCGATTCCGAGGGCCGACCGAAGAGGTATCCGCTTAACGATTTCTATCGCACGCCAAACATGGAGAGGCTGGCTTCGCGGGGAATACGGTTCAGCGACTTCAACGCGATGAGCGTGTGTTCGCCAACGCGGGTGTCGATCATGACCGGGCAGAATGCCGCGCGCCATCGAACGACGAATTGGATCAATCCCGACAAGGATAATGCCGGCCCGCAGGGTGCGCCGGACTGGAACTGGCGTGGATTGAAGCGCGGAGACGTGACGCTTCCCGCACTCCTAAAGGTCGCTGGCTACCGGACAATCCATGTCGGCAAGGGGCATCTCGGGCCGCGGAATTCGGACGGAGCTGATCCGTTGACGCTCGGCTACGATGTCAATGTGGGCGGGGCAGCAATCGGGCAGCCGGGGAGTTACTACGGAACGAAGAATTTTGGAAACGTGGGCGGAAAGCGTGCGGGCTTCGGGGTTCCGGGATTGGAGAAATACCACGGACAGGACATTTTCCTCACCGAGGCCCTCACGCTCGAAGCGAACGCTCATGTCGCCGAGGCCGTGAAGGTGGGAAAGCCGTTCTTTTTGAACTTCGCGCAGTACGCTGTTCACGCGCCGTTTCAAAGTGACCCGCGCTTCGCGGCGCATTATTCGGATTCCGGAAAACCGGCTCCTGCGCAGGCTTTTGCGACGTTGGTCGAGGGCATGGATAAGTCGCTCGGTGATGTGCTCGACCAACTTGAAAAGCTCGGCGTTGCGGAAAACACGCTCGTGATTTTCCTCGGCGACAATGGCTCCGATGCGCCACTGGGCGGCGAACACTCGGTCGCTTCATCGGCACCGCTGCGGGGTAAGAAAGGTTCGCACTATGAGGGCGGTGTTCGCGTTCCTTTCATCGCTGCGTGGGCAAAACCGGATGCAAACAACCCGGCGCAGAAACGCCTGCCGATTTCCGCCGGGGCGGTGCAGACGCAGTCCGCAGCGGTACACGACTTGTTTCCTACGATTCTCGGGGTCGCCGATGCCAAAGTGCCGGAAGGTCACGTCGTTGATGGACGGAAACTCGATACACTATTCACGGCAAAGCCGGATCCCACGCGGTCGTCGCAGTTTCTCATGCACTATCCCCACGGACCGCACCGGAGCAGCTACTGGACGAGCTTTCGGGACGGCGACTGGAAAGTGATTTACCACTACTTCCCCTCGAAGGACTCGGAAGGAAACCGGTATCAACTCTTCAATCTCAAGACTGATCCATTTGAGCAGGAGAACGTCGCTGACAAGGAGGGCGCGGTTCTGAAGCGGATGATGCAAGGTCTGATCGCAGCGCTCGAATTGCACAATACCGTGTATCCCGTCGAAAAAGGCGGCGGCGGCACAATAGCAAAGCCGGTTCTTCCTTAAGTGCCGCACGACTACTTTTCGAAAAGCCACGCCGGTTGAAAGCGGGCGCAAGCGATGGAGTCATTCCGTTCGTACAGGCAAAGCACGGTCCCATCCGGCAGCACGGCGAGGTCGGAGTAGGCGCTTGGGCCGGCGTCGAGAGTTTTGCCGATGGGCCATGTCTTGCCATCGTCGCGGCTGATTTTGATGGTGAGGTTCTCGCGCTTCCCGCGGCCGGCGGGTTTCTCGACGCCGTACTTGTCGAGGCTGAGCGTCTGCGGAGCCGAGAACAACAGGGTGCCGGGCTTTGAGGGGTGCGCGATGATGCTGGCCATGCAAATGGGTTCCCAAAGTTGGTCGTGAAACACGGGCGTCGTCCAGTTGCGCGCGCCGTCGGGGCTTGTGGTGACGAGTTTGCGGTTTGGCTTTGAGACGTTGCGATTCACGAGCATCACGCGACCATCGGAGAGCTCGGTGATCATCGTCTCATTCGGATTCCCGAACTCGCCTTCGTTCGGCAGGCAAATGTCGCCAGCCTGCCAGGTCCTGCCGTGATCATCGCTGAAAATTGTCCCTGCCGCCGATGGTGCGTGCGCGCCGTCCTTCCCGTAGGCGAGCCAGATTGGAACCACGAGACGTCCGGCTTTGGTCTGGATTCCATGACCGGGGCCGGTCGCGATGACTTTCCAATCATACTTCGCGCGGAATGGCTCGAAGGAAGCCGTGATATCCACCGGCGCGGTCCAGGTCACCCCGTCGTCGGTGCTGCGCATTGCGAAGCAGCGGGCGTAGTTGATGCAGTATAGAAACTCAATGGCTCCGGATTTTTGGTCCACGATCGCGACAGGGTTGTTCACCGTCTGCTCGCCCGGGCCTTCTTTCTTGTGGGGATTGCCTTCCAGACGGGCACCGGAGTGGGCGATGTGCTGAGCTGGCCGCCAGGTTTTGCCTCCATCCGTCGAGCGCCGCAGGTGCACCTCGATTTCACCCCAATCCGCGGCGCCATTTTTTCGTGCCTCGCAGTAAGCCAGCACCGTGCCTTTCTGAGTAACCACCATGCCGGGGATTCGGTAGCGTTTGATGCCACCCATTTCCGGCGGGAAAACGTCCGCCGTCTCCGGTTGCGCGGCGACCGCGGGTGAAGCGAACAGGGCGACTACGCTGAGGAGTAGAGTGAGTTTCATGGTGGCGTCATTACTTGGGATGCCACGCACTCCGCAACTCGTGAACCTCCAGCGCGTTCACTTTCGCCGCGCCGCCGCGGGTCTCGAAAAAGAGGCGTTTGTTGTCGGGCTTGGTGTTGAATGGCATCGGCACGTAGCACAGACCGTCGCTGGCGAAGACCTCAGCGCCGGTGCGGTCGCAGTAGATGACGAGGCGCTGTTTGCCGCCGCGCAGCGGAGCCGGGGCGCGGTGACCGGCGACGCTGAGTTCCTGCTTCTGCACGTCGTACTCGATCATGATGTCGCGGATGTTGAAGACGACCTCCTTCGCGTCGCTGGGCTCGAACTCGACGCGCACTTCGACGAGTTCGGCGCTGATGGCGTCGAGCGGGTTTTTGTCGCCGGGCTTCAGCGATTTCACATCGGGGCGGTGTGTCTTCGTGCGGAGCGTTTCAAGTTCCTTCACCGGCGAGAATGTCATGCGCGGGCCGTCGTCGGTTTGGGTGAGTCTCAGCTCCAGCGGGATGGTCATGCTTTGGTTGAAAGGCATCCCTTTCGTCTCGGTCTGCCACCAGCCGATGAAAATGCGGCGTCCATCCGGCACGTCGCTGAACGACTGAGCGGCGTAGAAGCCTTTGCCGCGATGGCCGGGCAGGCGCGTCACGTCGGGGAGGAACTTTTTCCCGTCAAACGTGCCGAGCGCGTAGGCGCTGTCCGCGCCCAGCAGCACCCACTTTTTCCGCGCGGCGTCGCCGTCCACGGGTAGCTCGAAAAAGTCCGGGCACTCAAAAAGGAAACGTCCACCGGGCGCGTCGCCGTTGCTGATGCTGGCGAGCTTCCACTCGCGGAGATTCGGCGAGGTGAAGAAGTGAATCGTGTGCCGCTTCTGCCACTCGACGTAGAGCGTCATCACCCACTGCTGCGTCGGCTCGTGCCAGATGACTTTCGGGTCGCGGTTACCGCCGGTGACTTCTTTCACGATGGGATTGCCGCTGAACTTCGTGAACGTGCGCCCGTCCGTGCTGTAGGCGAGGCACTGCGTCGTCGGATTTCCCGCCGCAGTGTAAAACAGCACCAGTGGCGGCTTGCCGTCCTTGCCGAAGCCGCTCGTGTTTTTCCAATCCACCACCGCGCTGCCGCTGAACATCGGGCCCATGTCGTCGGGCAGCAGCTTGTCGCCGAGTTCCTCCCAATGCACGAGGTCGCGGCTGACGGCATGGCCCCAGTGCATGTTGCCCCAGCCCCAGCCGTAGGGGTTGTGCTGGAAAAAGAGGTGATACTCGCCGTTGAAAAACACGCAGCCGTTCGGATCGTTGTTCCACCCGCGCTTCGGCGAAAAGTGGAACTGCCCGCGCAGTGGTTCGGCGTAGAGATTCGCAGCGTCCCTCAGCGCGTCGCTCTGCTCGACGCTCTTCAGCGCGGTGGAGTCTTCGTGGAGCTTGTCCACCCGCAGTGTGAGCGATTTTCCGCGCCACGCACTCACGTCCATCGGCGCCCACCAATCGGCGGCGGCGTCCGCGAGTTCGATGTCGTTTTTCACGGCGACTTTGCCGTCCACGAGCAGCGTGACGACGCGCTTGGGCGCTCCGTTCTTAATCGGGATGTGCAGGTAGCGCGACGTGGCGGTGAGCGTGCGCTCCGCGTCCTTTACGAAGCTCTTCGGCTTCACGTCCGTCTGAATGATGTGATCCACGTTGATGTGTCCCCAGCTTCCCTTCGCGTCGTCCACGATGCGGAGCGTGGCCGTTTTGCCTGCGAACTCCGCCACGTCCCAAGACTCCTGCGCGAGCGCCTCGCTGCCGCCGTGCTTGTCATTCGGCCCCGTCGCGCTGCGGACGACTTTACCATCCACGACGAGCTGAAGCGCGAGCTTCTCGCTCTTTCCGCCGCCGATGAGGAAGGCGATGAACTTCCGCTCGATGCGAAACTCCGGCGATGCGAGCGAACCGAGTGAGTCGTCGCCTTTGAAAAACGAATTCACCAATCCCCTGCCCTTGAACCCGTCCACATGCATCTGCCCCGGCATCGTCCCGCGCGAAGGTCCCGGCCCGAACGCCTCGCCCGTCACCGTCCACGGCGCGTAGGTGTCTCGCTCAAAGTCGGCGATGAGGATTTCGTCCGCACCGAAAGCCGGTGCGGCGATAATGGTGGTGAGCGCTATTGCGAGTCGTGTGTGCATGAATGTGTGGATGGTAAGCAGTGATTTCGATGGCAGGGAAATTGAACATAGACACTGTTCCCCTGCATTCGGCTGAGACGGGTCACTATCATCGGGTCATCATCGGTTCAGGAAAATTCGGCTGGCGGCGACATTGTGAATGATGTCGCGGACGCGGTAGCCGCCGGGCTTCAGCGCGGTGACGATGTGATCCACTTCGGCGCGGTCGTGCGGGGTGAGGAGGCGGCCGCTGGCGTAGGTGAGCATTTTCTCCACGAGGTTGCGGGCGACTTGTTCCTCTTTTTCCAGCAGCAGCCGTTTCATTTCATTCACGTCGGCGACGGTGCGTCCGTCGGGGAGCGTGGAGGATGGGTCTATCTTCAATGCTTTGCCGCCGTCCTTGTAGTGGGTGCGCCAGAGGCCGAGTTCGTCGAAGGTCTCAAACGCGAAGCCGAGTGGGTCAATTTTTTGATGGCAAGCCATGCACGACTCCTGCGCGCGGTGCGCTTCGAGTTGCTCGCGAATGGTGCGGGCGCCGCGCAGGTCGGGCGAGAGTGGTTCGACGTTGGGCGGTGGCGGTTTTGGCGGTGTGCCGAGCACGCTTTCGAGCATCCAGACGCCGCGGACGATGGGCGAGGTGTCCACGCCGTTGGCCGTGGCGGTCATCACGGCGGGCATGGTGAGCATTCCGCCGCCGTGCGGGGGCTTCGCGGGCACTTTGCGGAAGGCATCGCCCCAAACGTCGTCGCGCTGATAAATCCACTGTGCGGTGCGCTCGTTCAGAAAAGTGTAGTCGCTGTCGATGATGTCGCGCACGGGGCCGTTGCGGCGGACGAGGTCGGCGAAAAAGGCGTCGGTCTGCTTGAGCATCTGGCCCTCCATTTGCCGGTGGAAATAGAATCCGCCGGGCGGTGGCATGGAGCCGAGTTTGTCGAGGCGGAGCCAGCGTTCGGTGAAGCGGCGGACGAATGACGCGGCGTTGCGGTGATTGAGCATTCGCTCGACTTGCGCGCGGCGCGTGGAGGAGTCGGTGAGTTTGCCCGCGGCGGCGAGCGAGAGCAGTTCCTCGTCGGGCATGGACGACCACAGGAAGTAGCTGAGGCGCGAGGCGACGTTGCAATCGCCCGCGCCCTCTGTGTTGCGCAGGTAGTAGAAATTCGGCGACGCAATCATCGCGGTGTAGGCCACTCGGAGCGATTCCTCGCGGGAGGCTCCGGCTTTCTGACGTTCCTCGGCGAGCGTGAGGTAGCGCGTGGTTTCGTCGGGCTTCACGGGCCTGCGCCACGCGCGACGGGCAAAGACTTGAAGCAACTCCGCCACTGGCTCCTGCCCGGTCTTGCCGTAGAGAAACGTGTGGCTGCGCGGCGGCCACGCTTCAAAGATGGGCTCGATGGTGAGGCCGTGGATGCGGATGTGCGGCCCGGCGTAGCCAGCGGTGAAGAGCGCCCGCGCCATGTCGTCGCGATACTGCTGTTTCTCCTTGTCCGGCGCGTTGCCCTTTGGCGGCGGGCGATAGGCGGCGGGGATGAATTTCTCCACGAGCTTTTCGATGTTCAGGCCCCGTTCGTGGGGCCCATTTTCCCAGCCGAGCCACGGCAGCCAACTCGCATCAATCCAGGTCTCAATATTATAGGTATGCTTCTGGCCGTCGTCGGGAAGCGTCCATTGCGTGAGCATTTCCGTATTCGGATTACCTTCGTTAAAGGCTCCGCGCCGCGAATCAATAAGGTGCATTCCGAGCAGCATCGGTTCGTCCTGACGGCTGTGGATTATTTCGCCCCACGGATGCCGCTGATTGTGTGCCGAGGCCTCGACAGTGATGCGATACCGCCCGGATACACCGACGCCGCTGCGCGCGATTTTCGATGGCGCGATGCGGCCGATGTTCGTGGCTGCGCCCGGTTCCCGGTAGCGCTCCATGAGCACATCGTAGTCTTTGTTGAACTGTCTCGAGATCCCCTCCAAGCCGCTGGGGCCCTCCGTGCGGATATGCGCGGCGAAGCGCTGCGTCTCCACCTTCGGCATCTCTCCCGGAACCGTTGCGAGGCTCAGGCACTCCTCCGCGGCACCGATGAGGAGCTTGAGCAGAAAATCAGACATCACCAGCCGGCTGCCGATGTTGTCGAAGCCATGCTCCAGTTCGTCTGGAGGAAACTCGCGGATTGGATCTTCGCTGTGTCGCGAAACACTGCCGTCGCCGTTTGCATCCTCGGGTTTTGGGATGCCTAGGTTTCGGAACAGCGGCTGCTCAAGGTAGAGCAGGTCGCGCAGGGTGTTGCGGAGTTCGATGCGATTAAGACGGCGGATGACCGGCTTTACGCCGAAGGGTTGCCGGGCTTGCTCAGATGCGAATCTCCGGTTCAGGGATTCGATGACCGTGGCTTTTTCAGCCGCGTCGGGTTGGTCTCGTTTCGGCGGAGGCATCTCGCCAAGCCGGAGTTGGTCGAGCACTGACTGCCACGTTGCGAGGTCGTCGGGCTTGAGCGTATCGAGCCGCAGGTCGGCTTTCTGCTTTTGCGGGCCGTGGCATTCGTAGCAGTACTGTTTGAGGAAATGCCCTAGCATCGCTGATTCATCAGCAGCTCTTGTTACTCCCGCAGATGCAGCTGCGAGAAGACAGCAGAAGAGCGCCTTCATGCTTTCCATTCCAGTCCGCGTAATGTTCCAGTGCTCGTCCCAAAACGCTGAGCTTCCACGCCGAAACTCTGCAAAATGCTCAGCAACAGATTAGCCGCCGGCAGCCGCTCCGTTTTCCCCTCCGGCAGCACGCGGTGCTCGCCGAGTTTGAATGGACCGCCGGCGAGAACGATGGGCAGGTTTTTTGTTGTATGCTGGCCGGTGGCCATTCCGCAGCCGTAGAGGATCGTCGTTTGGTCGAAGAGTGTGCCGCCGTTGAGCGGGTCGGGCTGCGCTCGGAGCAAATCAATGAGATGCGCCATCATCGCGACTTGATAACCCTCAATGGCTTTGAGAGCCGCGACCTCTTTTTCGCGCTCACCGTGGTGCGAAAAACCGTGGTAGCCGCCGCTCAGGCCGAAGTCGCCGTTTACGAAACCGCTCGTGAGCGTAAAGACGCGCGACGAATCCGTCTGCATCGCCAGCGCGATGAACTCAATCATCGCTTTCAAATCCTTCTCCGTGCCTTTGCCCGGCTGCTGCTCCGGCTGCTGCGCTTTCGGTTTCGGACGGTCGATCCACGGCTCGTCCTGCGCGATTTTTTGCTCCAGTCCGCGCAGGGCTTCCAGATACTCGCCGAACTTCACTTTATCCGAAGCGCCCAGTGATCTCTCCACGGCTTTGGCCTCGTCCATCACAGCGTCCAGAATGCTGCGATGCCGCGCGAACCGCTCATGCGCGGCGGTTTTGTTCTTCGCATCCTCATCCACAAACAGCGCGCGATACATCGCCCGCAAATCCATCGCTGGAACCTGCACACCGGTGCGCGTGAAACTGATGAGATTCGCATCGTTCACCGCCAACGTCATGGATGGGAAACGCGTCGCCGCTCCGACATGCTCCGCGAGCTTCTGGTCGAGGCTCATGTTCATTTCGGGAAAAGCGGGCGCCACCACCGGCATCACGCCGCTAAGCAGCGACGGCACACACGCATGGCCACCCTGCAAGCCGTGGTCGAGGTTCGAGAACACTGTGAAGTCCGCCCGATGCCGCTCCAGCGGCTTCAGCGTCGGCGACATCTCATAATCGCGACCGCCTTGCGCCGGAAAGAACGCCTGCGGATAGACACCGTAGTTGTTTGACAGACAGACGAATCGCTTCACCGGCTTCTTCGCCGCCGCCTGAGCGACGGCGCGAGGGATGAGCGATTCCATCATCGGCAGAGCAATAACGACCCCTGCATTGCGCAGGAATCGACGGCGATCAATTAGGCGGAAATTGGCTTTCATGGAGTCCGATGAGTTGAGTCCTTATTTTTCCTGCTTGGAGACCCACACGACCAGCGTTTTGTCTTTGAGGGCGCCCTTCTCGAAGGCGTGGCCATAAGACCAAGGTAGCGCCATGAAGAGCGTGGTGATGACTTTGGGCAGGTGATTCATATTCAGGAATTGAAACTCGTGGGTTGTCTCCGGCCGACTAGTCTACCGCGCGGTGGGTCGCCCACTGGTGATAGGTCGCGCTGCCCACGATACCGTGGACATAGACTGATGATCTTCCGCTTGGTGCGAAACTCCGGCGACGTGAGCGAGCCGAGCGAATTGTCGCCTTTGGAGAACGCATTCACGAGGCCGCGCCCTTTGGATCCGACCACATGCATCTGCCCCGGCATTGTCCCGCGCAACGGCCCCGGTCCCAATGCCCCGCCCGTCACCGTCCACGGCGCGTAGGTGTCCTTTTCGAAGTCCGCGATGAGGATTTCGTCTGCGGCAAAAGCCGAAGCGATGAGTGTTATTGAAAGAAGGCCAGCTGCAATGAGCTGTTTCATGCGTCGGATACGGATTGGAGTTGGTGTTCGAGTCGTGAGTAGCGGAATGTATTGGGATATTCCCCTCGCTTCCTGTTTCTTGCCGGAATCCTGTTCCCGAGCCAATCGACCTCATGCTCGCAGGAGAGGAAGTTGAAATGACAGATTTACAAATGGTCACCTCTCAAGCCTGCCCAAGATTGTGCGGTGCAAATTCGTTCGTGTCTGTTATCTCGTTTGAGCCATGAAAACCCTTCGACTTCTCTCCATTTGCGTCGCGCTATTCCTTGTCCATGCGGCTTCGGCTGCAACCCGTCCAAACGTGCTGTTCATCATTTCAGACGACCTGAACAACTACTTGGGCTGCTACGGAGATCCTCGAGCGAAGACTTCGAACATCGACAAACTGGCGTCGCGCGGAGTGCGTTTTGATCGTGCCTACTGCACATTTCCGCTGTGCGGCCCGAGCCGGAACTCGATGCTTACCGGACTTTACCCAAACAGCACGGGCATCGTTGAGAATTCCCAGATATTCCGTCAGACAATTCCTTCGCGAAAAAGCCTATCGCAGACATTTCGGCTCGATGGCTACTTCGCCGGGCGCATCGGGAAGCTGTATCATTTCAATGTGCCGAAATCGATCGGCACCGATGGTCACGACGATCCGGCGTCGTGGGAACTGGAACTGAATCCCGCGGGTGTCGACCGATTGGAGGAGGAGTCGAAGATCACGACGCTCACTCCGGGGCAGTTTGGCGGAACATTGAGTTGGTATGCTTCGCCAAAGAGTGACGCGTTTCACACCGATGCAAAAAATGCGGCAGATGCGGAATGGGTGCTGGAACGGTGTGCGAAGCAGAAGGAGAGGCCGTTTTTCCTCGCCGTGGGATTCTTCCGTCCGCACACCCCGTATGTCGCGCCGAAGACGCCCTATTTTGACCTCTACAAGGAATCTGAAATGCCTGTGCATCCCACCGTGGACAAGAATCCGCCCGAGATTCCCGCCGCCGCTCTTGGAAGCTACAAAAAGGAGCAGGACAAGCTGACGGACGACACCCGTCGGCAGGCCGTGCAGGCTTACTATGCGAGTATCAGTTTCATGGACGCCCAAGTGGGACGCGTGATTGATGCGCTGGACCGGTTGGGCCTCGCTGAGAATACGATCGTCGTTTTCACGAGTGACCACGGCTATCACATGGGCGAGCATGGGCTTTGGCAGAAGATGAGTTTGTTTGAAGGCAGCGCGCGGGTTCCGCTGCTGATTGTTGCGCCGGGCGTTTCTTCGAAGGGGGCCGTGGTCAAGACGCCGGTGAGCCATGTGGATCTATTCCCGACGCTTACCGAACTGGCTGGCGTTAAGACGGAGCAGAGTCTGCAAGGGCAGAGCCTTGTGCCGATCCTTAAAGATCCCGCAGCTACGGGGCGCGGATGGGCGCTTACGCAGGTGTCCCGTGGCAATGCGGCGAAGCGCTTTTTCGGCTACAGCTTGCGCACGCCGCGCTGGCGCTACACGGAATGGGATCAAGGTGGCGCGCAGGGTCGTGAATTGTACGACCATGATTCTGATCCGCAGGAACTCGTGAATCTGGCCGGCAAGCCGGAGCATGCACAGGTTGTCGCGGACCTCGCTGTACAGCTTGGTAATGCGGTAAAGGGAACGTTCCCGGCCGACGGGAAAGTGCCGGCGGTGAAGGAGGGACTTTGGGCGCCCCAGCTTGCGGATTGAGCGCACTGTGGTGTGCTGCGCGCTCGACACAGCGGAGTGCTGTGGCAAAAGTAGTGCGATGTTTCATGTGACCATTCTAGGCAGCGGAAGTGCTGGCAATTGTGCGCTCGTGGAGACGCCGAAAGCCCGTTTGCTGCTGGATGGCGGTCTGAGTTGTTTGCAGATTAAACAACGGCTCGCGTTATGCGGAGTGAACCCGCATGAAATCGACGGCATCCTGCTAACGCACGAGCACGGTGATCACGCCGGCGGGCTGGACGTCTGGTGCAAGCAATTTCACACGCCCGTCTATGCCAATGCGCTGACGGCTGAGGCGCTGAAGCGCCAATCGCCTGAGCTTGCGAAGGACTGGCGCATTTTCGTCACTGGTTCGGATTTTGAGATCAAGGATGTGGCCGTGCAGACATTCAGCGTGCCGCACGATGCGATGGACCCGGTGGGTTTCGTGCTCCACCACGGTGCGCTCGCACTGGGGTTGCTGACGGACCTCGGATTCGCGACGAAGCTCGCATGTGAGCGCGTGAAGCAGGCGCATACGCTGGTGATCGAGGCAAATCACGACGAGCATTTGCTCCAGCTCGATACAAAGCGGCCGTGGGCAACGAAGCAGCGAATCATGTCGAGGCACGGGCACCTTTCCAATGCAGCAGCAGCGGACGTGATAGCGGGCGTTGCCGGTGGGAATTTGCGCAGGTCCGTGCTCGGGCACTTGAGCCGCGATTGCAATTCTCCGGAGCTTGCGGCGGAAACTGTGCACAAACGGGTCGCCGGCGCAGGAGCGGAGCCGATTGAGGTCTTTGTGGCGGAACAGCGGACGGTGAGTCCGCGTTTCATCGTCGGATGATCAGTCCAACTATTCGAGTCGAACGTGATCGATGTGAATTGTGTGGGCCGCTTTTGGGGCGTCGATAAAGAATGCAACGGTCCGAATGGCCCGCAGATCGAGTCTGCGGGCGCGCGGGGATGGTTCGATTTCCGAAAGCGGGATGCGAATGCGATTCCACCCGGCGGCTAGCTGGAGGTCTCGATAGAAGCGATCCTCGCGCTCTTTGTGGGGGAAGTCGTCGTCAACTCTCGCGGTGATCACGAACTCGGGACCATCGTTCCAAATGTCGAAAGCCAGTGTGCTGTATGCAGACCAATCGCGCCCGCCCGCGTTGAGACGGACGCCGGGCCAGATGGCGGATGGAGCGGTTTTGACCTGGAGTGAGAATTGTCCGTGCGATGGATGCGCGGGACTTCGGTCTGCGCTGGTGCCGTCGCCGCTTGCAGGCCAGAGACGCAGTTCGGCATCGGTTTCGAAATCGGCGAGGAGCGGGAAATTGGCCATCCGCCAGCGCATGCCTGCGGATTCGTGCCAGGCGGGGAGGAATGCACTCGCGAGGCAGATTGCGCCGAGCGGAATCAGCATCAGCCGGATCGCCGTGCGGCGTTTGGAATCGGCGGATGCGAGCAGGATGAACGCGAGCAAAATGCCTGCGATGCCGTTGATGAGGTCGGTGGTGCTGGCGCTCCGGCCAGTGAGCGGCTGGATGATCTCAACGGCGACCGAAAACATTGTCAGGGCCGATGCAGCGCGGAGGCGTCGGGCGCACGGTGGTGTATCGCATGGCCAGAATCGATGTGCGAATAGTGTTAGCGCGAAGAATCCCGGAAGATGCCCGGCATCCAACAGCAGGATGTAAAACAGAGTGTCGTTCTCGAAGTGGAACGGGACGAAAAGAGCGGCCCCGCAAATTGCGGCAAGTACGAGCCACTTCCGCCCGTGCCGCATCAGGCGGCTCCGACCACGTCCGCGGAGGCTTCCTTCTCGTTGTCCGTTTTGAGCTGCTGCCAGCGCTCAAGCGCTGCAGGTTCCACTTTGCGAATGCGCCCGTCGGCACCGCCGAAGATTACGGTGCGCACGGTATCGAGGAGGATGAAAAGGTCCAGAAACAGGCTCATGTGCTTCAGGTAATAGAGGTCGTATTCGAGCTTCCGGCGTGCATCCATCACCGAGGCTCCATACGGATAATTCACCTGCGCCCAGCCTGTGATGCCGGGCTGAACCATCATGCGTTCTTCGTAATACGGAATCTGCTTGGCAAGATCCTCAATGATTTCGGGCCGCTCCGGTCTCGGCCCAACGAAGGACATTTCACCCTTCAGTACGTTCCAAAGCTGCGGAATCTCGTCGATTCGATACTTGCGCAGCAGGCCTCCCACCAGTGTCACCCGCGGATCCCGACTCCCATTTGCTCCGCCGCTGGCCCACTGGATGCCGGCTTTCTCCGCGTCGGTCCGCATGGTGCGCAGCTTGATCATGTGAAACTCGCGCCCGAACCGGCCGCTGCGGCGCTGGTGGTAAAAGACCGGTCCCCTCGACGTTATCTTCACTGCGAGCATCGCCAGCAGGAGAATCGGCAATGAGACGACCAGCAGAGAAATGGATGTGACGATATCGAAAAGGCGTTTCACCTTTTTGATGTAAAGGAGTTGCGGCTCTCCGCTGGCATTGAGCAGCCACTCGGGCGAAATCAATTCCAGCGGGACATGCTGATCGATTTCCTCGCAGACGATGATGAGGGGCATGACTGTGACGCCGGAGTAGCGGAGCTGGCAGAAGCGTTTGCAGAGCGTGGGGTTGTTCAGCGCCTTGCCAGTCACAAGAATCCGGTCGAGGCGGTGCTCGGTGGCGATTTTCTCCAGGTCGCTGGTCGTGCCGAGAACGCGGACATCAGAAGTGGGCGTATATCCGAGCGCGGGGATTGTGCCTACAAAGTCGAGGTGCTGGAGGCCGATTTCCGAAAAGATGCGCATTTCGCCTTCGTCGAACGGGCATGTAATCATGTATGCGACGCGTTCGTTCGCCGCTTTCAACGAGTAGAGAAGGTAGGCGTGATGGGCTAGTGCGGCGGCACCTACAATTCCGGTCGCTGTGGCGAGAAAGATACGGCCGAGCGGCCGGGCGTTTCCGAAATACGAGAGCCCGATGAGTACGAGTGCCGAAAATACGAGGCAGATTCCGAGTGTGAAGAAACGGCGGTATCCGCTGCGGTTGACGCTGTGGGATGTGTAGAGGCCGGCTATATAGAGCGAGGACGAAAACGCGACTGCCGCGAGCGCGAATTGCGGCCAGTAGGAATCAATGGCCTGCGTAGCAGTGAAGTCATCGTATTTAATAACCAGCAGCGCTGCCGCGATGTGCCCGCTGAGAAAAAGCAGGGCATCCAGCAAAAAATGCACGGTTACCTGGAACCAGTGCTTTTGTAGCAGGCCATTGGAGTTCATTGCGACAGGTTAATATTTTTGGTGCGGGTTTTTGGGGAGGGGCGAGTCGAGCTTATCGACGCAGATTTCAGGTTCATTGCTGGTGGCGGCAGCTTCAAGCTAAATATCCGACGATCTTGTTACGGGCTGAAGGACGGCAAAGGGAGGTGATCTACAGCCAACCAACGCGGAGCGCTGGCGCGGGAAAGAGGCAAACGTCGCGACGCAATCAGCAAAACCTACCATAATCTATGAAACGCAACGAACCCGTATCCCACATCATGAGCACCAACCTTGTCACCGTTCACCACGGCGACCCGATTTCCAAAGTCCGCAAGGTCATGCAGGAGACCGGTGTGCACCACGTTCCCGTCGTGAGCGGTGAGAACCTCGTGGGTATCATCAGTTGGTCCGATATCCTGCGTCTGAGCTTTGGCGATGCATTTAACGCCGACCAGCGGGCCGTCGATGCAACGCTGGATCATACGAAGAAGATCGAGGACGTGATGAAGCCCGAGCCTTTCACTATTCCGCAGGATGGAAAAATCCGTGAAGCCGCCGAAGTGCTCGCGCGTGGCGATTTTCACTCCCTTCCTGTCGTATCGGGTCGGAAACTGGTGGGGATGGTGACTTCCACCGACCTCATCAAGTATCTGCTCGAGCAATACTAACCGCGGGATTGCCCGCGCCGGAAAAGGCATGCATGGTCGCGCCATGAAACACTCCGGAAGAAAACTCTCCGCTGTCCTTCCCATCGCAACAGCCGCCGGCGTTTTGCTGGCAGGATGCGGCACCGGTCCCAAGCCGGTGTCCGCTTCCGCGGCTGGTGAATCGGCATTCAAAGCGGTGCTGCCGACTCTCGAGATGAATTGTGTGCATTGTCACGGCGAACAGCGGTTGCCGACGATGCCAGCTCTGACGGACACGCGCGCGCTCGGGGATTTAATTGGTCCCGGAAAACTCATCGTGCCCGGGCGTCCGGAGGAAAGCCGTTTCTTCAAGGTCGTCACGCTTACCGACAACGAAGCCGGAGCGATGCCGCCGACGGGGCACGCAATTACCGCGCGGCATGTCGAGGCGCTTCAGAAGTGGATTGCGGCCGGTGCTCCGGTGCCTGCGCAGGTGCTTCCGCTCAAGCCCCGCGGCGAGGCGCCCCGGTCGCGGTAGGCGGAATTGCCGCAGCGTTTCACTCGACAAAGCGCGACGCGTCAGTGGAGATTCGCGCCTGTGGAATTGTTCGTTTCAAAAAGCGCAGCGCAAACATTTGAGCTGGGCCGCAGCTATGCGGCGCAGTTGCGCGTCGGCGACGTGCTTGCGCTGGACGGCGATCTCGGTGCCGGGAAGACGCAGTTCGTAAAAGGAATCGCTGCGGGTCTCGGTCATTCCGGCGAGGTGACCAGCCCGACGTTTACGCTCGTTCACGAATACACTGGCGGGCGATTGCCGCTTTTTCATTTTGATTTTTACCGGCTTGAATCCGACGACGACGCGCTTCGGATTGGATTCGATGACTATCTCGGTGCGGGAGGCGTTGTAGCAGTCGAATGGGCAGGGAAGTTTCCGGGAATCCTTCCTGCTAGTGCTCGCAGGCTGACTTTTGCGGTTGGCGACGGCGATGAACGGAGAATCGAATTGCCATGATTCTCGCGCTGGAAACCTCCACATCCCGCGGAAGCATCGCGTTGCTCGATGGCGACCGGCTTTTGCTCGATGAAGTCTTTCCGTGCGACCGCAGCCAGGGCAGCGATTTATACAGGATGCTGGAGCGCGCGAAGGAGATGGCCGGTGTTTTCAAAACGATCGCAGTGGGCATTGGTCCCGGCAGCTATGCGGGCGTAAGAATAAGCATCGCGTCTGCGCTCGGCCTGGCGCTTGCGTCTGGTGCGGAACTGGTTGGGCTCGCGAGTGTCGCTGCGATCGAAACGGATGCCACCGAGTATCTCGCGATTGGGGATGCAAGGCGTGATACGTACTACTACAGCCGTGTGAAGGACGGCGTGTGCGTGGAAGCACCGCAGCTTCTCGATGCTGCGGCGCTCGCCGGACGTTTGGGCGAATTGCCTGAACTCCCGGTGTTTTCAACCACCCATCTGACCGGTTTTCCGCGGGCTGAGGTGGCATTGCCGCGTGCGGCGATTCTTGCGCGGCTGGCCTGCGCGGGTCGGGGGATACTCGCACGCGGTGATTTCGAGCCGCTCTATCTCCGCGAACCTCATATCACGCAGCCGAAATCACAGTCGTAATCCCGGCCGGTAATTTGCCACGGCGTGGATTTCTGTGCTATTGTCCCGGTATGAAAATCGGCGCACCGAAGGAAATCAAAGCCCAGGAAAACCGCGTGGCGCTGCTGCCCAGCGCCGCGTACCAACTCGTAAGACGCGGCCATCAGGTTATCGTGGAAGCCGGAGCCGGAGCGGGCAGCGGTTTTCCGGATTCCGAATACGTGGCGGCGGGTGCCGAAGTGGTGGCGACGCATGCCGAAGTATTCGAGCGGGCGGACATGATCGTGAAGG
>SXWH01000093.1 GCA_005791535.1 Verrucomicrobiaceae bacterium | reverse complement strand
TACGAAGCCGTGCGACGACCAGAAGGACAAGGCGCAGCAGGAAGCGACAAATCTCCTCAGCGCGTATCCCAATTTGAAAGCAATCATGGCCATCTGCTCGCCCGCAGTCCCCGGAGCCGCCGAGGCCGTGAAGCAGGCCGGCAAGGCTGGCGCGGTGAAGGTTCTCGGGCTCGGGCTGCCGAGCGAGAACAAGCAATACGTGAAGGACGGAGTCACGCAGGCTGTGATTCTGTGGAAGGTCGAAGACCTCGGCTACCTCACGATTCAGGCCGCGGTCGCATCGGCAAAAGGCACGCTCAAAGCCGGAGACACGACATTCAAGGCAGGCAAGCTCGGCGAGATGGAAATCCAGGGCACCGACATCCTGCTCGGCAAGCCGTTCGTTTTCACGAAGGAGAATATCGACGGCTTCAACTTCTAGACTTTGAAGAAAGACATCCAGCAACTCCTGTCCCGCGCGCCACTCGTCGTCGGCACCGTCCACTCCGCAGGCAGCCTTCGCGCAGCTTCGCGGCTGAAGGATGGCGATGTGGACGTTCTTGAGTTCCGCATTGATTCACTTGCCGACCGTCTTGACGGCGCCGGGCGCGCGTTGAAAGCGGCGAAATTCCCGGTGCTTCTCACCGTGCGCCATCCGGCGGAAGGCGGAGCAAACAAACTCACCGCAAAACGTCGCAAGGAACTCTACCTGGAGTTTCTTCCATACGCCGCAATGATCGATGTGGAACTTCGCTCGCTCCCGGCGTTTTCCGACATCGTCGCGGAAGCCGCGAAGGCCCGATGCGCCATCGTGGTATCGAACCACGATTTCGCGAAAACCCCGCCGCTCGCCACGCTCCTCGCCCGGCGCGACCGGGCGCTCGCGGCAGGCGCGGATGTTTTCAAAGTGGCGTGCGTTGCCTCGACCGCGATGGACCTCGCGCGACTGCTCGAGCTAACGGCGCGGACGCCGAAGGGATACATCGCCGCGATGGGAATGGGACGGTTTGGCCGCGTGTCGCGCCCCGCGCTCGCCGAAGCCGGCTCGGTGCTGAATTACGGCTATCTCGACCAGCCGAACGCACCCGGCCAGTGGGAAGCGCGTGAACTAAAGCGGTTCGTTTCTGGGCGCTGAGGTTTACGCTTCTTTCTTCGCCTTCTTGTGCTTCAGCCACTCGCGGATGATCTCGATGATCATCGGCAGGATCGAAATGAAAATGATGCCCAGCACCACGAGTTCGAAGTTCTTTTTCACCCACGGAAGTCCGCCGAAGAACCATCCCGCCGGCACCAGCAAGCCGACCCATAGAAGCGCACCAGTGACGTTGAAATACATGAACTTCCGGTAGTCCATCGCGCCACTTCCAGCGACGAAGGGGGCAAAGGTCCGGACAATCGGAACGAAGCGGGCGATGATGATCGTCTTCCCGCCGTACCGCTCGAAGAACTCATGCGTCTTTTTAAGATACTCCGGCTTGATGAGCTTCGGGAATCTTCGCGATAGCCGTTCGCCCGCAAAGCGCCCGATCGAGTAATTGACGGAATCACCGAGGATTGCAGCGACGAGCATGATTCCGCATGCGAGCCAGAAACTCAGGCCGCTGTCCGGATTCGCGGCGATTGCTCCGACCGCAAAAAGAAGCGAGTCGCCGGGTAAAAACGGCGTAACCACGAGTCCGGTCTCCGCAAAAATAATCGCGAACAGGAGCGCGTAAACCCAGACGCCATGCTCGCGGGTGAATGCGTTGAGGTGCTCCTGCAAGTGCAGCACGAAATCCAGAATCTGTTTCAGCGTTTCCATGAAAGTCGGGACGGTGGCTGGAAAACCGCCCAACAGGCAAGCATGGCTTCAGAAATCCAGTTCCGGCTGCGCGACCGTGGCGATGACCCATTTAGTGGGACCGCCGTTGTTGCGCCACGTGATTGCGAACGGCCTCTTCAGCCGGTTGAGTTCATCCTTCGCGTGCATTGCGAGCGCGCCGCCCGTTCCCTTGAGCTCAATCTTCGCGGACAGCACCCAGCCGCCGCCGGAAAACTCCAGCGCCTTCTCCTCATGCACAACCGTAAGGAAAAGAAACTGGCGAAGCACATCGGACAGACGTGAAATCACAATTGCTTTGTTTTGCCCCCAGCGGTCGCTGTAATCTTCCGCCAGCATGCGCTCGAGCGCGGCGAAATCGCGGCTTTCCAGAGCTTCGACGAGCCGCTTCTCGGCGCGACGGACCTGACGCTCCGGCTGCAGCCACCACCAAAGTGCGAGGCCGGCGATCGCGAGCAGCAGGCCGAGCCAGACACCAATTTTTCTAAAAATTTCCATGAGCATGAATGAGCCAAAGCTTCGCGCCAACGTCGCGGCAATCCTTCGCAATCGCGAGGGAAAAATCCTCATCTGCGAACGCGTCCACATCCGCAACGCATGGCAGTTTCCGCAGGGCGGCGTGGACGAAGGCGAGACGCTCGAGCAGGCGCTGACACGCGAATTGTGGGAGGAAATCGGGCTCGACCCGGAGGATTTCCGCATCGCCTCAATTCGCGGCGGATATCGCTATCTTTTTCCCAGCGGACGCAAAAAGGGCTTCGAGGGAAAGGAGCAGACCTACTTTCTCTGCGACTTCCTCGCCGATGACTCGAAGATCAATGTGAACACCGCCAATCCAGAGTTTCGCGGCTGGAAATGGATCGCACCGGGCGAATTTCGCAAGGAATGGCTGCCGCCGATGAAGCTCGACGTTTATACAAAAGTCTTCGCGGATTTCTTCGGCATCCAACTCGCCTAGCGACGCGTACCGCACCGGAGAAATCCAACCGTGTCCGAATCGAATCACAACAGCACACGACGAGTGGCTATCACAGCGATGGGTGTCGTCAGCCCGCTCGGCGTGGGGCTCGCCGACACAGCACTGGCGCTGCGCGAAGGCCGCGATTGCATCGTTCCAGTGACCGCCTTCGACACAAGCAAGTGCCGGTCGAAAACAGCCGGACATGCACCGAACATCGGGACAAATGACGCGCGACTGCATCCCGCATCTCGGATGATGATTGCGGCCGCGCACGAGGTGCTGCGGGGAGACCCGTCGTATTCGCCGGAGATCGCGTTTATCGGCACGACGAGCGGCGGCATGTCGGATGGCGAACGCTACTTCCGCACTTCGGAACGACACCAGCGCGGCCAGCCGACGATGCTGGCGAATTATCCCGCGCAGCGTCCCGTGGTGGACGCGCTCCGCGCAATCGGCTCGCGCGCTCCAGCGCAGATTATCGCGAACGCCTGCGCATCCGGCTCGAATGCAATCGGCCACGCTTTTCGTCTCATCCGTTCCGGGCTCCATGATCGCGTTCTGGCCGGCGGCTACGATGCTTTGTGCGAACTCGTGTATGTGGGCTTCGATTCACTTCAAGCGGCGACGACGGACAAAGTGCGCCCTTTCGACAAAGGCCGCTCGGGTCTCGTGCTCGGAGAGGGCGCTGCGCTGCTTTCGCTCGAAGAACTCGAATCCGCGCGGCGACGCGGTGCGCCGATTCTGGCGGAAGTAACCGGATACGGAATCTCCACGGATAATCACCATCTCACGCAACCGCATCCGAGCGGCATCGGCCCCGAAATGGCCATGTCGCGTGCGCTCGCGGATGCGAAGCTCGAAGCGGAGAACATCGACTATATCAATGCGCACGGCACAGCCACGGCGTTTAATGACAGCAGCGAAGGCGCGGCGATTGCGAAGCTCTTCGGCTCGCGGGTTCCGGTGAGTTCCACCAAAGGGATGATGGGCCACTCGCTCGGCGCTGCAGGAGCTATCGAGGCGGTTTTCTGCGTACTGGCGCTCGCGGACGGATTTCTTCCGCCGAATATCAACTATCGCGAAGCCGACCCGGCGTTCGATTTGAACATCGTCGCCAATGAATCGCGTCCGGCTCCGTTGCGCGCCGTGCTGTCGAACTCGGTCGGTTTCGGCGGCACGAATGCGAGCATCATTCTGGAGGTGCCGCGATGAAATTGCTCACCAGCCACATTCTCGGAAGCGCGATTGTCACACCGCTCGGCACAGGATGCGAAGCGGTTTTGGCTACAGAGCAGAATGCGACTCCGCCGCCTGTTTCGGAAGTCGTGAACCCCGGAAACGGTCGCCGTCATTGGGTCGCGACTGTTCCCGCGGCGACCGGTTCGCACCTTGCTCGCGAACCGCGACTTCGCAGGGCGAGCACGATCAGCATGCTCGCGGCGACGGCCGCGACGGCCGCGGTTGCATCGAGCGGAATCACGCCCGGAAGCCGGACCGCGCTCGTCGTTGGCGTGTCGAGTGGGTGCGCGGTTTATACACGGCGTTTCTACGAGCAGATCGTGAAATCGGGAGCAAACACAGCGAGCCCGCTGCTTTTCCCCGAGACTGTCCACAACGCACCGGCAAGTCACCTCGCCGCGATGATGAAACTCGATGGCGCAACTTACACGCTGATTGGCGACGCGAGCATCGGCTTGCAAGCGCTCCATTTTGGAAACCAGTTGCTCGCGATGGGCGATGCGGATCACGTCATCGTTGCCGCTGCGGAGGAACTCGACTGGATTCTCGCAGAAGGCCACCGGCTTTGGAGACTCACGAGCCGCACCGGGCGCTGCGAACCCGACTCCTGCAGCGGTGCTTTGCTTGCCGAAGGTGCCGCCGCGGTGGTGCTCGCACGATCCGGCGGAGGCACGCGTGTTACAACCGCTCCGGGTATCAGCATCGCATCGAGGAAGGAGGCGAGCGAAGCGTTGCGAACCGCGGTGGAATCGCTTCGCGCGCCGCAGTGTGATTGGTGCGTCGACGGCGCAAATGGAACGTGGGTGGATTCGGCATACGGCGCGGTTCGCGGAAGCGCGCGGCGCTTTTCGCCGAAGGCATGGATTGGCGAAGCACTTGGTGCGTCAGCGCTCCAGCAGGTTGTGATTGCAGGTGAGTTGCTCACGTCGTCGGGAAGTGGCACCGCGGTGGTCCCGGCATTGGGATGGAATCAAAACGCCGCCGCCGCGCTCGTATCGCGATAGTATCACTCGGTGTCGGCGACGGCTTTTCGCAGCCGCGAGGTCGCCAGAAAGGCGAGCACGAACATCAGCACGAGCGTCATTCCAAGCGCCGAGCCGAACGGCCAGTCGCGACCGGCGAAAAACTGCCCCGCAATCACGTCGCCAATCATTGGCGATTTGCCGCCGCCCATCAGACTGCTGATCGCAAACATCCCGACTGCAGGAACAAAAACGAGCATGATGCCGGCGACAATTCCCGGTCGCGTGAGCGGCAGAATCACACGCTGGAATGCACGCACCGGCCCCGCGCCCAAATCGAGCGCCGCTTCCACCAGCGAGTTATCCAGTTTCTCCACACTGCCGTAAATCGGGAGAATCATGAATGGCAGATAATTGTAAACCAGCCCGAGCACGACGGCGCCCGGTGTGTAGAGCATCTCGAATGGCTCCGTGATGATTTTCGAATACTGGAGCATTCCATTTAACAACCCCTGCTCCGCGAGGATCGTCACCCACGCGTAGGTGCGAATCAGAAAGCTTGTCCAAAACGGAATCATGACCGCCATTAAAAGCAGATTCCGCGAGCTCTCGTTCGCGCGACCAATGAACCACGCGACCGGATACCCGATAATCACGCACAGCACCGTTGCGATTCCCGCATACAGCAGTGAGTAGCCAAACACGCGAAGATACGGCGCCGCAAACCGCGTCACTTTCTTCGTGCCGATGACCTGCTCGTCGCCGTTCGCGTCGACTTTTACGATATCCTCCTCCTCCGTGGTGAGGAGCTTTCCTTCATCATCGACAACGATCCGTTTGTAGTTGGAGAGCGAGTAAGTCGGTTTCGCGACCTCTCCATCCTCCGCAGGCTTTTGCCGGTAAACAGGAAAGCCCGTATTGTCGTCCGCAGACGTGAAGCTCGCGACCATCAGGATTGCGGTCGGCGCGACCACAAATGCCAGCAGCCACAGCACCATCGGCGCGAGCAGAAGCCAGCCGATTGCGCCCGGCTTTTTGCCCGGTGCGCTGCGCGATTTTGCGGCGGCGGCAACTTGCATGAAGCGCTACTGACTGCGCAGGTCGGTCATCATTTTGTCGATGTCACGCGCCGCCTTGCCGATGTCCTTGAATGTCTCAAGTTTTGGATCGCCCGGCGGGTAACTCGCGGGATTCTCCTGATCCTCCTTCGAGAGAAGCTTGCGAGCTTCGAGATTCGGATTCGTGTAGGGGAAATCCTCCGAGATGAGTTTGCTGACTTCGGGACGCAGAATGTAGCTGATGAATTTCAGCGCGGCCTCCTTGCGCGGCGTTCCTTTCGGGATGCAGAGGCTGTCCACAAACTGATGCGCTCCTTCCGCGGGGAGCACGTATTTGAATTTGCCGCTTCCTTTGCTTTCCTTCCAAAGCGTCGCCGCCTCGCCGCTCCACACGATGCCGATATCCACGTCGCCTTTCAGGAATTTTGTCTTCGGGCTGTCGGAATCGTAGGCTTTCACCTGCTTGAGCCATCCCTTGATGATGGGCTTCACTTTCGCGAGGTTCTCTGGCGTCACGTCGTTGATGGGGATTCCCTGCGTGGCAAACGCCCACGTGACGATCTCGCGATTGTCGTCGAGAACGACGATTCGCTTTTTATACTTCCCGCTGAAGACATCGGCGACGCCCTTCACGTCGTCCTTAATTTTCGCGGTGTTCACGACGATTCCGACGGTGCCGAGCATCCACGGAACAGAATACTTATTACCTGGATCGTGCGGCAAATTCAGCGCCTTCGGATCGAGGTTCTTGAAACCTTCGATCGCGCTCGAATCGATCGGCTCCAGCTTGTCCTGCTTGATGAGCGACTCGACGACATACTCGCTGGGCTGGATGAGGTCGTACTTCCCGCCGCCCGCCAGAAGCTTCGCGAGCATCTTCTCGTTGGAATCGTAGTTCTCCACGTTCACCTTGATTCCGGTCTCCTTCTCAAAGCCCTTGATGACAGCCTCCGGAACATATTCGGACCAGCAGAAGAGATTGAGCACCGGTTTCCCCGACTGAGCCAGGGCGGATGGCGAAAGTGCAGCGAGCGCTGCGGCTGAAACGAGTGAGTAGAGTGCCTGACGGCGCGTTTGGGTCGTGTTCATGCGAATAGACTAGCGTGGTTTTCCGAGGGAGCAAACCGTAGGTTTTCAAAGATGCGGAACGCAATCCTCCACGCATGAAACTTTCCGGTGACATCCAAAAAACCCGTTGACGTACCGGAAGGCCTGCTTCAAAAGAGCACCGTTCGATCGCGTCATCGGCGCAGGCTTCGTCGTCAGGGCATGCAAATTCTCCACCACCCGCGAAGACCTCACCTTTCACAGGCGCAGCCACACTTTTTCAACAAAACACACTTTCACTAATGGTCCACCGGCCCGTCGTATTGACACGGGAACCGAACCGCCGAAGGCGGAGGAACCAGGCGGAAGTTCAAAACCAAAAACCAGCAGGCTGGAGAGCCTCAATCAACGCGGCACAAGCGCCGCAAAATTTAATATGGCAAAGAAAGCAGCAAAGGCTTCCGACGAAACGGAACCCAGCACGACGACCAAAAAGGCGACCGCGAAAAAACCCGCGACCGCTGCGAAGAAGACCGTCTCCAAATCCAAGGAACCAAAAGCCGCAGCTCCGGCGAAAACCAAGGTCGCCAAGGCAGAAAAAGCGGAACCGGCTCCAAAAGCCGCCCCGAAAAAGGCCCCTGCAAAAAAGAAGGCTCCGGCTGAAACACCCGATCTCTTCGAAGCGGAACCCGCAGCGCCTGCGAAGGCAAAAAAAACGAAGGCACCCGCGAAGCCAAAAGCCACGAAGGCCAAGGCCGCGAAAGCCGCGCCGGAACCCGAAGCTCCGACTCCGGAGATTCCCGAGCCGGTAGCTGTGGCACCGGAACCTGCCGCGCCAGAACCTGTCGCACCGCCGCCAACGCCGGCACCACCAGCGCCTGCGCTTCCGCCAGTTTCTGTACTCCCGCCTGCTTCCGTTCCTCAACAGGATCAGCAAGGCCAGGCAAAGCCGCGTCCGCTTTACATCCCGCGCGAAGTGGAGGCGTTCCTCCGCGCCGCGGGTCTCCCGATTCCCACGGAGAAGCCGCAACTCGATGCCATTCTCGCCGCGATGAATGTCGCGAAAATGGCCGCGCAGCAGGCGGCGGGAGGCCAGCGCCAGCAACCGCAACAGCCACAGCAACCGCGCGACCCCGCCGCGCAGCCTTCGCAGCAGCAACAGAACCCGCAGCAGCCCCAGCAGCCGCGCCTGTCCCGTGAAGAACGCAGACAACTTCACATCCAGCAGCGCCGGGAGCAACGCGAGCAGCGCCGCCAGCAGCATCAACAGCAGAATGGCGGAGAAGGACAGCCGCAGCATCAATCCGGCGATCCGCAAAACCCGCAGCAGCCGCGTCCGCCGCGCGTCGAAGAGCCGGTGGAGCTCGTCGAGGCCGAAGGCTTCTGCGAAATTTCTGGAAAAGGTTTCGGCTTCATCCGCGACCCGAAGCGTCATTTCCAGCCGAACCCGATGGACGTGTTCGTCACGCCGGAAGTCGTCAAACGCTTCGGCGTGAAAGACGGACACTGGCTGAAAGTCGAAGCGAAGAAGAACAGCCGCGGCATGCAAATCAACCGGTTGCTCGAAGTGAACGGACAGCCGCCGGAGAACGTGAAAATGTGGCCCTCGTTTGAGGACCTCACGACCATCAGCCCAATCGAGCACATCAAGCTGGAGACCGTTTCCGACCGTACGACCACGCGGATTATCGACATGCTCACGCCCATCGGCAAAGGCCAGCGCGGGCTCATCGTTGCGCCGCCGCGCACGGGAAAAACGACGCTGCTGAATCACATCGCAGACGCCGTGGTGAAAAATCACCCGGACATGCACCTCATGATCCTGCTGGTGGACGAACGCCCCGAGGAAGTCACCGACTTCCGCACCAACGTCCCGAAAGGCGAACTGTGGGCCAGCTCGAACGACATGGACACCAAGTCGCACACACGCATCGCCACGCTCGCAATCGAGCGCGCACGGCGGCTTGTGGAAAGCGGACGCGATGTCTTCATCCTGCTCGATTCCATCACCCGTCTCGGCCGTGCGTTTAACAACGCCATCGCCGGCGGCGGACGCACCATGTCCGGCGGCGTGGACAGCCGCGCGCTGGAAATGCCGCGCAAATTCTTCGCAGCCGCCCGCAATACCGAGGAAGCCGGCTCGCTCACCATCGTCGCCACCGCGCTCATCGAGACCGGCAGCCGCAT
>SXWH01000092.1 GCA_005791535.1 Verrucomicrobiaceae bacterium | reverse complement strand
GAACCCGAGCCCTCCGAGGAAAGTCGGGCGCGAGACGCCGGGCCACGCGGTGCTTTCCTCCGCGATGGTCATCACGCCGGGATGGCGCTGATAGCACACTTCGTTTGCCGTTTTTAGGAAGTGAATCGCCTCGAGGTTCTCGCGTCCGCCGAAGGCATTGGGCACCCACTCGCCGGCTTTGCGTGAGTAGTCGAGATACAGCATCGAGGCCACAGCATCTACGCGCAGGCCATCGATGTGATATTCCGCGAGCCAGAATAGCGCGTTTGCTATGAAGAAATTTCGGACTTCATTGCGGCCGTAGTTTGGGATGAGCGTGCCCCAGTCCTGATGTTCGCCCTGCCGAGGGTCGGCGTGCTCGAAGAGAGCCGTGCCGTCAAATCTCGCTAGGCCGTGTGCGTCTTTCGGGAAGTGACCGGGGACCCAATCAAGGATGATGCCGATTCCGCGCTCGTGCGCTTTGTTAACGAAAAAGCGGAAGTCATCCGGCGAGCCGTGCCGCGAAGTCGGCGCGAAGTATCCGCAGACCTGATATCCCCACGAGCCCTCGAACGGATACTCGGCGACGCCCATCAATTCGATGTGCGTGTAGCCCATGTCTGCGACGTAATCGAGCAGGTCCACCGCAAGCTCGCGCCAAGTTAGAAGCGTTACGCCGTCGCGCCGACGCCATGAACCGGGATGCACTTCGTACACGCTCATCGCCTCGCGATGCCATTCGGTGGATTTGCGCTTTTCCATCCATTTGGAATCGCTCCACTGGAAGTTGGCGAGATTCCAAACGAGCGAGGCCGTCTGTGTGCCGTGTTGCGAGAAGAATGCGAACGGGTCGCTCTTTACCTCGAGATATCCGTCGGCCCCGAGGAGCTCGAATTTGTAATGCGCCAGCTCCGCGACGGCGGGGATGAAGATTTCCCAGATACCAATCGGAATCAGCTTTCGCATCGGATGAACGCGTCCATCCCATCCGTTCCAGTCGCCAACGACGCTTACGCGGCGTGCGTTCGGTGCCCAGACGCGAAACATGGTCCCGCGAATGCCGTCGTGCTCCTCCTGATGCGCTCCGAGACGGTGCCAGAGTTCCCAGTGGTTACCCTCGGCGAAGAGGTGTTGGTCGAAATCGCTTAGAAGCGGCGGGAAGCAGTATGGATCATCGCTTTCCCAGACGTGGTCATTGTGCGCTGTAAAACGGAGGCGGTGACGCCCGCTTCCTTGGACCGTCGCTGCGAAAAAGCCGGCGGAATCCAGAAGTTTCGCGGGAAATTCCCGGCCATCCAGCAGCACCACACATGTTTTGGCGTCCGGACGGAAAACCCTGATTTCGTCTGCGTGCCGACCCAAAATTGAGAAAGGGTCGCCGTGATCAGCCCGGCCAATTGCGGAAACGGCATCGATGGAAACGGTATTCATCAGAGGCACTATGTCGTTTTTCCAGAAGCGGGCGCAAGCTTGGCGGCGTTTTGCTTTTTGAACTTTGGGGCGTTTCGTGAAATGCGAATCCGAAGGGAACATTCGAAGCGTATGGTTTTCGTTCCGTAAATGAGATGGAAGAAAAATAAATTTTCAGCACCGAAGCGCGGTCGATAAATTGTATCATTATCTCTGAAAAACAGCCTTGGTAACAGGATAGTAAACAAAAAGACGGCCGTGCGATAAAAAAATGATTGCAGCGGTCAAATAAAAAACGCTATCAACCGTCATAACAACGAACGACCTTCGTTAAACAAACACCAAAAAAACCAAAAAATAGAAAGCTGGGGATAAAAATATGTCACGCTCCTACGAAGACTCAGATGCCGGGTTCAAACAATATATCACGGAAATCGGGAAGACTCCGCTGCTCACGCCGCAGCAGGAGGTCGAATTGGCGGCGAAGATTAAGCGGGGCAACAAACAGGCACGCGCCACGATGATTCAGGCCAATCTCCGCCTCGTGGTGAAAATTGCCCGCGACTACTCGAATCTCGGGTTGCCCCTGATGGATCTTATCTCCGAGGGAAACATCGGCTTGATGAAGGCTGTCGAGCGCTTCGACCCAGCAAAGGGCGGCAAACTTTCCACGTATGCTGCGTGGTGGATTAAGCAGTCCATCAAGCGTGCGCTGGCGAATCAGTCGAAGACCATCCGCCTTCCCGTTCATTTGGTGGATAAGATTTCCAAAATCCGGCGGGTGTCGCTCTCCATGAGTGAAGCGCTCGGACGCGAGCCTTCGGACGAGGAACTCGCCGACGAAGTTGGTATTTCCGCAGCAAAGCTCGCACAGCTCAGGACCGTTAGTATCCGCCCCGCGTCCCTTGATGCTCCGATGAGCGACGAGGATGGCACGCAGTTCGGAGAAATTGTTGGAGACGACAGCGCGGTGGACCCCGCGGAGAACCTTTCCGACAAGAATATGCAGGAGGAAGTCGCCGACCTGCTTCGCGTCCTCGACGAGCGTGAGCGCAAAATCATCATGTCGCGCTTCGGTCTTGATGGCGGAAGCACGCGCACACTTGAAGAAGTGGGTGAGCGATTCGGAGTGACGCGCGAGCGCATCCGGCAGTTGCAGAATATCGCGCTGGCGAAATTGCGCCGGGCGCTGCGCAAACGCGAGTTTCCGATCGAGCATCTAATCGCCAAAGGCGTCGATGCTGAGGATCTTGCTGCGGTGCTTGCAAACAACTGACGGCACGGAGAAATCCGGGCTAGAGAACCTTGGGGCCGGGCAGGCGCGAGCGAGTCGCACCTCCCGGCCCCCGAAGTTTCCCAGCATGGCACATGTCGGAGAAATTCCATCGCAGAACTTTGCGAGGGCGCTTGCGGAAATGCGCGTTGCCGCTACTCTCCGCGCCTCTCATGTCCAAAAAACTGCCAGGTAGACCACCGAAACTCAGCGGAGCGCGTCGATTCGCGCTCGTCGCGAGTCAGTATAATTCCGAGTATGTGGACGGGCTCGTCGAAGCTGCGCGGAAGGAGCTCAAAGTGCTCGCGCCGAAGGCGACTATTGATCTTGTTCACGTGCCCGGGTCTTACGAAATCCCGCTCGGCGTGAAGGCGGTGTTGGATCATGCGCCGGACGTGGAGGCGGTTCTCGCATTCGGGCTTTTGTGGGAGGGCGAGACGCGCCACGCCGATCTGATTGCGACGGCGGTGACGAATGCCCTTATGGATATTTCCCTGAACTACGACACACCGGTTTTGCACGAGGTGATCGTCGTAAAGACAGCCGCGCAGGCGGAAGAACGCTGTCTTGGAACGAAGATTAACCGGGGAACCGAGGCGGCCCGTGCGGCGGTGCGCATGTGCCGGACTCTCGATGCCCTTCCCGCCAGCGATACCCAATTTTAATGAGTAAACGACGCGATGGCCGCGAAGCTGCGGTTCAGTATTTGTATCAACGAGACATCCACGGCGGCGACGCTCCGGAACTCCTCAGGGATTTCTGGGGAGTCCGAGAAGCCAATACCGGTGTGCGGGAGTTTGCCGAAAGCCTCATCCGGGGCTTCTCGGAAAAGGCGGCGGAAGTCGATGAGGTGTTGAAACGGCACATCCGGAACTTCGAGGTGGCGCGGCTGAATACCGTGGACCGGAACATTCTCCGGCTGGCGATTTTCGAAATGTTCCATCGGCTGGAAACACCGCCGATTGTCGCGATCAATGAGGCTATTGAACTCGGGAAAAAGTTCGGAGGCGAAGACTCCGGCAAGTTCATTAACGGCGTGCTCGATCAGGTGAAAACCGAACTCACGCGCCCATTGCGCGATGCGGTGACGCCTTACACGAAAGGCCCGAAGCCGCAGAAAAAGCCGGCAAATCCGCAGATTTAGTATGGCCCTCGGATTCCTGAAAAACATCTGGCAGAAGTTCACAGGCAAGCCGGTGGACTGGGATGAGCTCGAAGAGAGCCTGATTCGCGCGGACCTCGGATTGCCGATGACGATGCGGATTATCAAGACGCTCCAGTCGAGCGGTGAAAAGCTCACCGCGGAATCCGTCGTGAAGGTCGCCCGCGAGGAGATTATCAAGATTCTGCCCTCCGAGCCGTGGACCCTCCGGCCATTCCCGACGAAGCCGAAGGTTCTGCTCATCGTAGGCGTGAACGGAACGGGAAAGACGACATCGACCGCGAAGCTCGCCGCACTCTTGAAGAAGCGTGGTCAGAGCGTCCTGCTCGTCGCGGCCGACACGTTTCGCGCCGCGGCCATCGAGCAACTCGGAATTTGGGCGGACCGCATCGGCTGCGAGATCGTGAAGGGCCAGTACAACGGCGACCCTGCCGCGCTTTGCTATGACGCCTACCAAAAGGCGGAGAAGCAGAATATCGAGTTCATCCTCTGCGACACCGCGGGGCGGCTGCACACGAAGCACAATCTGATGAACGAGCTCGGCAAAGTGAAGCGAGTGCTTCAGCGGGCCGACCCGTCCGCGCCGCACGAAAGTCTGCTCGTCGTGGATGCGACCACCGGCGCGAACGCGCTGGCACAGGCGCGGGAATTCAAATCCTCTGCGGAGCTTACGGGCGTCATTTGCACGAAGCTTGATGGCAGTGGAAAAGGCGGCGTGATCGTCGCCATTCAGGATGAACTGAAGCTCCCGACCCGCTTCGTCGGAACCGGTGAGAAGCAGGAGGATTTCGCGTTCTTCGACAACCGCGAATTCGTCGAGCGCATGGTCGAGTAATTACGGAATAATTTGAGTCATGATCATACCAAACGTCAGCAAACTCTCGGATGAGCAACTGAAGGAAGTTACCGACATCGTCGGTTCGTTCGGTTGCAAAATTCAGGTCATCTACGGCGAGATGCAGTGCATTTACGCAATCATCGGCGATGAGCGGAACGATGACATGATCACGAAGATCGAGGGCCTGCCTTACGTGAATCGAGTCGATCGCATTCAGAGCCCGCACAAACTGATGGATGTTCGATCCAGTCTCGCTTCGCACCGGATAAAAATGGGCGGCGTGACGCTGGGGCAATCGCTCTTTGTCTGCGCCGGACCGTGCACCATCGACCCGAAGAATCCGAATCTCACGATCGAAACCGCACACGCCATCAAGGAAGCCGGCGCAAACGCGCTGCGCGGCGGCGTGTGGAAGCCCCGGACAAATCCCTACAGCTATCAAGGCGATGCGAAGGCTCTGAATATTTTGATGGAGGCCGGCCGTGCGACGGGCTTGCCGGTCGATACCGAAGTGATGGACGAAGAGCACTTGCGCCTCGCGCTCGACGCCGGAGTTCACTGCCTGCAGGTCGGCGCACGGAACGCGCTCAACTACTCGCTGCTCCGCCAAATCGGACAGGCGATCGTAAATCGCGACGTCGCCGTGCTACTCAAGCGCAGCATTCACATGGGCCCGACGCAGGAGTTCATCGCCGCTGCGGAATACATCGTGCAGCTCGGGAATCCAAACGTCATTCTTTGCCCGCGAGGCACACAACCCGCGCTTGATGGCTACCGGAACCATCCGGATGAAAGCATCGTGCCGCTTTTGAAGGAGCGCACTTGGGCGCCCGTCGTCGTGGATCCGTCCCATTCCGTGGGCCGGGCGGCCTATGTTCCCGCAGCGGCGCTTGCTGCGATTGCGTATGGCGCAGACGGTTTGTGCATCGAAGCGAATGTCTCTCCGAGCAAGGGAATCGGCGACGATCCGAAGCAGGCCGTGACTCCGGATGTTTTGAAAAAGATCATCACGCAGGCCCGTCAGCTGTGGGATATCCGGAGGAGCTAAGATGGATTGGTGTAAACTCGCCATCCTCACCGATGAGGTCTCGCAGGACCTAGATGCGGTCATCGATTTTGCGGTCGGGGAGAAGCTCGACGGAATCGAGGTCCGCAGCCTTTTTGGCAGGGCGTTTCGCGATTTAACGCGCGAGGATTTGCGCGCCATTCGCCAGAAGGCCGATGATGCGGGACTCACGGTCGCTGGCGCAGCCTCGCCGGTCTTCAAATGCAACATCGACTCGCCAGCGGAAATTGCCGAACACGTCGAACTCTTCAAGCGTTCCGTGGAGGCCGCGGGAATTCTGGGCACGGACATCGTTCGCGTGTTTACGTTTCTGCGGCGCTCGCACCCCGCCACGGCGGACGATCTCAAGCGCGCGGCTTCACATTTTGAAAAGCTCGCGGAAATTGTGCGCGGGTCCGGAATCCGCATCGGAATTGAGAATGAAGCAAGTTGCATCATGGGGAATGCGGCCGAGACGGCGGAGTTTTGGAGGAACCTTCCAGGCGCGGACCTCGCGACGCTTGTTTGGGATCCGTGCAATTGCCTCTACCTCGACGGTGACGAAGACCCGTGCGGCCAGGCGTTCGAGGCCGTCGCGCCACTCGTCGGGCACGTCCACATCAAGGATGCGGCCCGCACCGGCACAAAAGCCGCGCAGAAGTGCGTGGAGATCGGCACCGGGCAACTCAATTTTCCATCGCACTTCCGCGCATTGAAAGAGCGCGGCTATCGCGGATGGGTGGCGCTTGAGACGCACTGGCGCGTTGTCCCGCTCGATGACGAATCGCAACATCTGCCCGCCGGTCATGCGTTCTCTGCCAACGCGGAACCGGCCAGCAGAATCTGCATCGGTCACCTGCGCAGAATGCTCGCAGAAGCATGAGTGCCAAAGCCTGGCTTCAGCTTTTTCGTGCGCCGAATCTTTTTACGGTTCCCGGCGACCCGCTCGCGGGATTTCTCATCGCCACCGGCGGCATTCTCGATGCGCGGGTTGTGCCCGCCGTAGTCGCGAGCATGTGCCTGTATTCGGCGGGACTCGCGATGAACGATGTCATCGACTACAGGGAAGACCTCGCCGAACGTCCATCGCGTCCTCTGCCGAGTGGCGCGATTTCCCGGACTGCGGCGCTGACTGCAATTCTCGGACTGTGCGTGGCGGGGATTGCGACCGTGCACGCGGGGCTCGGGCCGCGAGCCGCGGTAATGGGAGTCGCGCTCCTGCTCACGATTTGGCTCTACAATTTCACCACGAAACGCCTGCCCATCGTGGGGCCGTTGACGATGGGAACCTGCCGTGGACTCAGCATTTTGCTCGGTGCGGTCGCGGGAATCGGGCCTGATTTGCGGTGGCTGAATGTCGGGCTCGCGCTTCCGGATTCGCTGTCGTTTCTTGTGCCCTACTTTTACTTCCAGTCGCATTCGATGGGGAGCTGGTATTTCAACAAGGCGATCCTCGCGGGCTTTGCATCAATGCTCTACATCGCCGCGGTCACGAATCTCGCGCGTCACGAGACGAAGCCCGTGATTCCCAAGTTTGCCAAAATGCTGCCGCTCGCGGCCATTTTCGCCGGTTACCTGATTGTGAAATTGTTCACGGGCCGAATCCTCATGGATCCGTCGCCGACGCTTTGGCTCGTTGCCGTGGTGCTTTGCATCATTCAGACCGGCGACGTTTTGAAACAGCCCGCGCAAATGCTGCCCCGCTCAATCGGCGGCTACATCCGTCTGCTGCTCGTGATGCAGGCCGCGTTGTGCGTCATGCCGGACAATGTAGGCGGTGGTTTCCCAAAAACGCCGGCAAGTCTGCTCTGCGCATTTGGTCTGCTGGCGATGGTTCCGCTCAGCGCGTGGGCGGGACGGAAGTTTTACGCAAGCTAGTTCGCGGTTACGAAGCGCCGAGCGCGTCGCGCATCTTCACCAGTTGCGCGTGCTTTTCGGCCCAGTCGATTTCGCGCTGGCGGTGCTCTTCGAGGACTTTTGCGGGCACTTTGGCGGCGAAGTTTTCGTCGGCGAGTTTGGCGCGGACTTTGTCGAGCTCGGCTTCCACTTTGGTGATTTCCTTGCCGATACGCTCGCGCTCGGCGGCTACGTCGATGAGGCCTTCGAGCGGCAGGAATAGCTCGCCGATCGGGGTCAGCGCGACGGGTGTTCCCTTGGTCGGCGTAAATGCCGCGTCCACTTCAAATGGCTCCGCGTTCAGGAGATTCGCGATCACGTTTGCTTCGTGGGCTTCGAGCGCGCCGCTTGGCTTGAGGATGAAGCGGTTCTTTTTGTTGCCGGGTAGATTGAAGTCGCGACGCAATCCGCGGCCTGCTTCGACGGTCGCGTATTTGGCTTTCGCGAGCGCATCACTCGTTTCGTCGAGACAGAAGTAGCCGAGCTCCTCGCTCGTGAACGGCTTTGGCCAGACTGCGAACATGATTGTGTCGCCGCCTTGTTTTGCGGGCAGGTCGTTTGCGAAGCCCATGCTGTTCCACAGTTCTTCCGTGATGAACGGGAGATACGGATGAAAGAGCCGCAGCGTGTGGCTGAAAACGAAGTCCATCACGGCGAGCGTGTTTGCCTTCCGCGCTTCGTCGGTGCCGTAGAGCGTGGCTTTGCTGGCCTCGACGTACCAGTCGCAATACTCGCTCCAGAAGAAGCGGTAGAGCGCGCCGGATGCGTCGCTGAAGCGGTATTCGTCGAGCGCGATGCTGACTTCCCGAATCACGTCGTTGAGGCGGGCGAGAATCCATTTGTCGTCGCTCGTGAGAAAGTCGGGACGAATCTCTCCCTCGGTCTCGCCGCCGTGCATCTGGCGGAAACGTGCGGCGTTCCAGAGCTTCGTGCAGAAGTTGCGGCCAAGCTCCACGTTCTTTTCGTCGTAGATGACATCGGTGCCGAGCGGCGCACTGCGCATGGTGCCAAAGCGCAACGCATCCGCGCCGTATTTGGCGATGAGGTCGAGCGGGTCGGGCGAGTTGCCGAGCGACTTGCTGAGTTTGCGTCCCTGTTTGTCGCGGATGATGCCGGTGAAATAGACGTTCTTAAACGGCAGTTCGCCCATGTATTCGTAGCCCGCCATGATCATGCGAGCGACCCAGAAGAAGATGATATCCGGCCCGGTCACGAGGTCGGTGGTCGGGTAGAATTTGGCGAGCGTGCTCGTCTTTTCCGGCCAGCCCATCGTGGCGAATGGCCAGAGCCAGCTTGAGAACCAAGTGTCGAGGACGTCGGGATCTTGGGTGAAGCCCGTCTCTTCCAGAATTGAGATTACCTCAGAATCGAGCGTGAGAACTCGAAACTCGAAATCGCCGTTCGAAAGGGGAATTAAATGGGTTACTTTATTGGCGAAACCGACGACCCCGTTTTCGAGTTGGTCAGGCCACGCACCTCGGTTGATAAGCACCTGATAGTCACCCGCTGGTGTCGGGATGCGTGCGTTCTGACAGTGGTCTTCGACTAACACGTTCAACGCTAGATTGGCACGGAACGAATCGCCGTTGATACGTATCTTCCACACCGGCACGCGATGCCCCCACCAAAGCTGCCGCGAGATGCACCAGTCCTGAATTCCGGTCATCCAGTGGTCATACACCTTCGCCCAGCGGTCGGGGAAAAAGCGCATTGAGCCGTCAGCGACACACGCCTTGCTGGACTCCACGCTCGGATACTTGAGGAACCACTGCTCGCTGAGACGCGGCTCGATGGGCACGTCGGCGCGTTCGCTGAAGCCGACATTGTTTTTATACGGCTCCGTCTTTTCCAAAGCACCGGCGGCTTCGAGCAACTCGGCCGACTTCTTCCGCGCGGCGAAACGCTCCATGCCTTCCAGTTCCGCTCCTGCGAGCGCGGTCATCTTTCCGTCGGGTGTGAGCACATCAATCACCGGCAGCTTGTGGCGCAGGCCGATTTCGTAGTCTGCCTTATCGTGCGCGGGCGTCACTTTCAGCACGCCGGTGCCGAAGTCGAACGTGACGTGGTTATCCGCGATGATTGGAATCTGCACCCGCTCGCCGAGCGCGCGCCAGACGTGTTTGCCGATGAGATGTGTGTAGCGCGGGTCGTTTGGATTCACGGCCACGGCGGTGTCGGCGGGGATGGTCTCCGGACGCGTCGTCGCGATGGTGAGGAAAGTTCCCGGCTCTTCCACCACTTCCACGCGAAAGTGATACATCAAGCCGTTCTGCTCCTTCATGATGACCTCTTCGTCCGACAGCGCCGTGAGCGAAGCGGGGCACCAGTTCACCATGCGTTTGCCGCGATAGATGAGGCCCTTTTTATAAAGGTCCACAAACACGCGCTGCACGCAGGCGGAGTATTCCGGGTCCATCGTGAACCGCGTGCGCGACCAGTCGCACGAAGCGCCGAGCGCGCGGAGCTGCTTCAAAATGATGCCGCCGTATTTCTCCTTCCACTCCCAGATTTTCGCGACGAGCGCCTCGCGTCCGAGGTCGTCGCGGTGCTTCATCGCGCCTTCCTTGCGGAGCGTTTTCTCGACGACGTTTTGCGTGGCGATGCCCGCGTGGTCGGTGCCGGGCAGCCAGAGCACTTCCTTTCCGAGCATCCGCGCGCGGCGGGCGAGGATGTCCTGAATCGTATTGTTAAGCACATGCCCGAGCGTGAGATGGCCCGTGACGTTTGGCGGCGGGATGACGATGGAATACGCGGGCTTATCCGACGCAGGGTCGGCGGCAAAACAGCCTTTGGCTTCCCAATCGGCATACCACTTCGATTCAATGGCAGCGGGCTCGTAAGTCTTCGGAATCTCGGTCATAAAAATGGGGCGCGAAGATGCCTTCTTCGCCGCAAGAGGCAAGTCCGGCGCACGTTTTTCATCCCTGCGCGCTTGCCAACGCCCCCGCGACTTCGCACTCTGCGCGCCCTTTCCCAAAATCCGGAGCGGCCCGGCATGCCGCGCAAACTCGAATACCGAATTACTACTATGAGCACTTGTGACATCGGCCTCATCGGCCTCGCTGTAATGGGCGAAAACCTCGTTTTGAACATGGAATCCCGCGGCTTTCACGTCGCTGTATTCAACCGCACCACCAGCGTCACCGAGGCGTTTGAAGCCGGACGCGGAAAAGGCAAAAACTTCGTCTTTGCAAAGACCCTCGCCGAATTCGTCGGCGCGCTGAAGCGTCCCCGCCGTGCGCAGATCATGGTAAAGGCCGGCGCTCCCGTCGATGCAGTCATCGAGCAACTCATCCCGCTCCTCGAGCCCGGCGACGTCAT
>SXWH01000091.1 GCA_005791535.1 Verrucomicrobiaceae bacterium | reverse complement strand
GTCCGCGAAGGCTGCTACAACTGCCATTCGCAGCAAATCCGCACGCTGGTCGGCGACGTCCTCCGCTATGGCGACCCGTCACGAATCGGCGAGAGCATTTACGATCATCCGTATCAATGGGGCTCAAAACGTTCCGGACCCGATCTCGCCCGCGAAGGCGACGGCCCGAACAAAAAGACGAACGACTGGCACTACCGCCACATGCTGAATCCGCGTGACCTCAGCGACGGCTCGGTGATGCCCAATTATCCATGGCTTGAAACAAACCTGACGGATCTCAAAGCGTTGCCGCGCAAAATCGAAGTCCAGAAGATGCTCGGAGTTCCCATGAAAGGCGGCACTCCCGCGGAAATCTCGGCTGACGCGATGGCGCAGGCCGAGGGAATCGTGGCCGACCTCAAGAACGCACGAATCGATGCAAAACCCGACCGGGAAATCATCGCGCTCATTGCCTACCTGCAAAAGCTCGGCAAATCCGAAGTGATCGCCCCGGCTTCCGCCGCGGAAAAGAAGACAGCAGCCAACTAATCACTCATTATGTTTAGACGCATCCTTGTAGAAAACTGGCAGACGACTCTCACGCTCGTGAGCTTCGCAATCTTCGGCGCGGTCTTTGTATCCGTGCTCATCCGCACCGCTCTCGCACCTCGCGAGAAGATCAACAAAATCGCCAACCTTCCGCTCGAAAACGACCATGAATAAAGATCACGAAGACCCGCTGCGCCCGCACACGTACGACGGAATTCAGGAATACGATAAACGCCTGCCAAACTGGTGGCTCACAACACTCTGGGGCGCCGTCGTTTTCGCCCTCATTTACTGGATCTACTACCACGAACTCGACCTCGCAAAGGCACCAGACGTGGCAGTGATGGACGAAATCGCCGCTGCAAAATCCGAAGCCGCGAAAAAGAGCGGCGTTTTGAATGACGAGACTCTCTGGAAGCTCAGTCAGGATCCGGCAACGGTCGCCGCAGGAAAGGCCATCTTCATGGACCCGACAAAATGCGTCGTGTGCCATCTTCCGACGTTGCTCGGAATGATTGGTCCGAACCTCGTCGACAAGGAATGGATTCACGGCGGCACTCCGATGGAGGTGATGAATGTCGTAACCGAGGGCGTTCCCGCGAAAGGAATGGTCCCATGGAAGACCCAGCTTACGCAGGAGCAGATCAAGCAAGTGACTGCCTTCATCATGAGCCACCACAAGCAGGGCGAAGAAATCATCAAGGTCTCGGGCTGGACAATGCCGGGTGCCGCACCGGTGCAGCCCGCTCCAGCTCCGGCTCCGGCCGCCCCGCAGTAAACGACAATGGCTGAGCCGACCAAACCGTCTCTCGATGCCGTCACGACAATTCGCGACGATGGTTCCCGCCGGTTCATTCACCCTGCCAGCGTTTCGGGCCGCTTTACGCGTGCCCGGACGCTGGTCGGAGCGCTGCTCATGCTGGTGTACATCGCACTGCCGTGGATTCCCATCAATGGGCATCCCGCAGTGTTTCTAGATGTCATTAACCGGCAATTCCACATTCTCGGCCTGACGTTCGTCACACAGGACCTGTGGCTCGGATTTTTTGTAATCACCGGCGTCGGCTTTTCGCTCTTCTACATCACTGCACTACTCGGCCGCATCTGGTGCGGATGGGCATGCCCGCAAACGGTGTTTCTCGACATCGTCCGCCGCATTGAACGCTGGATTGAAGGCGATGCGACCGCACGCCGGAAGCTCGACGATTCTCCGTGGACTGGAAACAAAACACTCCGCCGCGGTGGAAGCCGCCTCGCGCTCGGGCTGTTTGCCTTCGTCGTAGCGCACGTCTTCCTGAGCTACTTCGTCTCCATCCCGCACCTCTACAAGATGATGACGAACAATCCCGGTGAAAATTGGGGTGCGTTCGTCTTTGTGTTCGCGATGACGTTTGCCCTGTGGTTCGACTTCGCATGGTTCCGCGAGCAGTTTTGCATCATCCTCTGCCCCTACGGCCGCATCCAAAGCGCGCTCACCGACGACAACACACTCAATATCGGCTACGATGAACTCCGCGGTGAACCCCGCGGGAAAAAGGGGGCGACCACCGGTGACTGCATCGACTGCCGGAAATGCGTGCAGGTTTGCCCGACCGGCATCGACATCCGCCACGGTCTCCAACTCGAATGCATCGGCTGCGCGGCCTGCGTGGATGCCTGCGACAGCGTGATGGAGAAGCTCGAGCGCGCGCCGGGCCTCATCCGCTACGATTCGTTTAACGGACTAAAACGGAAGCCGCGCAAAATCATCCGCCCGCGCATCATTTTCTACACCGTGCTTCTCGCCATCGGCGTCGTCGCGCTCTCGCTCGCTTTGAGCCGCTTGCAATCGCTCACGGTTTCAATGAATCGCCTGAGCGCCGCCGCATACTTCCTCGACGGGCCGGATGAAATGACCATCCGCAACCAGTTCCTCGTCCGCATCATGAACAAGCGCAACGCGACGATGGACTGCAAAATAGAGGTGCTGAACCCGCCAGCGGGGCTCGACGTTGCGGGCATCGAGAAGACCTACAGCATCCCCGCCGAGTCCGCCGAGAGCGTCGCGCTCATCATGCGCCTCCCACGCGCGAATTTCAAAAAAGACGTCCCGCTCAAAGTCCGCATCTCCACGGTCGACGGCAAATCCAGCATGGAGCGCACCATGACCTTTCTCGGACCAAAAATATGAAAAAAAGACCGTGGCTCTGGATCGTATTCGCCTACTGCATTTTCATCGCGCTCACGATCTCGTTCGTGATCATCGCGGCCAAGAACAAGCAGGCAGAAGTGCCGCTCAAACCAATCGCGCTCGGCCGCTAAACGGCCGGTTGATGTAAAATGGACATCCCATCCGTCAGCACACCAGCCGCCGCATTCGTCGCCGGACTCGCAACGAGTCTGCACTGCGCGGGAATGTGTGGACCACTCGCATGCGCCGTCCGCGCCAGGCCCACTACCTACCACTCAACGCGTTTTGTTTCGTACACAGTCGTCGGTGCACTCCTCGGCGGTGTCGGTTGGAGCGTGCGCTCCGTTCTGGATGGAAACTTCGCGCATTTCGTCCCGTGGCTGCTCGCGGCGGTGCTGGTAGTCATCGGCTTCGGGCTCGACCGCAAAATTCCCCAACCGAAATTCGTCTCACGCATCCTGCTGAAAGTTCGTCTCAGTAACACGCTCGGCTGGCTTACTCCCCTGCTCCCCTGCGGCCCGCTCTGGTTGATGTTCGGCGTCGCCATCCTCGCGGGAACCTGGATCAGCGGAGCGATGCTCCTCGGCAGTTTCGCGGCCGGAACCGTGCCGCTTTACGCGCTCATCCAGGCAGGCATTTTCAAACTCCAGTCCCGCGGTCCATCGCCGTGGATCCCGCGCATCCAACAAACGCTCGCCCTGACCGCCGCTGCGCTTCTCGTGTGGCGCGCCACACTTCCCGGCCATGATTGCTGCCACTAGCTCCAAAGTCTGCATCCACTGCGGAACCAGTTTCCGACCTTCAAGCATTCGTCCCGATTTCTGCTGCGCGGGCTGCGAGTTCGTGCACGGGCTCATCAAACAGAACGGCCTCTCGCAATTCTACGAACTCCAGGACGGCGGAGTGTTCCCCGTAAAGTCCGTCGTCTTCCAACAACGCGATTACGACTGGCTCATCGCGCTTCTCGCCGATGGACGCACCGAGCTGGACCTCGACCTGCAAGGAATCTCATGCATCGGGTGCGTGTGGCTCATCGAGAAGCTCTTCGAGAAAAAGCCGGGCGCGCTCGCAATTCACATCGACCCGACACTCGGCCGTCTCCACATGCGCTGGAAAGCGGGTGAATTCGATGCGCTGAAATTCGCACGCGAGATTCAGGCGTTCGGCTACCTCGTCGGTCCCGCGGGCGGCCCGAAACGCGGTAATCGCTCGCTCATCATCCGCCTCGGGCTTTGCGCCGCGCTGGCGATGAATGCGATGCTTTTCACCCTGCCGGGCTACCTCGGAATGCAGGCCGACTTCTCGTTCGCGGCGCTCTTTCACCGCGTGACGTTCGCGTGCAGCACGCTCAGCTTTCTCATCGGCGGCAGTTACTTCATCAGCCGGAGCTGGCACAGTCTGCGCGCAGGCGTACTGCACATTGATCTGCCTATTTCACTCGGTCTCATCGCGGCCTACGCCGGCTCCGTCATCGCGTGGCTAAATGGCGCGACGAGCTTTCTGTATTTCGATTTCATCAGCGTCTTCACCTTCCTCATGCTCGTCGGGCGCTGGACGCAGGAAACCGCCGTCGCCGCGAATCGCAACCGCCTGCTCGATTCCACCATCCGCATTTCGCATCCGCAGCAGGGAGAAATATTCACCGTTCCGCCCGGTGGAATCGTTCCGGTGAAATCGAAGCTTCTCAGCGCCGGCGCAACGCTCGGGATGGAATGGATCTCCGGCGAAAGCGAATCGCGCACCGCCCGTGCGGGACAGCTCATTCCAAGCGGCGCCATCGCACTGACCAGCGAGCCCGTCGAACTCGAGGCGGTCGAATCGTGGCAGGACAGCGTGCTCGCGCGGATGCTCGACACCGCGCCACAGACCGATCGACGCGCACGCGGACTGGAGCGGTTCATTCGGATCTACCTCGTCATCGTGATGATGATCGGGTTCAGCGCATTTGCCTACTGGATGGGCAGCGGAGCAGGATGGCTCGCATCCCTCCAGGTCCTCACGAGCATCCTCGTCGTCTCCTGTCCTTGCGCCGCAGGTGTCGCGCTCCCGCTCGCCGAGGAAGTCGCCACCGCACGAGCCCGTCGTTCAGGCGTGCTAGTTCGCGAACCGGGTCTTTGGGATCGGCTTCCGAAAGTTGATTCCATCGTCTTCGACAAGACCGGCACACTGACGCTCGAGACGCTTGCTCTGAAGAACCCCGAATCCCTGACGGCGCTGGACGATACAGAACGCAGCATTCTGATGGTGATGGTGAACGACAACATGCACCCGACCGCCTCCTGCTTGCGCGAGCATCTTATGGCGATGGGCGTGAGCGGCACCGGCGAAACGCATGAATCCATCGGCCTGGGCGTCGAACTTTCACGCGATGGTCACCTCTACCGTCTGGGTCGCAAAGGCTGGGCAGCGGAAGGCGAGGGCGATTGCATTTTTTCCCGCGACGGTGAATGCCTCGCAGTCTTTAACTTCGGTGACGAGCTGCGCGAGGATGCTGGCGAGGAGTTCAATGCGCTTCGCGCCAGCGGCTACGATCTCCACATTCTGAGCGGCGATAACTCGGCCAAAGTCGCCACGATGGCCGCGCGTCTGAATGTGGAAGTCAGCCGCGCGCACGGTGCGCTCTCGCCCGATGAAAAGGCGCTTCGTCTGCGGGAAATTGGCTCGCAGCGCACGCTCATGATAGGTGACGGCGCAAACGACAGCCTCGCATTCAACAACAGCCTCTGCACAGGAACGCCCGCAATTGATCGCGGCCTGCTGGAGCGTAAAGCGGACTTCTATTTCATGGGCCGCAGCTTGCGCGGAATTCGTTCCCTTCTCGGAATCGCGCTTGCCAAACGCAGCACCGTCCGCGCGGTTCTTGGATTCGCGATTGCCTACAACTGTGTCGCGGTGCTCCTGAGCGTCAACGGCCACATGTCGCCCCTGCTCGCCGCGATTCTCATGCCGCTCAGCAGTCTGGTGACCATCGCAATCGTTCTCGTGAAGTTGCGGCGCTAGCGATTTGCCTCCACCCAGCGCACCGCTGTGTGCATGAGTTCCGTCGCGCTTTTGATTCCGAGCTTGTCCTTGATATGACCGCGGTGGACGGCAACGGTTTTATCGCTGAGGTGAAGCTGGCTCGCGATTTCCTTTGTTGTCTTTCCCTCGCCGAGCAACCGGAAAACTTCAAACTCCCGATCGCTTAGCTTCTCCACCGGCGATGCCGACGTGCGTTGGTTCGGACTGTGCATGGCATTGAGTATCTTCGCCTGAATGCGATCGCTCACGTAGATGTTGCCGGCGAGGACGTGCCGGATGGCGGCGAGCATTTTTTCCGAGCCCGCTTCTTTCATCAAGTATCCGCGGGCGCCGGCTCGGATGGCACGCTCCGCGTAAAGCATTTCATCGTGCATGGTCACCATCAGAACGGACTGCTGCGAATTGGCAGCCATCAAGTCCTTCAGCAAATCAAGACCGCTCCGGCCCGGAAGCGTGATGTCCGAAATCACCAGATCCGCCTTCGCGCTTTGGATTTTCCCCAAAGCTTCTTCAGCACTGCTCGCGCTGCCGCACACTTCGATATCCGGCTGCGCATTCAGCATGAGCGTGAACCCCGCGAGAACGATCGGGTGATCATCGACAAGAAATACACGGTTCTTCTTCGCCGTCTTCGGCGCTTTTTTGCTCATGGCTGGCTGTAGAGAGTACAGGAAACCCGCAGACCGCAACCCCGCTTCGAGGTGAACTCGATGTTTGCACCGATGAGCCGCGCACGATGTTGCATCGTCGTAAGACCGATTCCGTTCCTCGCGGTTTCGGCGCTCATCCCGTGTCCGTCGTCGCTCACGCAGAGTTCGATTCGCGCGCCGGAGCGGGTAAGGCTGATTTCGATCGCTTTCGCACCGCTATGACGCGCAGCATTCGTCACGGCCTCCTGCGCAATCCGGTAGAGTTGTGTCGCAAGTCTCGTGTCTGTGATGCGGACTGGAGACGGGCAGTGAAAGGAGCAGCGTACACGACCGGGGCCCTGCGTGGTTGATGCAAGCTCCGAGAGCGCATTCATCAGGCCATCGTCGTCCAGAGCGATCGGCGAGAGGCCGTGTGAAAGCTGGCGGGCCTGCGTGATGGTCTGCCGGATGTGTTTGGAGATATCCTGCATCGCCGAGAGCAGCGAGGGGTTCTCGCGCTTCACTTTTTCGATGACTGCATGATTCATCATTTCCAGCGCCGTGAGATGCTGGCCGAGACCGTCGTGAAGATCGCGACCGATGCGGCGCTGCTCGCGCTCGGTGGCATCGAGGAGTTGCTTCTCCAGACGCGCCCTCTCCATTTCGGCCCGCTTCCGCGCGCTGATATCGGTACGAATGGCGACGAACTGTTCAGGTTTTCCATCGCTTCCGAGAAACGGATAAATAGTCGTGTCCACCCAGTAATACGTTCCATCTTTCGCGCGGTTCCGGATTTCGCCCCTCCATACTTTTCCCTTCTTTATCGTGACCCAAAGATCGCGGAAGAAGTCCTTCGGATGCAGACCGGAGTTGATGATGCGATGGTCCTGCCCGATCACCTCGCGGCGCGAGTAACCGGAGATTTCGCAGAACTTGTCGTTCACGTGAATGATGCGTCCCGCTGCGTCGGTAATTGCGACGATCGAGTGCGCATCAAGCGCTGCTTTGTATTGGGCGAGCTCGGAAGGCATGAGAGCACTATCGAATACGGGACCTTCCGGATGGCAAGCTTAGGCAGCGATCTGGAACGTCAGCTTGTCGCGGAAGACTGTGGGCGATTCACCCACAATGCGACGGAAGATCCGATTGAAGTGCGTGAGCGACTGGAAGCCGACTTCAAACGCGATTTCGCTCACACGTTTGTTGGGATTTGCGAGCAACTCTTTCGCCCGCTCGACGCGGAGGCGCGACACGTATTCGGTGAAGTTCAGGCCGGTGTGACGCTTGAAGAGTTTGCAAATGTAGAACGTGCTCGTAAACGACGCCTTCGCTACGTCAGCCAGAGTCAGATCTTCCTGAAGGTTTTCGTTGATATACGCCTTGGCCCGCACAATTGCGATGGGCTCGGCGTTTGCCTGATGGAGAGCGATTTGGTTGCTCCGGACGGATAGATGCTCGGCGAAGTTTTCGAGCATGCGGACAAATCCAGTGAGCTGATTGCGCGGCATAATGCGCGTTTCCATGTACGCCGCCATTGCTTTGGGAGTGTCGCCGTTGAAGCCCAGTTTGCGCACGCTTTTCTCCACCTGCGCGAGCTGCGCCTGATCGGGTTCCTGCGTGAGCACCTGACCGGTGGCGAGGATTCCGATCCGCTCGTTGCCTAGCTTTACCGGCACGGCGACCTCGGTCATACCAAAGTGGCAGCGCAGCGTAGCGGTCTCGTCGGTCGCCGACTTTGTCATCCGCTCCTGCATGTTGAGGCAGGCGGCGCAGGATGCGTTCTTCTGCGCCATCATCGCACAGAACTTGTTTTCATTGCGCTTTCCCCGGAAGGGCGGGTTCCAGGTTTCAGTCGGCCGCAATGTCAGCGGGAGACCGGTGGCGTCGCTGAATGCGTGCTCGTATTCGCGGTAGAAGTCGGAGTCTTGAATCGTGTCGAGGATGGTCGTGGTTGTGTGCATGGCGTTGTGGTTAACGGCGCACACTCTGCCAGACCCGCCGCGCTGCGGATATTGGGCGCAGTGCTGCTTCTCAGCGGGAGCTGGAAGCGATGGGGGTAAGTACTTTTCCTATTGGTCCGACGCGTCGTCCGGGCGCACGGTCAGCACCGGGCACGGGGCGTGGCGTACGATTTTTTCCGTCACACTGCCGAGCAACACGTGCTTCAGCCCGGTGTATCCGTGCGTCGCCATCACGACCATGTCGCATTGCTGCTCCGCAGCGATGTCGATGATTTCCTGCCATGCCCGGCCAAAGCGAACCATCGGAGTGACGTTCACACCGCTGCCACGGCAGGTGTTGCGGAGCTTTTCGATCAATTGCTCCCGGCTCTCGGTTGCGAAGTCTCCGGTGGGAAACGGCGGGATCATCCAGTCACCGGGATATACGATTTGCTCAACAATATGAACCAGCACAAGTTGGCCCTTGAATTGCTTCGCGAGGGAAATTGCGTAAGGCAACGCCTTGAGCGAAGGCTCTGAGAAGTCCACCGGTACAAGGATTCGACGCAACGCAACCGGGGCGGGAACAGAACGGTGCGTGGACGGGGAACGGCCCGGCGCACGGCGCACGGGCAGGGCGGGTTTCGAATTCGAAATACTTTTCATTTGCCGAGAAACATACGCCGCTCCGCCCGTTCCGCTTACCGTCCCTTGTCCAAGGGGCGTTATTTTTTGCAGCGAATGTTCTGCTAAATCAGCCCGCCCAGTTTCCTTCCGACCCAGTAAACCACAAAGGCCGCAAGCAGTCCCGCACACCAGTACGGGTGGCACCAGAGCAGCAGACGGATTTCCTCCGGCTTGCGCTCGGGCAGAAGGGAAAGGCTGTTTACGAGCTGCGGGAGCTCGGGAGGTGTGTGGAATTTCCCCTGCGTCAGTGCACTCATTTCGCGGAGCACATCCAGACGCGCGGGCATTCCCTCTTTTTCCAAAGTGGGCACGCTCACGGTGATGGAAGTCTTCATGCGGCGGCCGGCTGTTTCGCTGGCGACGTCGAGTTCGTATTTGCCACCCTCGCGCGGGATGAACTGCCCGGTAAATACGCCCCACTCGGCGTCTTCGTTTACAAGCTCCAGCGTCTCCGAGGTGCCATCGGGACTTTTCGCCGTGACGGTGATTTTTCCGGACGTCACCGGCGCGCCGAGCTTGTCCATGACGGTCGCATTCAAGCGCACCTTGTCGCCACGGCGCGGCTGTTCGGGCGTGTAGAAAAAGCGGATGCCTTCCTCCTGAGCGAGGTGGCGCTGATGCGACATCCAGCGCACGACCTGACCCCAAAAACGGTAGTGGTACGTGTCTTCAACGCCCTTGCGCCAGCGCCACGCGGAATCGGTTCCCATGTAAAGAACCTTGCCGTTTCCAGCGGCGCGCGTGACGAGCAGCGGGATGCGTCCGTCCTTTGTCCGTGCGGCTTCGTGGGTGGCGAGCACTTCCGCGCCGCCCTTCGCTTTCACCACGGGCGCGTACCAATAAAAGCCCGGCAGCCCGCGCCACACGGCCTGATTCGCGTTTGGGTCGGTGGCCAGCATGGTGAGCCAGTGATTCAGCCCGCGCGTGGAAAGCTCGAGCCGCGCCTCGGCTCCGCTCACAACGCCAATTCCTTTTGTGTAATCGGTTTCGACCGGGATGAGTTCCTCCAGTGCAGTGCCGGCGAGCGACTTTTGCCTTCCCAGCGGCCCAGGCAGGAAGACGAGACCGCTCGCCTGCTGCTTCACCAATCCGGCAAGCATCTGCGCCTGCTCCGGCGAGAGCATTCCCTGTCCCACGCCGATATCGCCGAGGAACACGACGTCGTAGCCCTGCAAATCCTCCTTCTTCGTCGGGAACTCCGGCAGATAGCCGACGCCTTCGCCCATTCCGATTTGCGGATGATAAAGCACGGTATTCACGACCACGCTCGGGTCGCGCTGGAGCGCATTCCGGAGGTAACGGAATTCCCAGCGCGGCTGCGAATCCACCACGAGCACCTTCAGCGTTTCCTTCCGCACCGCGAGCGGGAATGTCTTCTCGTTGTTGTTCGAGAACACCTCCTCGCGCTCGACTGGAATGCTCAACTTGAAATCCCCTGCTCCCTCGCTCTGCGGAGTGAAAACGATCATCTCCTGCGCCTGTGCCATCGCCGGAAGCGTCACCTTTTTCGATCCCGACGAACCTCCCGGCCCGGCAATCGTGATCGTCGTCTTCACCTCGCGTGGAAGCCTGTTCTGAAGATTCACGACAACGCTCACGCGCTCGTTGATCAACGCGTAGCTCGGCGCGAGGACGTTGAGCACTTCGATGTCCGGCAGGAACGTCTCGCTGCCGACGCCGACGGTGTAAATCGGAACGTCCTTTCGCGCCAGCGCGGTCGCCGCGGTGATCGGATTCTCACCGAGATTGCGGTCGCCATCGGAAATCATCACGACCGCGCGAAGATCGCTGTATTGCTTGAGTGCACGGTCGAGCGGTGTGTTCAGGTCGCTGCCGATTTGCGTCTCTGCATCGAGCGATTTCGGATCCTCCGGCGGCACGGAGAACGACTCCACCGTCACGTTGTAGCGCTTCGCCAGCGGCTCCCAGAATTTCGCGTCGAGCTGCTGCTTCACCCATGATTCGCGGCTCGCGGCATCCTTCTCGCCGACCAGCGTGTCCTTCGTCTTCATGCTGCCCGAACCATCCCACAGCACAACCACGCGCGGTTGTTCGGTGCGTTTTGAAAAGACCACGCGCTCGGGTTTCAGCAGCGTTACCGCGACGGCGATAGCGATGACGAGCCGCAACAAATGCAGAGCAATGTGCCAGCCGTCCGAGCCCTCGCGTTTCAGCGAGCGGAAGAAAAACCAGATGCTCGCTACAAGAAATGCAGAGGCTGTGATGAGCACCCACGGTGCGGTGTTGAATTGCCAGCCCTCGGTCATACGGAAGCCTCCTGTTTCTTTGGCGCAGCAGCGGCGACAGGCACCTTCGGTTTTGGTTTCTGCGGAATGAGCGCCTTGCTGGTGGCGAGGAGCATTTCGAGGATCATGAAGAGCATTGTCGCCACGATCATGAGCGGCCAGATTTCACTGCGGAGCCGGTCGGCTTTCATCGTGAGCACGCCGCTCATGACTTCGAGTTTCGCCCCGGGCATGAGCTTCTTCACGGCTGCTGCATCGATGAAATCAGGGCTGTCCTCGCTCTCAGGACGGTTGAGCGCGATGAGGCGGCCCGCGTGTTTGTATACGCCGGAATGCCAGCGCGGGTCACGACGGCGGTCGGTTTCCACGGAGGTCCAAACGTCGCCATCCTGCGGCTTCCAATCTCCCGCAGCGGCAAGTGCAGGCGGCGCCAACCGGGTTCCGCCCTGGACGAGCAGACGCTGCATCATCGGCAGAAGCACGAATCCATCGCCAAAAGAACCCCACTCCGGATCGGGCGCGGCGGAGCAGACGAACACATGCCCCGCGCCGATCTGCTGGCCGGTCAGGAACGGCTGTCCATCGGCGAACACGCCGAAAACGTGCGCCTTGTCACCGGCGATTCTGCCAACCTGCCGGCGCGTGAGTTCGATGCGTCCGACCGGAAGCGATGCGCCGTTGTCCGTGCGTGCGAGCGGGCCGTCGAGTTCATCCCAGTTTGCAATGCGGAAAGGCTCCTTGGTGTTCTCCGCCGCCGACCACGTGATGCCAAGCGGGCCGTTGCCGCTGTCGCCTCCGGCTGGAAATGCGACCACCACACCACCGCTCTCGGCAAACTCCAGCAACTGTTTCGCCAGAGCGTCGGTCGGCGCGGCTCCCTGCCAGACAATCATCGCGAGTTCCTTCCACTTCAAATCGGTGGTGCGCCCCGGTGGAACGATGTCGGCAGTGCGGTCGAGCCGCGATTTATCCGGCGCGGCGGCAAATGCGATGCGCTTCGCTCCGGACAGATCGCTGACCACCGCGGCACGCAGCGGAACCGGCTGGCGGTAGGTAAAGTAGGTGGCGTTGTCGCGGTCGTTTTCATCCACCGGCAGCTCGAATTTTCCCCAACCACCGCCCTCCGGCAGCGCAGCGATGTCGTATTTCAGAGCTTCGCGGCGGACTGGAGAATTCAGCACAAGGTCGCTCTGGCTCGTCGCTCCATCGCGCGTGACCTTCAGCGGAAAAGTCCCCGTGGAGCCGCCTGCGCGTGTCTCGAGCGAAATCACGAGCGAGCCTTTCTCCGGCGCAGTCTTCGATGGCCGGAACTCCGCAGCCTTCACGGCAATCGCGAGATTCGTTCCCGGCGCCGAGGACAAATCGATCACGCGAATGTGCGTCTCGGGAAGCGCATTGATGCGGGCCGTAATGTCCTGCCATTCGGCGCTTTCGTCGCGCCAGTTGCTCTTTTGCAAATCGCTCGCGAGCCAGATCTCCGCGCTGCCCGGTTTGTTCTTCACGAGATACTCCACGGCCGTGCGGAACATCGCCGGGATATCCGCCGCCGAATCCGTTGGCTCGCCGTTTTGCATCGTCGCGAGCGTTTTCAAATCGGCGACTTCGAGCGGCTGGCGGAGCACGTTTTCAATCACCACGAACCGGCTGCCCTGACTGTCTTTCGACGCCTCGGAAAGCAGCGCGATGGCTTGCTGCCGCTTCGTGTCCTGACGATCCGACCCGACCCGCGCCTCCATGCTCGCGGAGCGATCGAGCATCACCACAATCACTTCGGGCGCACCGCCCGCATTCTTGCCGAGCCATCCGCCAACCTGCGGCCGCATCATCGCCCAGATGAGGAACAAAACTGCAAGCGCCCGGAACAGCAGCAACAAGTATTGCTTGAGCTTCGCACGCTTCGTCGCCGCTTTGTTCGCCTTTAGCAAAAAGTACATCGCCGCCCACTGCACCGTTTTGTAACGGAGCCGATTCAGCATGTGGATGATGATCGGCAGAAGGCACAGAGCGAGCAGCCACAAGGACCATGGTTGGAGGTAGGTCACTTACCTTCCTCCCTTCTTCGACTGCCGTATCCGCTGGAGCATGAATTGCGTGAGCACGCCCTCGAACGATTGATCGAGATACGTGAGGTGGTAGTCCACCTGGAACTGCGTGCAACCGTGCTTCATCGCGGCGAGGTAGTCGTTCACGGCTTCGCGGTAGGCTTCGCGGATTACGGCCGGGTCGGTGATGAGGTCGGCCCCGTTTTCCATGTCCACAAAACGGACCGGACGCGTGAAATCGAAATCGTATTCCTGCCGGTCGAGCAGGTGGAAAACGGCGAGGTCGTGTTTGTAGAAACGAAGGTGTTTGAAGGCGTCGAGCAACTCGCCCGGCTCGGCGAAGAAGTCGCTGATAATCACCACGAGCGCCCGGCTGCGAACGCGCTCGGCGAAGTCGTGGAGTGTCTGGACGATGTTCGCTTCGCCGGATGGCTTTGCTTCTTCGAGGAGCTTGTAGAACTGGCGGAGATGCGACGACGTGTTGCGCGGCGCGAGGTCCACGGCTTTCTCCGAAAAGGCGGTGAGCCCCACGGCGTCGCCTTGATGAACGAGCAAATGCGCCAGCGTCGCCGCAAGCCGGCGTGCGTAATCGAAGCGCGTCATGTTATCCGCCGATGCGAATTTCATCGAAGCCGACGTGTCCACTACGAGGTAGCAGCGCAAATTCGTATCCGCCTCGAATTCGCGGATGAAGTATTTGTCCGTGCGGGCAAAGACACGCCAGTCGAGGAACTTCAGATCATCGCCCGGAGCATATTTGCGATACTCCGCGAACTCGACGGAAGCGCCACGAGTCGCCGAGCGATGCAGACCGGTGACCGAGCCAAGCATGGGCGTGCGGACTGCAAGTTGCAGCCGGGAGAGGCGGGCGATGACGGCTTGGTCTAGGAAGTCCATGGATGTGATTGGGGATGATTCTTCATGGGCGCAATCCGAAGAATGAGTCGTCGATCAACTGGTGCTTTCCGTTCCGCCGCAGAAGCCAGTTCACGTACTGGCTTTGTGGGCCTTGACCGGCTTTCATCCGGACAATCATCGCCTCGCCTGCAGGGTCTACTGAGAACATCAAGTCCGGCGGGTTTCCACGCGAGAACGATGTCCTTAAACTCGGGAAAAAGACGTGATCAAAAAGCTCGGTCGAAACCGGCACCACTCTGTCATCCCAGCGCAGGGAAATACGATCGATGACCGCGTCGGAACGCCGCGAGAGTTGGGCGAGTTTACTGTTTGTCGTTCCCACGATTGGTTTGCCGCTTACCACGATTCTGGATCCACCCGGGTATTGCTGCGTAGCGATCGGGTGCTTTTTCGGATCAAATTTGCCGAGCTTGATATCGATATAAACCGTGTGCCCGTTTACGATCGTCCACAGGATAGGCTTGGGAAGATCTGCCGCACGACAATCGGCGCAAGCTGCGCCCACCAAGACCGCAAGCGTGAAGATCAATGCCTGTCGCAGAACTCGGCTGGCATGGCCGTAAAGCAGCGTCCGCCGGTCGAGTAGCCTCGATCGCGCAAACATATGCCTTTCGGTAGTCGAAGACGCGTCCGTCATCGGAAATGAGCCGCGACCTACCCTTCCGTCTCCTTCATCACGCGACGGATGATTTCCGCGCTGTCCACGCCTTCGCTCTCCGCGTGAAAGTTCACAAGAATACGATGCGCGAGCACGGGTTCGGCGACGGCCTGGACGTCTTCGAGGCGGACGAGGTAGCTGCCTTGCAAAACGGCACGCGCTTTGGCTCCGAGGACGAGATACTGCACGGCGCGCGGGCCGGGGCCCCACATCACCCATTTCTTCACCCAATCCGGCGCCTCGACTTCTTTCGGACGGCATTTGCGCACGAGCTTTACCACGTATTCATAGACGTGGTCGGGCACGGGGACGCGGCGGACAATGTCCTGGAAAAGGAGGATGTCCGCGCCGGTCATGATTTTTTCGAGCGACGGAACACCCGAGCCGGTGGTGGCCTTCGCGATTTGCAATTCCTCGGCTGCGGTCGGGTAGCCGACGTTGATGAGGAACATAAAGCGGTCGAGCTGCGCTTCGGGCAGC
>SXWH01000090.1 GCA_005791535.1 Verrucomicrobiaceae bacterium | reverse complement strand
ACCGCAGACGCCTTCACAGCTCCCTCGGCTATCAATCCCCAACAGCCTTCCTCCACTCTTACTTCCAAACCATCAACTCCTCGCTAAACTAACCACTCATATCGCTGCGCTCAACGCGTCCACTTTTTCGGGGGAGAACCAGGATACTTCGGCGACGACCACATCAGCCGAATTTCGAAGACGGATTGTGTCGGCTGAGCTTGAAAGCCGCCCGGACCATCCGCCGACGAAATTTGCCACACCGGGATGCTTTGCGGAAAACGTCGCCGCATCGGCCGCCACGACCACGAATCCACCCGCAGCGATACTCGTTCCCGCCGGAAAAGCGAACTCAACGCCGCCGCCCAAACGCCACCCGCCGACATCCCTCGCGACCGCATCGGTATTCCAAATTTCGACAAACTCCTCCCGCGGGTCCTCGGATGATGGATGATAGTGAATCTCCGAGATAATCACGTCCGCCCTAATGCCGCAAAACGGCAGAAAAAGGGTAAACAACCAACCTATGGCTCGCAGCGGAAGCACTTGAAAAAACGGCCACGTAATTTGTGGCAGAACCCTGCCGTTTCAAAAAGCCTCAACGTAACCGTTCGGTAGGCGCAACCGCCTTTATTTCAGGCCGGTCCGCTCGCGAATGGTCGCCATCCGCTCCTCGGCAAACTTGCGGTGCTCGGGCGAAAGCGTGGGATCAGCCAGCGCCTTCCGCAAGTGAAGCGCGGCTTTCGGGACATGCGTGGCATCCTCGGTGGAAAGGTAGATGTGCGCATCGCCGAGATAAAACTCATACGTGCCAGTGGGCCTTTCCTCTTCCTCCGCGAGCGCGATGAGGCGCTCCAGTGCAGCGACCTGTTCGCTTCGAAGCCGGGCCTCGCGTGCGATCTCCGCGTGCTGCCAAAGCCGCACGGGATCCTCCGGAATCAACGAATTCAGCCGCTTTGAGGTTCGGAATGCGTCGAGGAAATGCTTTGTCGCACGCTGGACGAGAAATCGCGCGGAGAGCGCCGGGACAAAATCAGCGTTCTTTTCGAGCGCTCGGTCGGCAAAAGTCTCAGCCTCCTTCCACTTGCCCAGCGAGATCTGGTAGTTCGCCATTCCCGCCAACGCGTCGAGCGAATCGCCATCGAGCGACAGCGCCTCCTCCAGCCAGGTCCTCGCCGCTCCGTATTCACGAATTGCCAGCATCTTCGCCGCAGTTTTCGACAAAAACGCAGCACGATCCGAAGAACCGATTCCGTTCATCTTCGCGCGGAGCGCATCCCCATCGGCCTGCGACCAGGCTTTCGCTCCACCCCGGTTGAAGACGTAGGCCCAGTGATCGAGATACACGAGTTGGAAATCGCGTTTCGACGGCTCGGGCTCGACGAGATGATCGAGCAATCGCTGATAACCGCTCGGATCGCCAAGCAGCAGGACGGTGTCGAAACGCACCTGCCGGTCGAGTTGGCGAAAGAGCTTCGGATTTACGTTCGCCTGCTGCATCGCGCGGGTGCGGCTGCTGTCGGGATTCGAGTCATCCGCATGGAGAATCTCCGGCCGCAGTTTCACAAGCCACGGGCGCGCCTCATTGCTGAAAAACAGCGACTTCGCATCGAGCTGGCTAATCGCAATGACGGGCGTAACCACCCGAGGATCGGGCGGGAAAAGCCACGGCAAAATCCAGCGCGTCCACAAATACGATGCACCAAAAATCGCCGCCACGCCCGCAATCAGCGCCGCAAAAGTCCGGAGTTTTTTCGATTTGAATCGCATGAGAGCGTCGTCCGTAGCGGCTTTCGGAAGATGCGTCACGTTTTCTCCGTGTTATGAAACGCGCGCCGTGTACGACCATTGCGCTTCCCCTCCGCGCAGCCGGCGGCTATGAGTGAACGCGACATGAAAATCGGCTTTATCGGTTCCGGAAAAATGGCCACGGCGCTCGTTCAGGGCGTCATCAAATCAGGCATCTGCCAGCCGGCGGATATCACCGTAAGCGACGCAATTCCCGCGGTTGCCGCCGGTCTCGCCGCATCCACGGGCGCAACCGCCGTAACGACAAACGCCGAATTGCTGGCGCGCTCGGAAGTGGTCGTTCTCGCCGTGAAACCGCAGGACGCGATCGCCGCAATCGAAGCCCTACCGGTCCCGGGCCAGATGGACGGCGGTGCGTCGATGAAATGGGCGTGGAAATCAGCCGACGGGAAAAGCGCCGGGGCGTTGCTACTTTCAATCGTGGCCGGGCTTCCGATTGCGAAACTCGAACAGGCTGCAGCGGGCAGATTCCGCGTCATCCGCGCCATGCCCAATACGCCAGCCCTTATTCTGCAAGGCGCATCCGGATTCTCCGCGGGCACGGGAGTCACCGACGAGGATGCGGAGATTGCGCGCCGCGTTTTCGGCAGCGTCGGAGTCGCAGTCCAGGTGAAGGAGTCGCTGCTCGACGCAGTCACCGGACTCAGCGGCAGTGGTCCGGCTTATATTTACACGGTTATCGAGGCGCTGGCCGACGGCGGCGTACTGATGGGCCTTCCACGCGAACTCTCGCTTCAACTCGCTGCGCAAACCGTCGCAGGCGCAGCCGGAATGGTGCTCCAGACAGGCAGGCATCCGGCCGCATTGCGGGACGAAGTCACGAGCCCTGGAGGCACGACCATCGCGGGAATTGAGCAACTCGAAGCCAAGGGGCTTCGCACCGCATTGATCTCCGCAGTCCGCGCGGCGACGACTCGGGCAAAAGAACTCGGGCAATGAGGTTTGCAACGTCGCTGCTTCTTGCAAGTGCCGCGGCGCTTTCGGCGGCACCGAAACCAAAACCCGCGTTTCGATTTTCCCCCGTTCCATCGGCCTCACCAGTCGTCGCCGAGCAGCGTCGCGAAGCACAACAGCAGCACACCGACGCACTGAAACTTCTATCCGAAGGCAAACTCGTCGAAGCTCGGACGGGATTTCAGAACGTCCTGAATCTCTCCCCGAACAATCCATCGGCACTTTTGAATCTCGGCATCGTCGAGCAGCGACTGAAGAACTATTCCGAATCCGAGCGAATCCTGCGGCGGGCCGTGCAGGCCGCACCGACGAGCGGAACCGGCTGGCTCCTTCTCGGAACGGTGAGCCTTGAACAAGGCCGCACCGATGCTGCCTTCGCACACTTCGCGCAGGCCGCTTATCTCGACCCGAAAAACCCGCAAACCCGCGTTTACCTCGCGATCACGCTTGCCAGAAAAGGATGGAATTCGGCAGCAGAGGATGAATTTCGCGCAGCGCTCGAACTCGACGGAAGTCTCGCCGACGCGCACTACAATCTTGCCACGCTATACATGCAGCGTGTTCCGCCCGCGATCGAGCTGGCGCGGCGTCACTACCATCAGGCGATTCGCCTCGGTGCCGCTCCCGACCCTGCACTCGCGGCTCGATTCGACGACTGATTCCAAAGCATGCAATCGAGACCCCGCATTCTCGCGATCCGTGGCGGTGCCATCGGCGACTTCATTCTCACGCTTCCGGCTTTGCGGCTCATTCGGGACAACTTTGCAAACTGCGGCGTTGAGATTCTCGGGTATCCGCACATCGCAGCAATCGCCCAGTCGTGCGGACCGGAGCCATCTCGAACGTACGCCGATGCGGTCCACAGCATTGAATACGGGCCTCTGGCAGGTTTCTTCGCCCGCGGCGGATCGCTCGCGCCGCAGATGTGCGAGTTCTTTTCCGGCTACCAGCAGGTGGTGAGCTGGCTTTTTGATCCCGACGGAATTTTTGAGGCCAATGTCCGCCGTGCAGGCGTGAAGCACTATTTGTCCGCTTACACAAAAATCACGGACGACGCACACGCCGCCGCGCAACTCGCGCGGGGATTGGAAAGTCTGGCGCTGTATCTCGATACACCTCCCGCCGCGAGGCTTGTGCCGTCCCCGAGTTTGCAGCGCGAAGCCGATGCCTGGCTCGCGCAACACGCCATGGATTCGCGCTTCATCGCGATTCATCCCGGCAGCGGCAGCCCGCGTAAAAACTGGCCGCTGGCAAACTGGCAGGCCCTCGCCGAGCGCGTCCAACACGGGAAGCTACTCGTGATTTCCGGCGAGGCGGACGAACACGCGCGCGGTGCGTTTCCCAATCACCCGCTTGCGCACGGCCTGCCGCTGCCTTTGCTTTCCGCGATTCTTACGCGGGCCTCGGCGTATTTCGGTCACGACACCGGGATCTCGCATCTCGCCGCGGCATCTGGGACACGATGCACACTGCTTTTTGGCCCCACCGCTCCGTCGGTCTGGGCGCCCCTTGGGGAGAATATCAGCGTTGTCGAAGCGCCCGCCGGCGACCTCGGCTCGCTGCCTGTAGATTCGATTCAACTGCCATGCTGAAATCCATCATCATCACCTTCACCGCGATCTCGCTGACCGCCTGCGGACAGGAGCGGCAACCAGCCATTGCATTGGAAGTCATTCAGATTCCGGGGCGACTTCTGGAGGGAAATCCCGCCGGCGATCCACCCGCGCGTCGGGTCGCCGTTTTTTCACCGAAGGACGGCAAAGCCGCGATTCCACTGGTGCTCTATCTTCCGGGTTGGGGCGGTTCATCGGAGGATTCCATTTCGCGCGGAACCGGCGACTGGCTGGCCGCTGCGGCGGGCCGCCTCGCAGCGACCGGACATCCAGTCCGGTTTGCCTCGGTGGACGCGCGCTCACGCTACGGCGGCAGCCAGTATCTCGATTCAAACGCGGTCGGGATCTATGCGACATGGCTCGAACGCGAAGTCATGCCCGCAATCGAAGCACGTTATTCTCTTCCACCCGGAGCGAAATGGATCGTCGCAGGCCATTCGAGTGGCGGATTTGGCGCGTTGCGTCTTGGAATGAAGAGCCGCGATTCCATCGGGGCGATCGTCGCCCTTTCTCCCGACAGCGATTTGGAGAACACCCACATCGGGTTTGCACGCGACGCGTCTGTGCGAGCGATCACGAGCGCCGACGTCGAGGCCGCAACTGCTCCTGCACCGGGCTTCCGGATGCCGCGCAGCGGAACCGCGCAAATGATGCTGGGCCTCGCGGCAAACTACGCGCCGTCCGGCAAGCCGGGGCAATTTGAATGGCTCTATGACGGAGCAGGCAAATGGCGTCCCGAAAGCTGGCAGCGCTGGATTGACCAGGATCCGCTCACGATGGTTCGGAAGAACGCCTCCGCATTCGGAGAATCCCAGCGCATTTACCTCGACGGCGCGGAACATGATGAATTCGGCGCGAACATCGGTGCGCGAAAGATTTACGAGATTCTCAAGAGCCGGAAGAGCCCCGCGACTTTTCTTGAGACTCCCGGGCACCACAACGACCTGCTTGTGGAACGGCTCGTTCGGGGAATCCTGTGGGCACGCGGAGAGAACCCTCCCGAACTGCGCACGCGCTGATTTTAGAATTCCGAAATCACGGCGCGAATCGGCTTCAAAAGCTTCCGCGGCGTCCCCGGCGTTTCGTTCACTTCGAAAATCGCGTTCTGACCGGCAGTGAGAAGCACTTCCTGCGACTTCCGGTCGATACGGAACCACGTCCCGACACCGAGCGCCTGAGTGAACACCGCCTGCAGCGACTGCGGGCTTGTGTCATCCTGCCTCGTCGAATCCATTCCGAGAGTGGCGAGCAGTTGATCGGTCATGTAATTACCGAGACCGTCTTCATCCGTTTCCCCGGAAATCGCCGAGGTAAAATCAATCACCGCGTGCCGGATGGAGCCCGAATTTCCCGCCACGTCGAGAAAGCCGCGTACCCGCTGATGCGCGGAGTCGAGCGAGATTGAAGTGCTCCGCAGCGCGGCGGCCACCGGACCTGGACGAATCCCGCGTTTGGAAAACGGCTCGGTTACTCCGTTGTATGCGTCGATGACGATTAAGACCTTCTTCCTCGCCTTGTCCTTCCGCAGCAATCTCAGGGCGGTCACGACCCCAAGATTGTCGGCCACTCCGCCATCCATCAAATGGATGACCGGATGCGCCGGATCGAGACCGCTCTGCAGAGTTGTCGGAGGAATCGCGACCGGGAACGAAGCACTCGTCTTCAATCCAACCGAAAGCGGAAGGTCCTCTGGCCGGGTAAGCTTGCGAGTCGTCAGGCGGTGGTTGTAGCCATTCACACCGTATTTCTCGATGACGTCGGGCGTGAACGGAAAAATCGCGCCGTTCTCAAACACCGTCCCGTTCGTTATCCAGTATGGCGTCTTTGGAATTGTGCCCTTGGGAACGAACACGTCGCTCAGCCGCAGCGATCGACCGTTGGCGCGTCCGAGGATGTTATCGTCCAAACGCTCTTCAAGAATATCGCCACGATCGAAGGGACCCGCCATGAGCGGGTTGAGCAACGCGCGGACAAGCGATGCCTGATAGTCACGGGAAAGCGCCGAGCGCCAGCCGCGGCCGCTCCCCTTCTCCAAAGCACTGAACGAAAATTCTTTCGCAGCGGGGTCCGCTGGATTTCGAAGCTGATAGGAATTCAACAACGAGATATACGAACCCGCCGCGAGCCCGCCGCCGGAGACGGTGGAGAAATAATCGACCTCGCGGAGCAGGTTGGACTCCGTGCCGTTCACACCGCGCACCTTCACGCCTTCGAGCGCTTTAAGAACGCCCGCAGCGAAGTTCGCCGCGCGCATCCCACCGCCGGAAATCGCGACCGCGACAGCCACATCGCTCCGCTGCCCGGGGCGCTTTTGAATGTCTTCGTAGCGACTCAAATCAACCTCGGGCTCGGAGCCGGGCCACTTCTTGCCAAGCGTCGAGCGCGATTCCCGCGTGGCACAGGAAGTAAACAGCGACATGCATACTGATGCAGCGAGCGTGAAGGCGATTCCTCGGGAACGTAGGTGATTGTGATTCATGGCTGGAGTGGTTGGACCTTAGAAAACGGCAAAACAAGCGGTTGCGCGCACCGTCCTCAAGCGTAAACAGGGACGCAATTTCACATGGAAAGAACGTGATTTCTCATGGCACTTACAGGTTTGATTCCGGACCGTTCAAATCTGATTCAAACCTCGTCTATCATGAAGTCACTCATCGCAGTAACAGCCATCCTTTCACCATTTCTTTCGTTCGCCGACGAAACCGGACGCCTCGAAGTTCTTTTCCTCGGCGACGACGGACACCACAAACCGGACGCCCGCTTTTTCCAGGCGCTACCGGCATTGCACCCGCGCGGGATCAATCTCACCTACACGGACAAGCTTTCGGACATCAATCCGCAGAACCTCGCCAAGTATCATGCTCTGGCCATCTACGCGAACTGGACGAAGATCACTCCGGGTGCCGAGAAGGCCATGATCGACTTCGTGCAGGGCGGCGGCGGTCTCGTGCCGATTCACTGCGCGAGCTACTGCTTCCAGAACTCGCCGGAGTATATCCGCATCGTCGGCGGACAGTTCAAGAGCCACGGCACGGGCGATTTTGAAACGAAGATCGTCGCGCCGGATCATCCGATTATGAAAGGCTTCGCGCCATTCAAGACTTGGGATGAAACGTATGTGCACGACAAACACAACCCCGACCGCACAGTGCTGCAGGTGCGCGAAAATGAGCCGTGGACGTGGGTTCGCAATGAGGGGAAAGGCCGCGTTTTTTACACCGCGTACGGCCATGACGAGCGCACGTGGAGTAACCCCGGTTTCCACGAACTGCTTTTCCGTGGAATCGTGTGGAGCACCGGCGAATCCGGCGCGGCGCACTTCGCGAAATGGAAGCCGCAGGCTTTGGCTTACGATGCGTCGAAGCCGGTTCCAAATTACGAAAAGCGGAATCCGGCACCGCAGTATCAGCTTCCGCTGACGCCGGAGGAATCGCGCAAGCGTATCCAAAAGCCGGTGGATGTGGATTTGCAGCTCATCGCGAGTGAAACGGATGCGATTCAGCTGAAAAACGTCATCGAGTTCCAGTGGGACGAAATAGGCCGGATGTGGGTTGTCGAAACGGTCGACTACCCGAACGAAATCGTCCGCCCCGCGGACATCGAAGGCGGCAAAATCGGCAACGACCGAATCCGCGTTCTCGAGGACACGAACGGCGACGGGAAGCTCGATAAAGCCACGGTTTTTGCCGACAAGCTGAGCGTCCCGACATCGCTGTGCTTCGCGAATGGCGGCGTGATCGTCATGCAACCGCCGCATACGCTTTTCCTCCGCGATTCAAACGGCGACGGCGTGGCCGACGAGCGCAAGGTGCTTTTTACCGGATGGGGCGACGGCGATACGCACGCAACTGCATCGAACATCAAGCTCGGGCTCGACGGCTGGATTTACGGCTGCGTGGGCTACAGCGCGTTCAACGGGACCGTCGGCGGAGGGTCGGTGAGATTTGGCAGCGGCTTCTACCGCTTCAAACCCGACGGCTCGAAGCTGGAGTTCCTCGGGCGCACGTCGAACAACACGTGGGGATTCGCGTTTAATGAGGACGGCGATGTCTTCGGCAGCACGGCGAACAACCAGCCGAGCGTTTACCAGCCGATTCCGCGGCGCTACTGGGACATGGTGGACGGGCTCGAACAGCCGATCAATCCGGGCATCATGGAGAACCTGAAAGCGCCGAAGCACATGGAGCGCATCCGCCAGGTGGACGTGTTCGACGGATTCACCGCCGAGGCCGGACACAACTTTTACACAGCGCGCATGTTCCCGCGCGACTGGTGGAACTCGGTCGCGCTCCTCTGCGAACCAACAGTGCATACGCTCTACAAAGGCGTCGTTGAACAGCAAGGCACGCATTTCATTACGCGAAACGGATGGAATCTGCTCGGCAGCGACGACGAGCATTTCGCTCCGGTATACGCATCGACAGGACCGGACGGCGCGATTTGGGTGAGCGACTTTTACTCGTTCATCATCCAGCACAACCCAACTCCAAACGAGCAACGCGGCGGATTCAAAGGCCAGACAGGCCGCGGAAACGCCTTCGTTTCCGAGCTTCGTGACACGCAGCGTGCGCGCATCTGGCGTCTTTCGTGGAAAGGCGGCACACCGTCGAAGCAGTGGAAACTGTCGAAAGACGACACGAAGTCGCTGCTCGAAGCGATTCAGAGCGACAACCAGTTCTGGCGCTTCACCGCACAACGCCTGCTTGTCGAGCGTGGAAAAACGGACGTCGCCGAGGATCTGAAAAAGATCGTAGCGAACGGCAAGCCCGACGAAGCGGGCATCGCCGGCGGTTCACTCCATGCACTTTGGACACTGCAACAACTCGGCGCAGCCGATGCAGCCACGGTGGCCGCGGCCATGAAACACCCTGCCAACGGCGTCCGCCGCGCCGCGGTGCAGATGCTGCCCCGCACCATGGCGAGCGCGCAGGCGATTCTCGACTCCGGGATGCTCACCGACAAGGAACCGCTCGTGCGCCTCACGGCACTGCTCGCGCTCGCCGACCAGCCAGCTTACGATCCCGCAGGCGATGTCCTTTTCAAACTCAGCTCTGACGCTGTCGTGAAGGGCGACAAATGGTTGCCAACAGCGGTAACGATTGCTGCATCGCGCCATGCAAACGGATTCCTCACAGCCGCGATCAATGCAGCCAAGCCGCTCGCAGCACCCGCGCACGGCGAGAAGGTCGAGGAGCAGAAGTTCGAGAACATCGCTAAAAACGGCGACATTTCCCTGCTCACCAAGAGTTCGCCTCCGCAGCCGCTGAACTGGACACCGCGCACCTACAATGGCACCGCGGAACACACAATCGTTCCGAATGGACGCAGCGGACACTGCCTCAAGATCGAGAGCAAGACCGGCGCGGACACGAGTTGGTTTCAGGATATTCCGGTCGAACCCGGGTACGACTATGAAATCAGCGCCTACATTCGCACCGAGAACGTCAAGGGTGCCACCGGAGCGCTTATGGAGATCCATTCGCTGAACGGGAAGCAACCCAAGTCGCAAGCCATCACCGGCAAGCAGGACTGGACGCGCGTTTCGTTCAAAATCGCCACCGGCAAACAGGATTCCATCTCCCTGAACTGCCTCTACGGCGGCTGGGGACAAAGCACCGGCATCGCATACTTCGACGACATCGCTGTGGTGAAACTCGGTAAATCCACCGGAGCCAGCACGGGCGAAGGACCATCGGGAAGTCCGGACGTCGCCGCCGTCGCACGGAGCTTCACCCGCTATGCAACTCCAACTCAACTCACGATGCTCAACACGCTCCTCGCGAGCAAGCCGAGCGAAGTTGGCCGCGACATCGCCATGGCGCTGAAAAACCCGAGCAAGCCGAAGGTCGCAGAGAACCTCGATGCTCTCGCGAAGACGCATCAGGTCTTTCGAATCAAAGCCGTGGAGGGAATGAAATACGACGTGATGAGTTTCACCGCGAAAGCAGGCAAACCAATCGCGATCGTGTTCGAGGACGCAGACTCGCTTCAGCACAATCTCGTGGTCGTCAAACCCGGCGCTCTCGAACCCTGCTGCAAAGCCGCCGACGCGATGGCGGCCCAGCCGGACGCCATTGCGAAGAACTACATCCCGAGCATGGCCGACATCATCAAGGCCTCGAAGCTCCTCAACCCCGGTGAAGTCGAGGTCCTGAAACTCGATGCGCTCACGCCGGGTGAATACGGTTACCTTTGCACCTTCCCGGGCCACTGCCACATCATGCGCGGCGTGATGAAGGTGGAACTGTAAGTCACCGTCTAACTCGAAAGTCGCACAGAAGGGCCGAGTTCGGGAAACCGGGCTCGGCCCTTACTTTGCCAGTATCTCCGCCGCGCGCACGCGCGCCCATGAGTCGCTGGCGAGAATCTCGTCGAGCGACGCGTGGGCGATGTGCGCGTGTTCATTCATCACCCGCTCCACTGTGCGCCAGATCGCCGGGAAACTGCATCGCCTTTCGCTGAATGCGGCCACGGCAATCTCGTTCGCCGCATTCAGAACGGCTGGAAGCGCCCCACCCGCTTCACCCGCCCTGCGAGCCAAATCGAGCGCCGGAAAGTCCGCGCGGCGCGGCTCCTCAAAAGTGAGCTGTCCGAGAGTCGCAAAATTCAGTGGCGGCAGCCGGTTCGGCACGCGCTCCGGCCACGTAACGGCATACTGAATCGGGAAGCACATATCCGTCGCTGACAACTGCGCGAGAATCGAGTTATCCGCGAACTCGACCATCGAATGAACGATGCTTTGCGGATGAACGATCACATCCACGCGGCTCATCTCAACGTCGAACAGCCACCTCGCCTCGATCATTTCCAGCCCTGTGTTGAATAGCGTTGCGGAGTCGATGGTGATCTTCGAACCCATCGTCCAAGTCGGATGCTTGAGCGCCTGTTCGAGCGTCACGTTCTCCAAATCCGCTGCGGGCCAAGTGCGGAATGGACCACCGCTCGCGGTGAGGATGATGCGACGGACCTGCTCGCTGCTGCGACCCTCTAGGCACTGGAAAATCGCATTATGCTCACTATCCACTGGCAGGACCTGCACACCATGTTCCCGCGCGGCGTTCATCACGGCCTCGCCCGCCATGACCAGGATTTCCTTGCTGGCCACCGCGATATCTTTCCCACACTCGATCGCAGCAAGCGCTGGCCGGAGTCCCGCCGTACCTACAATCGAAATGAGAACAAGGTCCGCTTCGGGCATCCGCGCCAGCTCGCACAATCCCTCATCGCCATGCAGAAGTTCACAGTCGATTTTCACATCGAGCGGCTCAGCGAGCGATGCGAGACGGGGCCGGAATTCGCGGACCTGCGCCGCCAGCCTTGTTGCATTCTTTCCGGCCGCGAGGCCTACGACTTCCATGCGGTCAGGGATGTCACGCGCGACCTTCAGCGCGCTCTCGCCGATGCTGCCGGTGGAACCAAGGATGACAACGCGCCGCTTTCTCATCGCATCACAAACCGCAGGTAGAAAAACATCATCGGCGCTGTGAAAAGAATGCTATCGATGAGGTCGAGAGCGCCTCCGATACCCGGAAGAAAACGGCCGGAATCCTTCACATTGCAACTGCGCTTGATGAGCGATTCCGCCAGATCGCCAATCACGGCAGCGAAACCAAGAACGAGCCCCAGGATAACTGCGTGAAACTGATCGAGCAGCGCCAGTTTTACCGGCATCAGCGCCACGAGACCGCAAGCTCCACCCACACTGAACGCCAGTGCTCCGAAGAAGCCCTCCCACGTCTTTTTCGGGCTGATGTGCGGAACAAGCGGCGTCTTCCCGATCAATGAACCGGTCAGATAAGCGCCCATGTCGCTGAATTTCGTCACAAGCACGCAGAAGAGCACATACCAATGCCCCGTCACATGGCCAGCGGCATCCCGCGGGAGCATGTAAACAATCTTCGCCACGAAGCTGAAGGGCCACGGCACGTAGAAGAGACCAAACAGCGTGAAACCGACCGTTTCCAGCGGCACGTGCCCTTTCATTTTCGGGAACATCTGCCGCGAAAACATGACGAGCATGAAAAGCAGCAGCGTGCCGATTTCGAAATCGTACAGTCCGTCCGGCGTCGCCCGCCGCCATGCCAGCCAGTAGAACAGGCCGGCCATCATGAGGGCGCCGGAGAACATTCCGAGGCCCTTGAAATTCGGCCGTCCGCCAGCGTCGAGCATCGTGTAATACTCCCACAGCCCGACAAGACCGAGCCCGGCGATGAGCAGCACAAATCCCGGTTCCCACCCGCCCAGAATGGTAAAGAGCGCGACAGTCCAAAGGACCGCAGTACTCGAGAAGCGGCGGATAAAGGTTCGTTGGGCGTCAGTCATCGGCGCGCGGAGGAAAGACGAGCGATGGCACGCTGCGAAGCAAAAAGTGACGCCGGGGCTCGCTGCGCGGAATCAATGTGCCCAAGTGATCAATCGCAATTCATGCGCCTGAACAACGTTGGGGTGCGATGGAAGCACGCGTACACTGAGTCCGTAACTGCCGCTTTCCGCCGCCGGAATGGTGCCCGCAAAGCGGAACGTACCGTCCGAGAGCTTCTCGACTTGCTTCAAGTCGACCGTCTTTGCGCCCACGATTTCACCGTTCACGTTCTCCCCGAAGTAGGCTTGAACGCGCACAAACTCCGGAGCGATCGGACCAAGTGCCACGCGCGCGCTCACTTCAAGCTGTTCGCCCACGGTCACGCTCGGACCATTTCCAGTTCGCACGCCGACGTCGCTCACGTTCACGTGAGACCAATCGCGACGAATGGCCGCCTTCCACTGGCTGAGCTCGATTGCCCGCTTGCCGCCGTCGGCATTGAGGGTCGCGTGCGCACGTGCGGCGCTTTCGTAAAGCCGCTCGGTGTATTCCTGAACCATGCGATGCGTGTTGAAAACGGGCACGACCGTACGGATCGATTCCCGCATCAAATTGATCCACGCGAGCGGAAGTCTGCCATCGGGCTTCGCATAATAAAGCGGGAGCACCTGCGTATCGAGGATGTGGAAGAGGCTCGCCACATCGACCTCCGTTTCGAAGCGCTCGTCCACTTCGCGCGTGGACTCGGGAATCTCCGAGCCAATTGCCCATCCCGCCTTCGGATTATCGCGATAAGCCTCGCACCACCAACCGTCGAGCACGCTTAGATTCAGGCCTCCGCTCGGCGGAAGCTTCATTCCACTCGTGCCGCTGGCTTCAAGAGGGCGACGCGGATTGTTCAGCCACAAATCCACTCCCTGGTAAAGGCGCCGGCCGACATAGTGGTCGTAGTCCTCCACAAAAACGATGCGTCCTTCAAACTCCGGCATCCGGGTAAACTCGTACACTTTCCGGATGAATCCCTTTCCGGGCTCATCTTTCGGGTGGGCCTTCCCCGCGAAGACGAACTGCACGGGACGCTCCGTATTGTTCATCAATCGGTGCAGTCGCTCCGGATCCGAGAAAAGCAGCGTAGCGCGCTTGTAGGTTGCGAACCGCCGGGCGAACCCGATCGTCAGAACCTCAGGATTGAGCATGCTTGAAACAGCGCGGATTTTCTCCGGGCTTTCGTTCAGGCGCTGGCGCTGAATCCGAACACGCTCGCGGATGAACTCAACGGTGCGGAGCTTCTGCTTCTGATGGGTTTCCCAAATCACGTCATCGGGAATATCCTGCACTTTGCGCCAGAAGTCGCGGTCGGTAAGGTTCTCCTCCCAGCCCGGCATATAGCGATCGTACACCTTCACGAAATCCGGAGCCATCCACGTCTTGGTGTGGATGCCGTTGGTGACCGATGTAATCGGAACCTCCGACTCCGGAACGCCCGCCCAGACATCCTTCCATAGCCCTTGGGACACACGACCATGGAGAGCAGAAACTCCGTTTGCGTGGCGCGAAGTGCGCAGCGCAAGAATCGTCATGGAGAAAGGCTCAACAGGATTCGTCCTCGTCTGCCCGAAGCTCGCAAATGTCTCGAAATCGATTCCTACGCTGGCCGGGTAGTCTCCGAAATACTTCCGCATCAATTCCAACGGAAACGCATCGTTTCCAGCAGGCACGGGCGTGTGGGTTGTGAAGACATTTCCCGACGCAGTGGCCTGAAGCGCGGAATAAAAATCGAGTTTCTCCTCCTGCACGCGCCGGCGGATGAGTTCGAGCGCGATGAATGCTGCGTGCCCTTCGTTGAGGTGATGAACGCTCGGCTTTATACCAAGCGCCGCGAGCGCATGAACACCGCCGATGCCGAGAATGATTTCCTGACGAATCCGCATCTCATGATCGCCGCCGTAAAGCTGCGCAGTGATTTCGCGATCCTCCGGTGCATTCTCCGGCAAGTAGGTATCCAGCAAATACAGCGGGATGCGACCAATCGCCAATTTCCAAATCTTGGCCGTAACCCAGCGATCGAGAATCTTCACGCTGACTGTCAGCGCCGTTCCGTCCGAATCCTTCACCTCCTGAACCGCGAGATGCGTGAAGTTTTGATTCAACTCCAGACTCTCCTGCCAGCCCTCCTTGTTGATCTGCTGGCGGAAATACCCGTGGCGGTAAAGCAACCCCACCGCGACAAATGGAATGTCCAAATCGCTTGCGGATTTACAATGATCGCCGCTCAGAATTCCAAGGCCTCCCGAGTAGTTGGGGAAGGATTCGTGGAATCCAAACTCGGCTGAAAAATACGCCACAGGTCCCGAAAGCGGTGAACTTTTGCGGCCTTTGGCCCAGGTATCCTTGCGCGAAAGGTAAGCATTGAAGCGCTCAATCACAGCGGTCATCTCGCGCAGGAAGTCGTCGTTCTTCGCGAGTTCGGCGAGACGCGACTGCTTGCTGAGTTGAAGCATCCGCACAGGATTATGGTTCGTGCGGTGCCACAGTTCGGGATCGAGGTGGCGGAACAGCGCTCTCGCCGCCGGCTCCCAAGTCCACCAAAGGTTCACTGCAAGTTCGCGCAGTGGTTCGAGTGTTTTGGGGAGTTGGGGGACGACGTTATAAGAATGAATCGGCTGCATGTTCCCTTTCTAAGATTTGGATTTTAACGTTCCGGGAAAGGGACAACGGCGGGGTAAATCGCGCAGCCGTAGTGCGCAATCTATTTCTGCAAACTACTTTTTGCCGGACCCGACAATTCCCCACGCCATCAGCAGCAGGAAAACAAGAATACCGCCGCCAATGGCGATGCGCTTGTAGTCCATCTCGCCCTCCGCCACCGGCGTCGCAATCGTTGCAGGCGATTCCACTTCGCCGGACTTCGGCTGCGCGACTTTCTGCTCGGATTTCTCAGCGGGAGTTGCCGGAGGCGCAGTCGGCGCAGTGACCGCGGAAACGCGGAATGAAGCGCCCGCACGCATCAGTTCGGGATCCTCAAGCGCGTTCTTTCCATCACCGCGCAGCATCGTCACGGTGAAAATCTGGCCATTCGCGCCGGTCACGCGCACGACACCTTTCGCCCCATTTCCGTTTACGGGAAACTGAATCCATTGCGCCGTGCCTGCACCTATTTTCGAGTAACCGAAAATCTGATATCCAGCCGCGGTGAGGTCCTTCTTCACCGCTTCCGCCACATTTGGATCATCGATCGATTTCCCAGCGAGCGCCGTCTGCACCGCGAGATTGAACATCGAATTCGTCTTTTGATTCACGACGCCCGCAAGCACACGCAGCGTCGGCGTCACCGCCTCGGGCAGCGGCACCCAGTCGGCACCGTCCGGCAAAGCGACACCAACACCAAACTCCGGAGACTGCCACACCGCTGCCGGCAAGGTGACGGGGCTGAATAAAAGGGCGAGCACGAGGAGTAGACGGTTGAGCATGATGACGCGCAACAAACTACACGCACCGGCCGTACTCAAGCGCGATGTGACCCGCGCGGAATCGCTACTTTTTGAAGAGCCCGTCGAAGAAGCGCTTCATTGCCGACCACGATTCCTTGTCGGCCTTCTCCTGGTAAGCCGGGCCGGGCTTGGTGAAACCGTGCTGCGCTCCCTCGTAGGTGATGAATTGCATATCCACGCCGGCCTTCTCCATCTCGGCTTTGAAATCCGGAACCTCGGGATTCACGTGACCATCCGCCCCGCCGTGGCAGACGAGCACGCGCGCCTTCACCTTGCCCTTCTCGGCCGGCATTGTCGTGGACAGTCCGCCGTGGAAACTCACGACGCCCGCGACCTTCTCGCCGCTGCGCGCGAGTTCCAGCACACTCGTCCCTCCGAAGCAGTAGCCAATCGCCGCGAGCTTCGCGTCATCCACGCCCTTCTGCTTCTTCAATTCCGCGAGGCCCAGAAGAACACGCTTTCGGAGCAACGGGAGGTCCTTCTTGTAAGTGCCGGCCTGAATCGCGCAGTCCTTCGATTCGGTCGGCCGCACACCTTTTCCGTAGATGTCCGCGGCGAAAGCGACATAGCCCATTTCCGCGAGCTGCGTCGTGCGGGTCTTTGTGTATTCCTGCAAGCCGGTCCAGTCGTGAATCACGAGCACCCCGGGCCGTAAGCCCTTCGCTGAATCATCGTATGCGAGAAAGCCCTCCAGCTCCGTGGCCCCGTCCTTGTATGTGATGAGTTCCGTCTTCACTTTCGCGAATACAGAAGCGGTGAACAGCGTGAGCAGAAAGAGAATCGTCTTCATACTGGTGAAACTACCTGCCGCATCCAGGTGTTGAAAGACCGAAGTTCCTTCGCGCTGGTTGCGCTTGCGGGCAGGCGCGCAGAACGGAACATTCGCAGCGATGCACCGTCTGCCACTGCTTCTCGTCTTCATTCTCACGACCATGCCGCTTCACTCCGCGGAGTATTTCGTCGCAGCGGATGGCGACAACAAGAATCCAGGAACACTCGCGGCGCCATTTGCGGACATCAGCCGCGCGCAGGAGCTCGTGAAGCCGGGCGATACCGTGTTTCTGCGCGGCGGCGTGTACAACGTGCGGGCGGACCAAATGGCGCGGCGCATAAGGAATTACGCGGCGATTTTTGAGCTCGGAAAGAGCGGCACCGAGGACGCGCCGATTCGTTATTGGGCGTACAAGGACGAGCGTCCGGTGCTCGATTTCTCGGACGTCAAACCGCCCAAGCTCCGCGTCGCGGCATTCTGGGTCGGCGGATCGTGGCTTCATTTGCGGGGCTTTGAAGTGACCGGTGTGCAGGTGACGCTCACTGGCCACACGCAGTCCGAATGTTTCCGCAGCGAGGGCAGCAATAACATTTTCGAACACCTCGCGATGCACGACACGCAGGCAATCGGCCTTTATCTCACGAACGGCTCGAACAACTTGATCCTCAATTGCGATGCCTACAAAAACTGGGACTATACATCAGAGGGAGGACGCGGCGGAAACTCGGATGGCTTCGGCGGCCACCCCGCCGCCGGCGCGAAGAACAACGTATTCCGCGGCTGCCGCGCTTGGTTCAACAGCGACGATGGTTTCGACTGCATCTCCGCGCACGAGTCGATCGTCTTCGAGAATTGCTGGGCGTTTTACAACGGATTCTCCGAAGGCTTCGTGCGCCGTGCCGATGGCAACGGATTCAAGGCAGGCGGGCACGCGGGCACGCCGCTCCAACTTTTGCCGAAGCCAATCCCCCGTCACACCGTGCGCTTTTGTCTCGCCGTGAGAAACCGCTCAGCAGGCTTCTACGGCAATCACCACATCGGCGGCGGAGACTGGTTCAACAACACGGCTTTCAACAATCCGGTGAACTTCAACATGCTCGAACGCCTTCCGGACAATGTGACCGATATTCCGGGAATCGGGCAGAAGATGCGGAACAATCTCGGCTTTCGCGGACGCACCGAGATCACGAATTTGAACTCCGCCAAGAGCGATGCACGCAGCAACTCATTCGACATCGCCGGACTCAGAGTCACGGAACGTGATTTCGTGAGCCTCGACGAATCGCAGCTCACTGCTCCGCGGAAGTCGGACGGCAGCCTGCCCGACATCTCGCTGATGCGTCTCGCTCCGGGCAGCGCGCTCATCGACGCCGGCGAGGAATGCGGCTTCCCCTTCAAAGGCCGGAAGCCCGACCTCGGCGCCTTCGAGCACGGCAATTGACACGGCGCGGCGCGTGCGGGACAACGCCGCGCGATGAACACCACACGCCGCTCCTTCCTGACCACCCTCGGAACACTCGTAACCACTCCCCTGCTCGCCCGCGATTTCTCGCCGGGTGCCGCACCGGTCCGCTATCCCGAGCCCGACGTCATCGCGCTGGATGACCGCTTCAAAGCGATCAAGATCGGCAACGCGAGCATTGAGCGACTCCACACGGGAATGCGCTGGGCGGAAGGCCCGGCGTGGAGCGGCGCGGGCCAGTCTCTCATGTGGAGCGACATCCCGAACGACACACAGCTCCGCTGGCTGCCGGACGATGGGCACGTGAGCACCATCCACAAACCCGCGGGCTTCTCAAATGGCAACACGTTCGACCGGGAGTGGCGGCAGATTTCCTGCGAACACGGCACACGACGCGTCGTGCGCTACGAGCCGAACGGCGAAATCACGGTGCTTGCGGAAAAGTTCGACGGAAAGCCCTTCAACGCCCCGAACGACGCGGTCGTGGCTCCCGACGGCGCGATTTGGTTCACCGACCCCGGCTACGGTGCGTTGTTTGAGTACGAGGGCAAAAAGCTGCCGCTGGAGCAAAAGGAAGCCGTCTATCGCATCGACCCCGCCACCGCAAAAATCACTCGCGTCACCGACGAGATTTTCAAACCGAACGGCCTCTGCTTTTCGCCTGATTACAAAAAGCTCTACGTCGCCGACACCGGCTCGTCGCACTACAAAGAAGCACCGAAGAACATCAAGGTGTGGGACGTGGACGGCGCGAAGCTGAAGAATGGGAAGGAGTATATTTCGATGAAGATGGACGTGGATGGAAAGGAAGCCGCCGGCCAGGCCGACGGCATCCGCTGCGACACCGAGGGCAACGTGTGGGTCGGTGCAGGATGGGTCGGCGCGGGCTACGATGGTGTCCACATATTCGCGCCAGACGGCCAGCGCATCGGTCTCATTTTGCTTCCGGAGATTTGCAGCAATGTTTGTTTCGGCGGGCCGCGCCGTAATCGCCTGTTTATGACCGCCAGCCAGTCGCTCTACGCAGTATACGTCGAAGCAAAAGGCGCACACTGGTGCTAGCTCACTTCATCGGGTGCCGGGCGAAGAACTCCCAAATCAATTCGTTGGCGGAGATGTCGGGCGTTGATTGACCGATAAATCCAACGGGCGACTTTTGGCCCGGCCACGTGTGACCGCCGCCTTCGATGGTAATCAGACCGACCTCTGCGCCGTCGCGTCCACCTCGATACAACTCGCGTGTCACCCTCATGGTCGCGCCGTCCTTGGTCAGCACATCCGTGACGGGCTCCGGATTGCATTCGTTCAACCTCACCCACGTCCCGACGGAATCGGCGACGCTTTTCAGCCGCATGATTTGGGGATTCCGCCGCGCGGGCATCGTGTAGGGAACCAGCTTGTCCATGGTGCCATGGAAATGCAGGACCGGCACTGCGCGCTTTGGTTCACTGCGCTCGATTGCAATCGTCCCGGCCACCGGCGCAATCGCCGCGATGCGCTCTGACATTTCCGCGGCGAGCCGGTAGGACATCATTCCGCCATTGCTCATTCCGCACGCGAATACGCGCTTCGAATCCACATTCGCCACCGACGCGAGATCATCGAGAACAGCGCCGATGAACTTCACATCATCCGCCTTGTTCGAGTTTCCCGGAAAGCCGCCCGCGTTCCATGTCCGGAACGGCCCCACGCCTGTGCCGCTTGGGTAAACCGCGAGAAATCCATGCTTGTCCGCGGTTTCGTTCATTCCGGAAAAGCCGACCATCATCAGGCCGTTCATCGCAGCACCATGAAGGACGAGCACGGCAGCGGCCGGCTTTTCCGCGTCAATGTTTCGAGGGATATGCACCGTATAAGTCCGCAAGACGCCATCCACCGTGAGCAGGCGCGCGTGGTCGCCGGGAGGAAGTTTCGCAGCCTTCACCGCATCATCGCCACGAAGCTGGAAAATCGAAACAACCAGAACAAGCAGGCAGCGCAGAATCGAATTCATGCCCCGCTCATAGCCCGCGCGCCGCGTGGAGCCAAGCGTCGCGCAGTGTCGGGCAAAATGCGGTGAGCGGCTCGCGCGGAGAACCTTAGCGTGCGAGCCCGTGATCAATCTTACGAGACTCTACTGTGGCGTTTCACAAAACGCCGACCACCTGCGCTACGGAATGGGACACGGTGCCCCGAAGACCGCAGCCGAGCGAAAACCAATCGTCGTCTGGAACATCACGCGGCGCTGCAATTTGAAATGCATCCACTGCTACTCCGACAGCGACGCCCGCGAGTATCCGGGAGAACTCACGCTCGATCAGTGCAAGGATGTCATCGATGACCTCGCCGACTATGGCGTGCCCGCATTGCTGCTCTCGGGCGGCGAACCGCTCATTCACCCGCATTTCTACGAGATCGCAGGCTATGCCCGCAAAAAGGGTCTCCGCCTCACACTCTCGACAAACGGCACATTGATCGGCCCCAACGCGGCGTGCTGGATCAAACAACTTGAGTTCTCCTACGTCGGCATTTCGCTCGACGGAATCGGCGAGACCCACGACCGGTTCCGCGGAAAATCGGGCGCATTCGAGCGGGCAATCGGCGCATTCCGGAATTGCAAGAGCGTCGGACAGAAAGTCGGTCTGCGCCTTACGCTCTCGCGGCAAAACATCACGGACCTCGATGCGATCCTCGATCTGGTCGAGCGCGAGGACATCGAGCGCGTGTGCTTTTATCACCTGGTATACTCCGGACGCGGATCGACGATGGTCGATGTCTCCCACGACGACACCCGCATCGCACTCGACAAGATTCTCGACCGCACCGCGAAATGGGCCGCGTCAGGCCGGCCGCGCGAAATTCTCAAAGTCGATCAACCGGTGGACGGCGCGTATCTCTACATGCGCCTGCGGCGGGAGAATCCGGAGCGAGCCGAGGAGGTTTTGAAGCTGCTCAAATGGAACGGCGGCGGCAGCAACAGCAGCGGCACGGGAATCGGAAACATCGACACGCAGGGCAACGTGCATCCCGACCAGTTCTGGCAGTCACTTACGTTCGGAAACGTGAAAGAACGCCGCTTCAGCGAAATCTGGCGTGATCGCGAGAATGCTACGCTCGCTGCACTTCGCGACCGCAATTCACGGCTCACCGGCAAGTGCGCCAACTGCCGCTTCCTCGGAATCTGCGGCGGAGGATTCCGAGTCCGGGCCGTGCAGATGCACGACGACATGTGGGCTCCGGATCCCGCATGTTACCTCAGCAACGATGAAATCACCCCCGTCAGCGGAGGCTGCGGAAAATGCGCGGATTGCTCGTGCGCCCAGCCGCACGGTTGACAGCCGCTCACTTCAAAAACAAGCGTACCATCCGGTCTGCGAGTGCATCGCGCTCAGCCTGCTTTCGGCCAAGAGAATCCTCTAGTCCAGGCATCAACGCCTGACTCTTTTCAGCAACCGTTTCCTTCGACTCGGCGAGATACCGCTTCCACGGAATCTGAACGAGCGCCATCGAGTCGTACAGATTGGCTTCGTATTGCTTGGCGAGCGCGCGGAACTCCGCAGCTTTTGCAGGCGTCAGCCAGCCGAACAACTCGGCTTCCCGCGCAATTTCCCAATACCACCACCACGCAGTCTGCTCGAACTCGCCGTATCCGTCATACACGCGCTTCCTCAGCTCCGTACGGCGCTCTTCGACTAGTTCCGGCGTTCCCGAGAGTCCGCCTTCACGCTCGAAGACATTGAAGGCCGAGCGCACGAGATTGAGGCGGACGTTATCGGAGCCGACACCTTTCAAAACCTCCAGTGCCTTTGCCTGCCGAGCTTCCGAAACTTGGCGCGCAACGGAGCTCCGGGCATTCAGCCACGGAACCGCAAGCGTCGTGATCACCGTGCCGATGCACAGCACCGTGAGCGGATGCCGGAGGAACTCCAGCAGCCAGTTGACGGCTTTCGGTTTTGATTTGATTGGACGCGCACGGCGGGCTGGTCGGTTGGTCGGTTCCATCAAAAAAGTTCGTGAAGGGCCGGGTGGTCCGGCGTTTCCACAAGGCCGAGCGAACGGCGAATCGTCGCAAGCAGACGACGCGGATGAATCGCATCATGCCGAGGCTCCGCGCCGATTTCGTCGCTTTCACCCAGCGCTCGCCCGCCCTGCACGCCTCCACCGGCAAAACAAACGCTCCAGCACTTCGTCCAATGGTCGCGACCGCCGTCACGATTGATCCACGGCGTCCGGCCGAAATCAGACAGCGCGGCAACCATCGTCGAATCGAGCATCCCCCGCGCAGACAAATCCTCCACCAACGCGCTCATCGCTTGGTCGTACATCGGAGCCACCACGCGCTGGAAGTCATCCATCGTCGCAAACGGACGCGCACCGTGCACATCCCACGTCACGGGTCCGGTCGGCGACTCAAACGGATTCAGCGTCACGAATCGCACGCCGCGCTCCACCAGTCTGCATGCCGCAAGGAATCGACGCCCCATCGCGTGATGACCATACCGCTCACGAACGCGCCCGGGCTCGCGCTCCAAATCGAGCGCATCGGCCATCGCGGAGGAACTGCCGTTCGTGACCGCCTGGCCAAAAGATAGCCCGAGCCGACTTCCGTCCAGCGGACGCGGGAGAATGACGTGCGCGGGCAGTTCGCATCGCCCGGCGTGCACCTCCGCCGCAAGGTCGCCAATATGCGGCGCGCACGGACCGTCCGCGTCGGCGCGCCCTGTTTGAGCTATCTGGCAGCCGAGTTCGTGAAGCGGCGTCGCATCGCAGCCCACGCCGCGCACGATGCTGAAACGATCCGCGATTCGGGCGTGGAGCGGGAAAGCTCCGGAGATTTGAAAATCCCCGCGCGTTGCGATCGCTCCGAACAGTCCCCTCACCTCGCATGGTGCATCCGGCTTTGGGTCCCACGTATCGAGATGCGCCGGAGCTCCCGCATTAAGAACCAGGATGCAGGCTCTCCCCGTCGGCGCAGCCGCCGCACCGCGCGCAAGCGCAAGACCCGCGAGGCCCAGCGTGCCCGCCTTCAAAAAACCGCGTCGGCGCATCGCGAGAGAATCCCGTTTCACGCGCTCAGTTGCGGCGTCGCAGCCGGGACAATATCGCATTCCTCGATCTCCGCCTCCTTCGGGCCACCGAGAAAATCGAGCAGCACTTTGACACGCTGCCGCGCCGGCAGCAGGCATAGCACCTCGGCCTCCACGCCGTGAAAAAGACGCCCGCTCAGCTTCACCACGTCGCCCGGCTTCAGCCGCTGCTCCACCACGAACTCCTCCGCCGGTCCCCATTGCGCGCGAAGCCCGTCGATCTCACGCTCCGTCACCTCCCGCGGCGTCTCGCCAAATCGCACAATGTCGGCGACCCCGAACGCATACCGCACGCGACGCTGATTCTCCCCGAGCGAAAATCGGGCGAAGAGATAGTTCGTGAAGAGCGGCTCGCTTCGCCACATGACCCCGAGGCGGGTCGCCTTCCGCAGTCGCATGTGCGGATTAAAAACCTCCACGCCAAACGAGCGCAGATGCGCAGCCGCCACATTCTGCCGCGAGGGCTGCGAGCGGATGCAAAACCACGCGGGCGGCGCGATTTCGGTTGGTGATTCGATGTGTGGCATGCTCGGCGGATGTTCCATTTCCCCGCGTCCTGTTGCAAGTCCGCTCGCTCATTGGAAAAAACCCGTCCACGCAAAAACACCGTCCAAGACCCGCGCCTTCCGCGAGTTCTCCGGATGCATGATCCACCACCGCATCTCCCGCAGACAGCTTATTACCACGCTCGCAGCCGCGCCGCTCGCGGCATTCGCGCAGACGGAATCTCCAGTGAAACCGGATCCTTACGCCGACGGCATCCTCGTCGATGGCGAGCCTCCGCTTCCGCAGGATGGCGCATTTACGTTCGCCGTGCTCCCCGATACGCAGAACTACGCGAAGCATTTCCCGAAGACGTTCACCGCGCAGACGCAATGGATCGTGAAGCAAAAGGAACGCCGCCGCATCGCCGCCGTTTTCCACCTCGGCGACATCACCGACAACAACGTACCCGCGCAGTGGGAAAACGCCCGCCGCTCCATGCGCGTGCTCGAAGAAGGCGGCATGCCCTACTGCATGATTCCCGGAAACCACGACTACGGACCGAATGGCCGCTGCGCCGACCGCACCACGCTGCTCAATGACTACTTCAAAATCGCCGACCTTCAAAAGCTCCCCGGGTGGGGCGGCACGTACGACAAGGAACCCGAGCGGCTGGAGAATAACTTCCAGCTCATCGAAGCCGCAGGCCGGAAGTTCCTCATACTCGGTCTCGAATTCGGCCCGCGCGGCGACGTCATCCGCTGGGCAAACGAAGTGGCCGCCAGACACAAGGACCGCGAAATCATCCTCCTCACACACGCCTACATGTTCCACGACGACACGCGCTACGACTGGAAAACGCACGGTAAAAAGCAGCCGTGGAATCCCCACGACTACGACGTCGCCGAAGCCACGGGCGATGACGTGAACGACGGCACCGAGCTTTGGGAAAAGCTGCTCTCCAAACACGGAAACTTCATCCTCACACTCAACGGCCACGTCCTCGGCGACGGCCTCGGCCGCATGGTGAGCAAAACGCCCGACGGCCGTGGCATTCCGCAGGTGCTCGTAAACTTCCAGATGCGCCCAAACGGCGGCGACGGCTGGCTGCGCCTCATCGAAATGCGCAAAGACGGCACCGCACACATCTTCGACTACTCCCCCACCCTCGGAAAACGAAACGAGGGCAGCCAAAACCAATTCTCCGTGCCCCTCGCCAAGCCGGGCGCGTAGCGCGCACCCTCCGGCGCAAAAATGACCTCCGCATTGTTCTCTCCCTTCACCTGCGAGCAGGAACCGAGAGTTGAAGCGACTCCTTGGTTTTTTGAACGTGACAACTTACCGCTACAAAAAGACCAGCGTGATTTGCGGGCTGACGGAACTGCACCTAAAGCGGATGATCAGGGAACCGACTCTATTGACGACGTCACCGAGGACGAACGGGCCAAATACCCAGCGAGCCGGGGAAAACGAGAGCAGCACCATCCGAGATTTCCAGGACCTGGACGCCGTGGTGCTCAACACTCCGCGCCCACGTCGTCTCGGGCTCTTCAAAAAACTTCAGCGTGCCTCGTCGGTACTTCACGCCAAAATCAAACGCAGTGGAATCAGGGTTTGGAGACCGCCGGGGTCGATTGAAAGAGGGGCTTCGACTTGACCGCCGATTTGTAAACGCCCCAGCCGAGGGGCAGGATCACAAGCATCCATGCGATGATCAACTTGAGTGTGGAGGCCTTCATGCGAGGTGGTGTTTTGAGGCGACAGGACGGACGAGGAGATTGGCGACAAGGCCGACCATGAGCAGTCCGCACATCATGAAAAACGTGCCATTATAGGCTTCTGCTTTTGGCATTCCGGCGGCGACTCGCGAATCGTAGAGGCCATTGACAAGGGCCTGACCGATCACGGCAGCGACGCTCCAGGCGGTGATCAAGCGGCCGTGGATGGCGCCGACCTGATAGGTTCCGAAGAGATCTCTCAGGTAGGCTGGGATGGTGGCGAATCCGCCTCCATACATGCTGATGATGCCGGCGGTGAGGCAGACGAAAAGCACCTTGTTCTGGGTCTGTTGGGCCCATGGAAGCATGGCATAGAGCACCGCCCCGAGAACGAAGTAGAGGCAATAGACGGTCTTGCGTCCGGTGCGGTCGGAAATCGAAGACCAGATAAAGCGTCCGCCGAGATTGCAAATCGAGAGCAACCCGGCGAAGCCCGCTCCGATCGCGGCGTTGGCGGTCTTCTGTGCATCACTGACGGCGGCTCCGAGGAACATGTCCTGGAACATGTCGGCGGCTCGACCGAGCACGCCGATGCCGGCGCTGACGTTCATGCAAAGCACAATCCAAAGGAGCCAAAACTGAGGCGTCCGCCAGGCGGTATCGACGGCGACTCGGGCGCTGGTGATCATGCCGTTTTTTTGCTCGCTCGGCACGTAGCCGTCCGGTTTCCAACCATCGGCCGGAACGCGCACGGTGATCGCCGCCATGAGAATGAAGACCGCGTACAGACAGGCCATCGTAGCCAGTGCCTTTCCGGCTCCGGTGTCGGGACCATTCTGATAGTATTTCATCAATTCCTGGCCGAGCGGCGAGCCAATCAGGGCTCCTCCACCAAAGCCCTTGATGGCCATGCCGGTCGCCATTCCCGGCCGGGCGGGGAACCATTTTACGAGGGTCGAGACGGGGGCGATATAACCCAGCCCGAGACCAATGCCGCCGACAAATCCATAACCGAAAAGAACCAGAGCCAGAGACTTCAAGTGCACGCCGAGTGAGGCAAGGAGCAGACCGCCGCAAAAGCAGGCGCAGGATGCCACCAGGGTGCGGCGCGGTCCGCTGCGTTCGACCCATTTGCCAAAGACCGCGGCCGAGAGCCCCAGCATGACCAGCGCAATCGCGTAGGCCCACTGGACGCTGGAAATCGGCACACCCAACTCCGCCATCAGCGGCTTGTTGAACACGCTAAAGCCATACACCTGCCCGATGCACATGTGGGCAGCGATTGCGGCGGGCGGGACCAACCAGCGATTGAAACCCAGTGGGGCGATGGTGCGCTCGCGACTGAGGAGTTCCATAATCTATTTCGATTTGGCCGGGCCGGCGGGTTTGGCTTCGGCGGCACCAAGTTTGAGGGTAGGCACCTTGGCCTCATCGGAAATATCCAACCCAATCCAATGACCATTCATGGTGTGGGAAGGGAATCCACAGGCGAATGCGAACTCGCCCGCTTCTTCCGCGACAAAGCTGAAGCTACTTTTCCCATAGGCCAGCCCTTTCAAATGCTCCGGAACGGCGGCCCCCTTGAAGTAGGGCTCCGCGACCTGAAGCTTTTTCACGGAGTCCTTTTCGATGACGAATACGCTGTGCGGCACTGGGCTGGGATTGATGTAAGTGACATTGACCTGCCATCCCTTCGGAATCGTGTAAACGGCTGCGCCCTTGGCGTAGCCATTGAAGTTCATGCCGTAATTCTCATCGTTGAAGACCGCGATGATGACCACGTCCACCGAGTTTGGCTTGGAGCCGAGGCGCAGGAAATCCGCCGAAGTCAGGCCTTCGATCAACTCCATTTTCCGCCCGGCACTGGCGGTAGCGGAAACGCCCCCGTGGTGTTCGTGTCCGGTAGGTGCAGCCGCAGCCGCTGGCGCCGCTGGGGCCGCTGGGGCTTGGGCATGACTAGGGAGTGAACAGGGGCACAGCAGGGCAACGGCAGTAAGGAAAAGGAATCGGTTCATGGATTTTAAGGGGCGGGGCACACCAACAAGGTATGCCCCGCAATGCAGCAAGGACAAACGTGTCCCGCCGAGAATTGAGACCCGGTTTATTTCTTTTGAAGCGGTGCCGTCACAGCGCCTGCGGGGACCTTGTCCGCAGGCACCAGTTTCCAGAGCGCGCCACGCTCCGAAGTGTAGGGATCCACCGGACCACCGTAATTGGCGCTGGCGTGCGTCATGTAAATATTGCCCTCTTCATCCTCGCCACCGCTGGTCGGGCGGATGGGAGTATCGAGGTCCAGCAATTCCTGCATCTGCCAAACGCCCTTGTCATCCTGCTGCAAGCCCCAGACTTTGCCTGTTCCCCAATCGCTGGCGAAGTAGATGCCTTCCATCGAGGGATAGTCCTTGCCCCGGTAAATCCCGAGTCCGGTAACGCAGATGCCTTGATCCACGTGGCTGTATTCCGCGATTGGAAGCAATCCTACCCGCGGGTTGGTTTTCTCATCCTCAATGGGGAAGGTGTGGCTTCCGCACATGAACTTCCAACCGTAGTTCTCTCCGCCTTTGCTACCCGCCGGCTGCTTGTTGATTTCTTCCCAATGATTTTGTCCGATATCGGCGATGAAGAGATCACCGGTTTTGCGGTCGAAGGAAAAGGTCCACGGGTTCCGGATGCCATAGGCCCAGATTTCAGGGCGGGCCTTGGGATGGATCTTGGAAAACTGCTTCTCCGAGACACCGAACAAGGTCATCTGCTGCAGGGGCGTCAGGAAAGGATTGTCCTTGGGAATCGAGTAGGCGCGGTCAGGGGTCGAGTTGTTCACATCGATTCTCAGCATCTTTCCTAACAGCATGCTTAAATCCTGTCCGGCGCTCAGGACATCGCCCTCCCATCCGCCATCGCCGACTCCGATATACAGATAGCCATCGGGTCCGAACGCCATCTTGCCGCCGTGGTGATTGCAGTAAGGGAAATCGATCTGCATGATCACCTTCGCGCTGTCCATATCCGCTTTGTTCGGATCCTTGGCGGAGACCTTATACTGCACCAGCATGGTCGAGCCATTGAACCACATATCGGAATAGGAGATGTAGAACAAGCCGTTCTCCTTGAACTTCGGATGAAACTCGATGCAGAACAGGCCTTCCTCAAGGAATGAACTGAGGGTCTTGTCCTTGATGTCGAGGAAGGGTTTTGCGAGCAGTTTGCCATCCTTCACGATGCGGACGACGCCGGGGCGTTCGCAGACAAACAGACGGCCTGAACCATCTTTCGGAGCGGTGACATGGATGGGATCCACCAGATCAGCAGCGATCTGGACGAACTGGACGGCCGGGGCCGCTTTCAGTTTTCCACCGGGCTGAGCGACGGCGGTGTCTTGGGCGTGAAGTGCGCCTGTCAGGATGCAGGCGAGAGTGAGTTGAGCTTGAAGTTTCATGGTCTTGTGGGGTTTGAACTGATGGTTTCTGTTGGGTTTGTTAGGAATCTCGGTTTGAGACGCCGAGCCTCGACGGACCGTCTACGGATTCCGAGGAAGAAACAGCGATCTGAAACTTGCGTGAGGTAGATACCGAAATCGGAAAACCGTCAACTCGCAACTGCAAGGAAGTTGCTTTCTCGCCCGCCGCCTCTGTTCGCAAGCCGCTTCGCACCTTTTCTGCCTTGCGAAACGGAAATCACTTTTCGCAACCGCTCTAAGGAAACACTGATTTAACCACCGTTCGGCGCCATCAGAAATCGAGACACACAAGCAGCCTGTGACGTATCAGGAAGAATCCCCGCACCCCGGGGCTCAAAAAAGGGGGCTCTCAAGGGTCGGAAAATCATAGGGTCTTAGCACTTTTAGAGCGGATGAGAGCGGAGGATTTTAAGCAAAAGACGGTAGAGATTATCGTGTCGGTGATTAAAGCGCCATTCGGATTCTTTGAGGTGGAGAATGAAGTATTCGTGACGGATACCGCGCAGCTT
>SXWH01000089.1 GCA_005791535.1 Verrucomicrobiaceae bacterium | reverse complement strand
GTGAGCGATGATGGCGATGTTACGGATATTGTCTTTCTGCATAAAAATGTCTTTCCCCGAAAAAAGGGGGCGGAACATGCCAGAATCTCAGCAACTGGCAAGCGATGGAATAGCGGTTGACCACAAATCTACTTTCCCGTAACGAGCGCGTCTCACTTTCAATCCTCATGGGTAAACAATACAACAAAACCGAAAAGAAACGTCGCCGCGAAGCCTACATCGAACGCAAGAAGGCGAAGCTGAAGGCCGGACTGGGCAAGGCGAAAGCCGCGAAAAAGCCCGCCGTTAAAAAGAAGGCCGCGGCCGAATAACCGCCGCACAAGCGGCAGCAAGTTTCCGAAGAAGCGAATCGTGATTTTCATCGCGATTCGCTTCTTCGTTTTCGCGCAGCACCTTTCGCACAGGCGATCGAAGTTCCGCTTTGCGCGCTTCGCCGCATAAATGCAGTCTGCACGGATGCAAATCTCGCTCGTCCAGCTTGACCCGGTCTGGGAGGAAAAGTTCGCAAACTTCCGAAAAGTGCGCGAGCTTCTCGAGTGCTCACGGCCCGCCCCCGGCGGGATTATCGTTCTGCCGGAAATGTTTTCCACAGGCTTCAGTCTCGATCTTTCCAAAACGCACATCGCTGGTGCGGGAAGCGAGGCTGCATTCTGTGCCGGACTCGCTGTCGAGTTCGCGTCGTGCGTCGTCGGCGGATTCGTGGATTCAGCCGGAACCGGTTCGGGAAACTTCGCAGCCGCATTTTCGCCGGATGGCGAACTTGTGCGGTATCAAAAGCAGCGTCCTTTCACCGGCGCGGGAGAACACGAGTGTCACGCTCCCGGCTCGGCGGCGGCAGTATTTCGATGGGGCGGGCTCACAGTGGCGCCGCTTGTTTGCTACGATTTGCGCTTCCCGGAGTTGTTCCGCGATGCCGTGCGGCTCGGAGCAAATGCGTTCATCGTGATTGCCGCGTGGCCATCCCGCCGCATCGAGCACTGGCTCACGCTGCTGCGCGCGCGGGCGATCGAGAATCAGGCGTATGTCATCGGCGTGAATCGCACGGGAAATGAGCCGAAATTCTCCTACAATGGCCGCAGCGTGATCGTGGATCCGCATGGAGCCGTGATTCTGGATGCGGGTGAAACGGAGTGTGTCGCAACCGCGGAAATCGATCCGGCGGCGGCTGATTCCTGGCGCGGTGAGTTTCCGGCGGTGCGCGATTTTCTCAGCTCCTGCGGGCCTTCTTGAGCCGGTTGAGCAGTTTGAAAAACTTCAGCGTGTCGCGCACGGGGTGGATCTTGCTTACTTCGTCGCCGTACACCGTGCTCACTTTGGCATCCGCGATTTTGCAGCCTTTTCGGGCGGCGATCGCGAGCATCTCGGTTTCGAAATCGAATCCCGCGCTTTCCGTGGTGAGAAACTCCGCGGCGAGCGACCGGTGGAACATGCGGAAGCCGCATTGCGTATCGGGAACGCGCTGGCCGATGACGCGGCTGATGGTCCAGCTCATGTAGCGGTTCGTGCATTTGCGGACGAAGGGCATGTCACGGACATCGCCCATGCGATTTCCAACGACCATCGGCGCGCCCGTTTCGTTTGCCGAGGCAAGAAAGGCAGGAATCTCTGCAGGCAGATGCTGCCCGTCGCCATCGAGGATCAGCACAAATTCCACCGATTCCCGCGCGAGTAGCGCGCGCAGTCCGGTTTTTATGGCTGCGCCTTTGCCGGCGTTTTTCTCGTGCCGGATGACCTCCGCGCCCGATGCCCGACCTTCATCGGAAGTTGCATCGGTCGAACCGTCATCCACCACGAGCACCAGGTCGAGCTGCTGCTTCGCGGCCGATGCGACTTCGCGGATGTGTTTTTCCTCGTAGTAGCACGGAATGAGCGCGGCGACGTTGGCGCGTGTGGCGGTGGGCTGTGGCATGGGCATCGATTAAAGAAAGAATCGTGCGAGCCTCCGTGTTCTTTGAGTTCAGCCCTCCCGCGGATTTGTGATGGAGCTGATTCGGGCCATCACCCGGTCGCTGAGGCGCTGGTACACTTCGCGCGGATCGCCAGTAATGTCCGCTTTTGCAAAGTGCATCGGTTCTCCAAATACCAAAGTCAGTGGAGCAATCCGGGGAAGCTTTGCGCTGCGTGGAAATGCGTCGTAGGCGCCAAAAATCCGCACGGGAACCACCGGCGCGAGCGTCTTCGCGATGATGAGGCCCAGGCCGGCGCGTGCGGGGAGCAATGAGCCGTCGTGGCTGCGCGTGCCCTCGGGAAACACAATGGTGCTGCCGCCGCTTTTGATGATGCGGATGACCGATTTCAGCGCGCTCATATCCGCCCCGTCCCGATCCACGCCAACCACGTTCAGGTGCGGGAGGATTTTTCCGAGAACCGGATTATCGAAAAGCGACTTCCGTGCGAGGTAGTGAATCTGGCGGTGGAGATTGCAGCCCACGAGTGGCGGGTCGAGAAAGCTCTGGTGGTTCGATGCGAGAATCGCCGGACCCTCCTCGATGATGTTCTCTCGCCCGAATACCTGAAGGTCGAACGCGTTCATCGCGGTGAAGCGCGCCAGATTGGAGCAGAGTTCGTAGACCAGTCCCATACCGCCCGTCTGTTTTAGACGCCCTCCGGCAATGCAAGTCCTTTGAGCTTCAATCGACCGATGATTTCGCCGACGACGCCGTCGATCGTGAGATACGAGCTTTCAATCACGTGGGCGTCTTCCGCGATCACGAGCGGACTCGTGCGGCGCGTCGTGTCCACTTTGTCCCGCTCGGCAATCGTATCCGCAAGGCCCTGTTTTGCGCGGCGTGCGGCGCGGACTTCGGGACTCGCATCCACGTAAAACTTGTACGGCGTGTCTGGAAAAACCACACTGCCGATGTCGCGGCCCTCCATCACGAGGTCGTTGGTTTCCGCAAACTGCCGCTGCCGATCGACGAGAATCCGGCGGACTTCGGGAATCGAGGCAATGGCCGAGACATTTGCGTTTACTGCGGCGTCGGTGAGGTGCGGCTCTGGGTCCACTCCATCGATGAGAATCGTGCTCTGGTTGTTTGCAGTTCCGCACTCGAACTTCGTCACGTCGAGGAGTCCCAGCACGCGGCCTGCGTCGGTGGCGGAAATGCCTCGATTTGTGACGAGCCACGTCACGGCGCGGTACATCGCGCCGCTATTGACGTAAAGAAATCCGATCTTTTTTGCGAGCATTCGGGCGACGCTGCTCTTCCCGCTCGCTGCGGGCCCGTCGATGGCGATGACTGTGTGCATTTGCCGATGAATCCACGCCGCCCGGAAAAGAGCAACCGCGTTTCTGGCGCCGATGGGCATTCAGGCGCGCGGATGTGCGTCGTCGTAGGCGCGCTTGAGCCTTTCCACCGTGACGTGGGTGTAAATTTGCGTAGTCGAGAGCGATGCGTGCCCGAGGAGCGTTTGCACGCTGCGAAGGTCGGCTCCGGCGTCGAGGAGGTGCGTGGCAAAGCTGTGTCGCAGTTTGTGCGGCGAGATGTTTGAGGGAATTCCCGCGTGGTCGAGATAGCGTTTGAGCGTGAGCCATACGGAACGCGAGGAAAGGCGTTTGCGGCTTTTGTTGATGAAAAGCGGGCCGGAGTTCACGGCGGCTGCGTGGCGATACTGCTGGATGGCTTCGAGTGCGAGCGAGCCCACGGGCACGATGCGTTCCTTGCGGCCTTTGCCGAAGACGCGAATCGTCTCATTGTAGGGATCGATGGCCGAGACATCGAGGCGTGCGAGCTCCGAAAGACGCAGGCCGCTGCTGTAGAAGAGTTCGAGGATCGCGGCATCGCGCTTCGGCATCCATTTCGGCGCCTTGTCGCTCTTTTCCATTTTCATCGGCGCCGTCAAAAGCGAGTCGATCTGCCGCGGGTTGAGGACGACCGGTAGCTTCTTGTCGAGTTTCGGCAGTTGTACCTGCTTGAGCGGATTGTCTTTCAGTCCGTGCCGCTCCACCAGGAAGCGGAAAAACGTGCGAAGCGCCGCAAAGTGAAGGCGGACGGTTGGCTTTGCGATGCCCGCTTTCATCCGCTCGAAAAGGTAGCGGCGGAAATGGTCGGCGCGCAGTTCCTTCCACGCGGGCTCTGGGACGCGTTCGCGAAATGTGCCAATGGCGTGGCGGTAGTTGATCAGCGTGCGTGTGCTGACGTTGCGCTCAACTTCGAGGTGTTCGAGGAATTGTTCGACGAGGCGGTCGCTCATGATTGTTTAGCGCGCGATGATACTGACTGCGCCGCTGTCCGTCTTGCTCGTGAAAAAGCCCTCGCCGACACCTTCCTGACCGATGATCGCGCCGAAGAATTTCTTCGCCGGGGATGTGTGCCCAGCTGCGTTGAGGCTGCCGGAGAAAAAGCCGGTCTGATTCTTTACGGTGAGTTTCAACTTTTCTGCCGGGTCGGCGCTGATCAAGTGCACGGCGGATTTGTAGGTGATGTCGAATTCCTGCTCCAGTGCGGCGTCGCCAAACTCGCCCTTGACCAGCGAGAGCAACGCCTCGGTGTATCCGAGTGCCGGAAACTCTTCGAAGAACTCTCCATCAAATGTGCGGTAACCGGGAATGTAAATTCCGCCGGAAACCGGGCATTCGGCGCTGAATCCGTCCGGGAAAAGTCCGGTGGCTTTTGTCGCGCCAAATGGCTGCACCCAGCGCAGCGAGCCTTGGCATGTGTCTCCGTTTTCCACGTCCGGTGTGATGGTGATGAAGCCCTGCACGAACCCGTCTGCCGGCGAATAAAGGCGCGAGTAGACAAGCACGCGTGCATCGCCGCCGAGCGGAACGGACAACGAGAAAGCCGTGCCATCGGCGACTTTCCCGAGGACGCGGACCAAGCCTGTCGGCGCGATCTTTAACGAAAGAAAACCAGTGCCCTCCGGCGCTCCAGTTCCATCGAGCAGCGGATCCGGTTCGATGCGTGCCGTGTAGTAGCCAGCGGCGAGCGCAGGGGTGATTCCGGCGGTATCGAACACGGAACGCGACGCGTCGATGGTGTAGGTGCCGACGGTGTCGTTGATCGTCGCCGTGAGAATCGTGGGCTTTGGATCGGGTTCGCCGGTGAACTCGGAATCATCCTGTGTGAGTGAAAGTTGAATTTCGGGTGGTGTGCCTGATTTCCTCGGCGGGAACAGCGTGACGTTTCCCGTTGCGTCGAATGCTCCCTTGAGACGGAATTTTTCCTGCCCAAGCAGCATTGTTCCGGTGAATGCACCGCCGTCGCGCACAGTGATGGTGAGGGTGCGCGTCATGTCATCCGTTCCTGTATCGAGAATTCCGGAATACGTTCCAGTGCGCCAGTCGTGGGTGAGCGTGAAGCTCTGCGATGATGAATTTCCGCTGCGATCGACGGCGGTGAATGTAACGGTGTTTGCGCCGGCCTCGAGATAGAGGAGGCCGTCCCAAAGCCGTACGACAGGCTTCGCGAACGGCGGGTCGCCGGGGTCGCGCAGGACGGGATCACTGGCGGTCCCGGTGTTGAGTTGCACGGTGATGGAGTCCACATCCGGCGGCGTGCTGAGGATATAGGCTTGCGGTGTGGCGTTTGTCTTGCGCTTCGGGACGAGGAGTTTGATTTTCGGCGGCTTGAAGTCGAGCGTCCCGGCGACGGACACGCTCCAAAGGTCGTCCTCGAAAACCGGATCGTCGACCGTGCCGATGCGAAAGGATTTGAATGTCGATTTTCCCTTCACTTCGATGCGACGCAGGCCGGAAACCTCGCCAAAGGTCAGCGATGCGTCCGAAGCCTCGGAAATAAAGCGACGCTCATCCTCGGTGAGTTGCGGAATGTGAAACGTGTGCTCGGGTGAGGGAATGAAGTTCGCGCGAATCGAGCCGATAATCGTGATTTTCCCACCGCTCCATTTCGCTTTGACGCTGCCGATGCGATCGGTGCCCTCAAGTATGTCGAAAGTCGCCTTGTTCCCGCCCGCGACATAATCGGCTGCCGTGCCGAGCGTCGTATCAAGAAGAAACGAGCCGATGCGAAGGCGGACAACGGATGCGCCGGTGAGGCTCGCGAGTGATTCACTGCCGACGGAAATCCGAAAGCTGCCGGTATAGTTGTCCACTGTGGCGCGATCTTCGCCCGTGCCGGTGACGATCTGTTTCACCGATTCGGCGAATTGAAGCACAGGCGTGTAATCGTCGTCGGAGTCCAGGATGTTTGCAGGGTGGTTCGCCCGCACGTTCACGGAGAGCAATACCAGAAAGAATACCAACAGGCGCATGTTCGAACACTAACGTGAATGCGGCGGCTTGCACGCCGGCAATTGCCGGATGATTTGCAGCAATTGAAGGGGGATATTTACGGTTTCCAAACTGCGGGGCGTGGGCTAACTCATGGGGTCTCTAATCCCATCATGCTCCCTGAATTTATGCGCATAGCCACAATCGTCGCAACGGCAGCCCTTTTCGGGGCGTGCTCCACCGTTGCGGGTGGCGCATCGAAGCCGGCCAAAGCCTCAAAGGGCACGCGTATGACGGTACGCACGACTGCCTACCATCACAGCGAACCGGGCGGGCGGGTAAATGGCGTTGGCGGACGCCTTCAAGCTGCGCATAGCGCCGCTACTGACTGGAGTTGGATTCCCGTTGGAACCCGATTCCGCATTCTTGCAACCGGTGAGGATTACGTAGTTGAGGATTACGGCAGCGCGCTAGTTGGGCGGAAGACGATCGATATTTATAAGCCGACCCGGAGGGCGATGAATGCATGGGGGGTGCGTCACGTGGAGATCGAGATTTTGGAGTGGGGGAGCCCGGCGGTGAGCCTTCGTGTTTTGGAGCCGCGCGCCAAACACAGCCATGTCCGGACCATGGTTGCGAATCTCCGAAAGCAGGTCCCGAGCAGGTAAGAGCTTTCTAAGCCGCGGAATCTTCGGGACGTGTGCGGACGGCGGGCACAGTGAGCCGGAAAATCGTCCGCCCCGGGCAGCTCTCGTGCGTTATTACGCCGCCGATTTGTTCCATGCAGCCCGCAGCCACGGTCAGTCCGAGCCCGGCGATAGTATCCCGCTTTTTGGTGGTGATGAACGGCAGATAAATCTGCTCGTCGATATCCGGGGTGATGCCGCGACCGTCATCGATGACGGAAATCGTGATCCATTTTGAAGGCGCAGATTCTTCGCTTGCGGAGACGGCCTGGGCGGGCGGCGTGTCGGTCGATGCGCAGCGAATATGAACGGTGCCGGTGGGCTGGATAGCTTCACACGCGTTTTTGACGAGCTCGGTAAGCGCGATTCTTAGGCGCGATTGATCGGCCCAGGCAAAAGGCATATCCGGTTCGCACTCGACGGTGACTTTTCCCGGGCCGTCGGCGAGTTTTTCAAAGGACGGCCCGAGTTGATTGAGAAAATCCGGAATGGTGACCTGGCGGGGAATGATGTTTCTGGGGCGCGCGAGGGCGTTGGTCCGATCCATCAAGTCGGTGGCGATACGGGCACCCTCCTTGATTCTCGCGAGTCCCTCCTGAGTGCCCGGGTCGAGGTTGTCGTTTTCCAGCAGTAATCCGAGGTAACCGTGGAACAGGGTCAGGATGTTATTCATCCGGTGCGACAAACCTCTCACGAGTTGGTCCTGGAAGTCTGGTTTGGCAATTTGCATTGGCTGCAAATTGAGAAAGCAATCCTCGTTCTAAGTTGGCGAAATGTTTTCGAAACCGCCAAATTACTGCGGGGATTGCAGCGGTTTCGTCGAAATTTCGCCGGCTGTCATTCGTTGCAAAATGCCGTCTGCCTTTCGGATGAGCAAATTACCGTCGATATCCAATCCTTCGGCGATGCCGGAAAAAATTTCCGAGCCCGAATGCAACTCGATCCATTTCCCCAGGATCGCGCTTCTCATTTCCGCGTCGGTGAGAAGCGATTGGAAGTCGGTCACGAGATTGTTGAGGCGGGCGTTCAGTTCGGAGAGCAAAGCCGCGGCGAATTCTGCCCGGTCGATTTCACGCCCGAATGCGAGTCGCAATGAGGTCGCGAGGCCGCTGAGTTCCGGTGGGAATTCCGTCTGATTGAGATTCACGCCGATCCCCACGACTGCAAACGCGTTGCCGGCGGCGTCCGTCGCGCTTTCGATTAGGATGCCCGCTGTTTTTTTTCCGCCAATCAGCACGTCGTTCGGCCATTTGATCCGAGCTTTCGGGCCGCATGCCGCGGCGACTGATACACCGGCCCACGTCGTGAGCCGCGGCCAGTGCGACAGTGGAAGTTCTGGGCGCATCAGAAGGGAAAGCCAGAGCCCCTCGTGGCTGGCGGAAGACCATTTTCGTCCGAACCTTCCACGCCCGGCCGTCTGGCGTTCCGCGAAAATTGCTACGTCTCCGGGATGTCCCGCGCGTCCGAGGTTTGACGCGACGTCGTTTGTCGAGCTGGTCTCTTCGAAAACGACGATTTCTCGTGCGATTGCGCAGTCTTCGAGCCGCGCGTGCAGGTCATCGGCGATGAGTCGATTCGGCGCGGCGAGCAATTTGCAGCCGAAGCCCGGACGCGATTCGATTTGGAAACCTGCAGCGGTGAGTCGTGCGAGCGATGCGTGAACTTCGGAAAGCGGCAATCCGCATTGTGCAGCAAGATCGCCCGGCGGCAGATGGACTTCGGCGTTTCGAAGCGCGCGGATCAAGAGGGTATCGGGTGCGAGGCTGGCCACGCCGGAGCTTTTGGAGAATCGCAGGTCGCGATGCAACGCTCAATCGCACCACCACAAAATACAACCGCCACCGTGGGCTCAGAGGTGCCCTCGGTGGCGGTCGCTTCTCGTGGGAAGTGATGTGCAGCCCTTACAGGCCGCTACCTGGAGTCAATGTCTTACGCACTGACGTATCTTTGTAAATCAAATCTTTGTAAGTCGCGCCCGCCGGAATCATCGGCAGCACGTGCTCGGTGTAAGGAACCATGACCTCCAGCAAGCACGCAGTCTTCTGCGCGAGGACCCATTTCAGCCCCGCTTCGAGATCCTTTTTGTGCGAAACGCGGCGGCTCGGGATGTCAAAGCCTTCGCAGATCTTCTGGAAGTCCGGATAAATCTGCTGCGTGTTCGGCTTCGTCATCGCCTTGTCTTCAAACACGCCGAGGACCGTGTGTCCGCGGTTGCTCTTGAAGAAACGGTCCTCCCACTGCACCACCATGCCGAGGTGCAGATTGTTCAAAACGAGTGCCTTTGCTGCGATGCCTTCGACGCGCGCGCAGGCGAGCTCCTGGATGTTCATCACAAACGAACCGTCGCCATCGATGTCGATGACTTCCTTGTCCGGTGCGCCTGCTTTTGCGCCGATGGCACTCGGGTAGCCGTAGCCCATCGAGCCGAGACCGAGGCTGCTGATGAGGCGGCGCGGCTTGTCGAAGTGATAGAATTGAGCGGCCCACATTTGGTGCTGACCCACGCCTGTCGTGATAATCGCATCGCCCTTCGTGTGCTTGTAGAGCTGCTCGATGACATACTGCGGCTGAATCGCATCCGGCGTGTCCTCGTAGTAAAACGGGAAGTCCTTCTTCCAGCTCTCGATCAGTGTGCGCCACTCTGGGTAAAGGTCGTAGCCCTTCGACTTGCGCGCAAATCCCGCCTTCGCGAGCAAAGCATTGGCCCGCTTCAGCGCGTCCTTCACGTCGCCAAGCATTGGCAGTTTGACCACTTTGTTCTTGTTGATTTCCGAGCTGTCGATTTCCAGATGCACGATCGTCCCGTGCTTGCAGAATGCCTCGAGCTTGCCGGTAATGCGGTCGTCAAAGCGCACGCCAAACGCCAGCATGAGGTCCGCCTCGTTTGCCGCGTTGTTGCCCGCTACGGTGCCGTGCATGCCGAACCATTTCAGCGAAAGCGGGTGCGTCTCCGGGAAGCCGCCCACGCCCATCAATGTTGTCGCGACGGGAATCTGTGTGCGCTCAGCGAACTCCAGCAATTCCTCATGCGCCTCGCCGCTGATGATGCCGCCGCCGACATAAAGCACGGGCTTCTTCGACTGGCGGATGAGGCCGATCAATTCGTTCAACTCCGCGTCGCCCACGCGAACATCGGGATTGTAACCGCGCAGATTCACCGACGACGGCCATACCGGCTGGGTCGTTCCCATCTGCACGTCTTTCGGAATATCGATGAGCACCGGTCCCGGACGACCCGTCTGTGCGATGTGAAAAGCTTCCTTCACGATCCGCGGCAGATCGTTGATGTCCATGACGAGGTAGTTGTGTTTCACAATCGGCGCCGTCACACCGAACACATCCGTCTCCTGAAACGCACCCTTTCCGATCATGTGCCGCGGCACCTGGCCGGTGATTGCTACGAGCGGCGTTGAATCCAAAAACGCATCCGCAATTCCCGTCACGAGATTCATCGCGCCCGGTCCCGAAGTTGCCATCACCACGCCGGCCTTGCCCGTCACGCGTGCATAACCCTGCGCAGCAAACACGCCGCCCTGCTCGTGGCGTGGAAGAATGGTGCGGATTTTCTTCGAGCGCGTCAGCGCCTGATGCATCGCCATCGAAGCCCCGCCTGGATACGCGAAAATCGTGTCAACGCCTTCCCGTTCCAGCGCTGCGACAAGGATATCCGCGCCCGACATTACGGAGCCGAGTTCATTCTTCGCTTTTGAAGCAGGTGCCTTTTTCGCGGATTTTGGAGCAGTCTTTTTAGCCATGGTTTTAAGAAACGAGTCCGCGACCCTAGCCATTCAGGCAGCCTGCGGCAAGCCTCGCATTCAGGAAACTGCGGACGCGGATTTCCGAACGTTTTGCCCGGAGCGCCTTGGGCCTAGACCATCTACCGACGCCGCGAACGCCGAAGCCGTGCCGGAAATAAGCACAGCCGGAACCGTGGGCGGCATCTAAAGAACCTGGCGGCTCGCGACTATTTCCGGGTGTGGACGAAGACGCCCTTTTTGTTGCCCACGATGACGTCGGGCTTTTTGTCGCCGTTGATGTCGGCGGCCATGACTTGTGTGCCCACGCCGCTGTCTGCGTCAACTAGGTGAGGGATGTAGGTTGCTTTGCCGCCTTCGCGTTTGAGTTCGAACCAGTAAACCACGAACGGAGCATTCGGCTCGGGGTCGCCGCCCGGGCCGTGAGCCCAGCAGCGTTTGCCGGTGACGATGTCGAGGAGACCGTCGCCATTCATGTCTACGAGGTCGATGGCGTGCGGTTGCGAGAACGTGACGCCGGTGTCGCCGGGGCCTTTGTCGGTGCCGGTGATGAGGTGTTTTACCCAGCCCTGGACGCCGCCTTCGTTGGTCTGCTCGTACCATGCGACGCCCCAGCCGTGTGCGGCGAGTGCGCTGATGATGTCGGTCTTGCCGTCACCGTTGACGTCGTAGCCGTATTGCTGTGAGCCAAGGCCGAACATGAACTCGTGCTTGGTCCAAGGGGTTTTGCCATCCCAGTTTGCGGGCTGTTCCCACCAACCGGTGCCTTCGATGATATCTGTCCGGCCGTCGCTGTTGATGTCGCCGTAGCCGATGCCGTGGGTGAATTTCTGGTAGGCTTTCGGGTTGGGTTCGCCCGAGATGTTCATCCATTTCCACGCGCCGGTGGCGTCTTGTTTCGAGAAGCCGAGCGTGCCGTTGCTCATGGCGAGGAGGTCCGGCTTTTTGTCGCCGTCGATATCCACGAACATGGGCGATTCGTTGTCGGTGACGGCGAGGACTTCGTGGCGCTGCCACGGCTCGTCTTTGCCCTGCGGGTTTTCCCACCAGAACGTCTCCTTGCCGGGGAAGCCGATGACGAGATAGTCGCTCCAGCCGTCGCCGTTGAAGTCGTGGGCGTAGGAGATGAAGTTGTTGGAGTATTCGTTCTCGCCGCTGAGGTGGCCTTTCCAGCCGGGAATCTTGGTTCCGGTGGTGTCGCCCTTTTTTACGTAGGATTTATCGCCCATGTCGTAAATGGTGGAGCGCTTGGTGAAGTCAGGGCCGGCGTACCAGAACGGACCGCTGAGGACGTCCATTTTGCCGTCCTTGTTCACGTCGGCGACGCAGGCACCTTCAGCCCAGAAGTGAGGCGTGATTTGCTTGGTGGTCCACTCGCCGGATGCGGCGGGCGGGGTCGTCGATACTTGCTGGGCGAGCGCAGCGACGGTGGTGACGGTTGCGGAGAGGAAGAGTGCGATGTGTTTCATGGCGGGGTTAATCGTGTCGGGGCAATCCTCTTTGGGAGCAAGGCTGAATTGTGTGTCGGAGGTGCACTTTTGGAAAAGAATGTTCCAAAGAACGTGCGCTGCGGGGATTGGCAGGGGCGTGAATGTCCCGTCCTTTCTCGCTGTTTCCGCCCTTTCGATGATGCCCGTGTTCGCTGCTTCGCCGCTGCCGTCGGTGGAGGATTTCCGCTTCCGCGTGGAGAAGCTGGCGGAGGGGATGCCGCAGCCGATGGAACTGGAGATCGCGCCGGACGGACGGATATTTTTCAACGAATACACCGGCGCGTTGCGGCTGCTGGATCCAAAGACGAAGCAAATCGTGGAGGTGGGGAAACTGAAGGTGTTCACGGGGCAGGAGAACGGATTCCTCGGTTTCGCGCTGGATCCGAAGTTTTCCGAGAATGGGTGGATTTACTGTCTGTATTCGCCCGAGGGCTACGATGGGCAGCATCTGTCGCGGTTCACGATCAAGAACGATGTGCTGGACCTCGCGAGCGAGAAGCTCCTGCTGAAATACGAGGAGCAGCGAAAGGAGTGCTGCCACCACGCGGGTACCGTGGAGTTTGGTCCGGACGGGAACCTTTACTGGAGCGCGGGCGACAACACGCATCCGCACGGAGACAGCGAAGGCTACGCGCCAATCGACGAACGCGAAGGCAAGGCTCCGTGGGACGCGCAGAAGTCCGCGGCGAATACGATGAGCCTCGCGGGGAAGATCAATCGCATCCGCCCGAAGGCCGACGGGACTTATGAAATCCCGCCGGGGAATCTTTTCCCTCCCGGCACGGAGAAGACGCGGCCGGAGATTTACGCGATGGGCTGCCGGAATCCGTGGCGCATGTCCATCGACCAGAAAACCGGCTACGTGTATTGGGGCGAGGTTGGACCGGATGCCGGCGGAGATGGAAAGCGCGGACCGCGCGGATACGACGAGATCAATCAGGCGAAAAAAGCGGGCAACTTCGGCTGGCCGTATTTCATCGCGAACAACCGCGCTTATTTTGACTACGACTACACGACAAAAAAGGTGGGCGCGCAGTTCGACCCCGCAAAGCCGATCAATGAGGGACCGAACAACAGCGGCTTGCGCGAACTTCCGCCCGCGGTGCCTGCGTTTATCTACTGGCCATACGGAGCGTCGCCGGAGTTTCCGCAGCTCCCAAATGCCGGCGGGCGCACGGCGTGCGCGGGGCCGGTGTACTACTGCAACGTGAATGTCGCGAAGACGAACGGCTTTCCGCAGAACTTCTCGCGGTGCCTTCTGTTTTGGGATTGGGAGCGTCCGTTTATCAAATGGGCGCGACTCGATGCGGACTCGAATCTCGCGGGAATTGAGGACTTCACCGGGGCAATCGTCGTTGCGAATAAGGGCGACCAAATCGAGCGCGCAAAGCCACAGGTGGCGAAGGGAGCGACGCTGGTGAAACGGCCGGTGGATGCGACGTTTGATGCCGACGGTGTGCTTTACATCCTCGATTACGGCGAGACGTGGGGCGCGAACAAGGATTCGCAGATTCTCAAGTTGAGCTACATCCGCGGGAATCTTCCGCCGGTCGCAAAGGCATCCGTGAACGTCGCAGCGGGCCGCGAACCGCTGACCGTGGAATTGAGCGCGGAAGGATCGAGCGATCCGGAAGGTGCCGAACTGAAGTATGCGTGGACGATCGGTGGTAAGACGCACTATTCCGGTTTGAAGCCCAGCGTCACGCTGACGGAGCCCGGCAACTACGTCGCGAAAGTTTTCGTCACCGACTCCGGCGGCGCGACATCGACGGCGAGCGTGCCGATTCTCGTGGGAAACACGGCACCGGTGGTGAAGTTCGATGAGCCGAAGGACGGTGATTTTTTCACGCCTGGAAAACCACTGGCATACCACATCTCGGTGGAGGATGCGGAGGACGGGCCGTCGAAGGCCAAGGCCGATGAATTCGGCACGCGCACGCTGGTGAGCACGGCTTTCCGACGCGCGGACGGGAAGGAAACGGTGACGGATTCGGGTCTTTCACTGATGAAGCAGAGCGATTGCTTCAACTGTCACACAATGGAGGCGCAAATGATCGGGCCGGCGCTGATAGCGATCGCGGACAAGTATCGCGGACAGGCCGGTGCTGCGGAGCTTTTGAATAAGAAAGTCCGTGAAGGCGGCAACGGCGTGTGGGGGCAGGTTCCCATGCTTCCGCATCCGCAGCACACGACGGACGAAGTCGCGATCATGCTTCGATGGGTGCTCGGTTTGGAAAAGGGGAAGGGCGGGCCGGTGCTCGTGCGCGGGCTCTCCGGTGAAGTGCCGGTGGCAGGCGCGGAGAAGCCCGGCATGTTTGTGCTGGAGGCGGTTTACACGGATGCCGGGCGCGCGCCTGCGGGCTCGCTGAGCGGAAAGGCGAGCGTATCGCTCCGCAGTCGGCGCATTGAAGCGGAATCGGGCGAACTCGCGGGCAAAGCGCCGCAGGTTCTCGGACTTGGCGGCGCGAGCGGCGGGAAGGGGATTGGTGCAACAGACCACGGTCACACCATCCGCTACGCGAACTTGAACCTCGCCGACAGCTCAAGCGTCACCCTCCGCTTCGCCAGCGCGGGAGCGGGCGGAAAAGTCGAGTTGCGCAGCGGTTCTCCGACGGGCGAATTGCTAGCAACCGTGGATGTGCCTGTGACTGGAAAGTGGGACGCATGGAAGGAGTCCACCGTTCCGCTCGCGTCAAAACCCGCGCGTGGCGACGTTCACATCGTTTTCGTGAATCCAGGGAAGAGCGGTCTGATGAACATCGACTGGATTCAGTTCAATCCCTGACCGTCCGCCCAGCGCAGGTCGGCGAAGACGGCGCGATGATCCGAAAGGAATGTCGTCCGATGCGTGCAGGCTGCGATTTCAAAATGGCGGCTCACCCAGATGTGATCGATGTCGAGAACCGGTAGCGGCATCGGCCATGTCTTCGCGTAGCCCGAACCTGCGGATTCAAAGGCGCTCTTCATCCGTTTGCGGAGTTCGGTGAAGTGGACGGAATCCGAAGGTGTGTTGAAGTCGCCCATGACGATGAGCGGAGCGTCGCCGATGGCGTCGATGAGTTGAAAGAGCCGATCAAACGCCGGCTTGCGCGAGTAGGCGATGATTGCGTCGAAATCGACAAGCAGAACGAAGACCTGCCGGCCGCGGATTTGTGTCTCGGTAAGCGCATACTGGCCGCGGTCGTTGAGAAATCCATCGTGCACCTGCGATGCGGCTTCGCGGGAAACGAGCAGCATGTTTCTTCGCAGAGTGAGTACGTTTTTCCCGCGCAAGCCGTCCGCCCATTCGGAGGTCGCCGGGTTGCGCGAGCGTTTGGTTTCGCCGAGGCCGAAAATGTCGGCATCGATCGCATGAATGTGCGCGAGCGAGCGGGCGACGCGGCCTCCCGGCCGACCGGTATTCCAATACGCGACACGGAAATCTTTCGCGCGGGAATCCGGAGCGGATCGAAACGCGGTCTTTACCCACGCTGCCGTACACAAGGCGAAGACCAGCGCGAATCCGCCCGCCGTAAAGAACCTGCGCCGTCGAACCCACAACAGCGCGGGAAGCAGCGCGCACGTAGAAAGCACCGCCCACGGCGTCGCGTAGTAAATCGCCGAAAGCCCCGCGACGCTGTCGCGAGTTGTGAAGCGGACTGCGAGCCCGCCTGCAAGGAGCGCCGTGGCGGCATATGCAGCGACCCGACCTGCGGCTCGTAGCGCTCTCATTCCGCGAGTCTGCAGAAGAAGCGGTAGAGACGTTCCGTGATCACGGAGAACGAGATTTTGTGCCGCGCCAGCGATGCCGCCACTTTCACCTCGGATGTGTAGATCCGCGTGTCGTTCAGCAGACGGCTCGCGATTTCCAACAGCATGTCGGTGCTGCGTCCGCCGCCGGTCATGATTGGGAAAAGTTCGCGATCCACAGCGCCGTGGCCGCCCACGCTTGGGATTCGGCACAATGCGGCGTCTCCCGCGACCTGGCCGGGAACGCAGCTTGAATCTAGCTGCCAGACGATGCGGTGCCTCGCCATCACGCTGAGATACTCGGCGTACGGAAGGCGATCCTCGATGACCTCGAGGCGATCAATGCCCAGTGCCGCGATTTTGCTGCGACCGGAGCGGCCGTCCACATTGAAGACCGTCATGGGCTGCTTGAGCGTCGCGGCGGTCGCGATGGCCGCGAGATGGTTTCTCGACGGAACGTCCCATTCGCGCGTGCCTATGAAAATGCCGCGGCGGTTTGGAATCGGCACCGAAAAATCCCAGTCGGGCGATTCGACCGGGTAAGGCGTGGGGATGTATTCCGCGATCTTTGCCCCGCATGCTTGATAAAGCGAAAGGCTTTCCGGCGTGGTGGCGATTGCGCCGTGGGCATCGGTGCAGAGTTTTTTGAACCACTCGATTGAGCCGGGATCGTTGAGTTGCTTTGCGAGCTGATGGCTGCCGGTTTCCTTCCACGAAATCGCGACTTTTTTCCCTGCGGTCTTCAGCTCCGTCAGTGTTTTCCATGCGCCTTTGACGTCGGCGCGAATGAGCAGGATGACTTCGCCAATCTCTTCGGGGATCGAGCTGGTCTTTCGGTAAAATCCTCCGCCGGTGCATGCTGCGAACGCGTGAAAATTCACGGGCGCGTGCCCGGGGTCTCCCGGCAATCCCGCAAACGACGTGAATTCCTGGTCGGGATCACTCCCGCCTGCGTTCAAAACTGCGACTCTCATTGAGAAGTAACCAAACTGTAAGCACGGCGCGGGCCGGGAAGTCGATGACCGAAATCCGCCGTCCCGCGAATACTACAAGTAGCCCGCGGCGTGGAGGCGCTTGGTGAGGTCGCTCTGGCGACCCAGCAGCCGGCTGTAAACTTCCACGGCGTCACCGTCCGGCTTGCAGCGTGTTGACTCGTCGAGAGTGACATATTTTTCCGCGAGGTCGCGGAAGCGTGTGGGCTGGCCGTCCACGGCGGCGCTCGCGTAGGCGGCCTGCAACGCGGCTCCGAGCGCGGCACCTTCCGCGCTTTCGAGACAGACTGTCGGCACCCCGAAAACATCCGCGCAGACCTGCCGCCACACGGCGCTCTTGCTGCCGCCGCCGGTGAGGCGGATTTCGGTCGGCTCGATACCGAGCTGGCGGAAGCGGTTCAGGCCGTATGCGAGGCCGAGTGTCGCGCCTTCCATCGTCGCCCGTGCCAGGTGTGAAGGCGACATCGTTTCCGTGGTGAGTCCGTGGAAAACGCCTGTGCCGGCGGGTAGGTTCGGTGTGCGCTCGCCGTTAAGATACGGCAGAAAGAGCAGGCCGTCCGCGCCAGGTTGGGTTTCGAGAATGTGCTTCTCCAGCTCCGCGTGCGACCAGTTGAACATCTTGCGCACCTGTTCGGTGGCGACCGTGACGTTCATCGTGCAGACGAGCGGCATCCAGCGGTCCGTGCTGTCGCAAAACGCCGCGACTTCGCCCTCGGGGTCCACCACCGGTTCCGCGCTGAATGCGTAGAGTGTGCCACTCGTGCCGAGGCTCGCCGTCACGACGCCGGCCTGCACGTTTCCGGTGCCGATTGCGCCCATCATGTTGTCGCCGCCGCCCGCGGAGACGACCGGGCTTTTCAAAAGTCCCCATTCCTCCCGCAGCGCGTCTGTCAGCAGTCCGACTGCACGACGGCTGCTGCCGAGCGGTGGAAGGCATTCTTCAAGACCTTCGTCGATGAACTCGACCAGCGGCTTGCACCACTGCTTCGTGCGGACGTCGAGAAGGCCGGTTCCGCTCGCGTCGCCAAACTCCATGGCCTTCTCGCCGGTGAGGAAAAAGTTGATGTAGTCGTGCGGCAGCAGCACCGAGCGGAGGGCTTTGAAATTTTTCGGTTCATTCTGCTTGAGCCACAGAATCTTCGACGCGGTGAATCCGGGTGGCAGCGAATTGCCGGTGAGATTGATGAGCCCGTCCACTCCGCCGAACTCCGCCTCGAACTGCTTGCATTGGTCCGTCGTTGACGTGTCGCACCACAGCTTTGCGGGGCGGATAACCTTGTTCTTTTTATCGAGCGGAACAAAGCCGTGCTGCTGGCCTGAGACACCGATTGCGGAAATCAGCTCCTTCTTTTTCCCGAGCTGTTGAATGCACGAGCGCACCGTCTTGTCCACCGCATCGAGCCATTTCTGCGGCTCCTGCTCCATGTGTCCGGGCGGAAGTCCTGCGATGAGGTCGTAGGGCTCCGAGGCCGAGGCGAGGATTTTTCCGGAAGCCAGATCGAGGGCAATGCATTTCGTGCTCTGAGTTCCGCTGTCGATGCCGAGAGTGATCATAAAGTGGACGGCGATGCTGCGCGGGGATGCCGGTGTGATTCAATAACGATTTTCTCCCGCAGTCCCGCGGTTACTCGTCGTCGAGAAAGCTCTGGCGCGGGTTTTCGCGGAGGTATTTCACAATTGCGTCGGTGAATTGCGCGCCGAATTGCTCCAGCTTTCGCTCGCCGACGCCGCTGATGTTCCGCAGTTCGATTTCGTTCTGCGGATAATCGCGGGCCATCTCCCGGAGCGTGCCGTCGCCGAAGACGATGTACGCCGGAACGCCGAGGGAATCCGCCAGTTCGCGGCGGAGCTGGCGGAGCTTTTCGTAAAGGATTTCGTCGCACGAGATGTCGCCGGCGCGTTTCGGTTTCGCCCGCTGCACTTCGTCGCGTTTCGAGCGTGCGGGGAGTTTTGTCAGCTCGATGCGCGAGCGGCTTTTCAGCACGTCCACGCCCTCTTGTGTGAGTTCCACGGCGGGGAACTCGCCTTGCGCGAGCCGCAGGAATCCGAGCCTCACAAGCTCGCGGCCGATAAACATCCAATCGGGTCGCTGGAGGTCCCTGCCGATGCCATAGGTCGTGAGTTCGTTGTGCTTCCATTTCCGGATGCGCTCGGTGTCCGCGCCGGTGAGAATCTCCGCGTGGTGCGCCATGCCGAAGGTCGCGTCCTTGCGGTAGCTGGCTTCCCGCGCGCGCCATACGCAGCTCAGGAATTTCTGCGCGGCCAGCGTGCCGTCCCACGTCTCGCGCGGTTCGAGGCAGTTGTCGCATCCGCCGCAATTCGGTGCGGGAAAACGCTCGCCGAAATAGTTCAGCAACTCGCGCCGCCGGCATCCGCCGCTTTCCGCGTAGCTGACCATTGTCTGGAGTTGCGCGCGGGCAATCTTCCGCTGCTCGGGATCGCTGAGTTCATTGATGAAGCCGGTCTGTTTCGCAACGTCGCCCGCGGAGAAAAGAAGGATGCACTCTCCCGGCAGTCCGTCGCGACCGGCGCGCCCGGTTTCCTGATAGTAGCCCTCGATGTTTTTCGGCAGATAGTAGTGAATGACGTAGCGCACGTTCGGTTTGTTGATGCC
>SXWH01000088.1 GCA_005791535.1 Verrucomicrobiaceae bacterium | reverse complement strand
CAAGCATTCAAGCCCGCGGAGCCGCGAAATGCCGAACTCGGCGAAGCACGAAAACCGGCGCCTGAAAGTCCCGGAGGATTGCGAAAACCGGAACCGAGTGAGGAGAAGGGACTGCTGCGTTCCTTCCGCAAATTTTTCGGCGGAAATTAGCCGTCGAATCGGGTGGTCCAGTTTTTTGACGTTCGCTAACGGAAAATTACTTAATCAAAAATTGCGTTAATTTGTGACATTTGCGCAAATTAGTTGATTGATTTTTCGCCTCGGGATTACGAAAACCGCGAGCCCGACCCAATCCGTCAACACACTTTCCATTACACTACTAGATTCCGCCCGTGAGCTTTTACCGCCTCGACCGATTTGAAATGAAGTTCGTCATCGACGGGCAGACCCGTGCCCGATTGATGGAAACACTGGAACCGCAACTCTGCGCCGACGCGAATGCGGACGAAACCGCGTACTACCCGATCGTTTCGCTCTATTACGACAACGACGAGCGCGACTGCTATTGGGAGAAAATCCGCGGCTCCCGGAACCGCCGGAAGTTCCGCGTCCGCGTTTACGGAAGCAACAATGGCAAGATTCCCCCAACCGTTTTCATCGAAGTAAAGCACAAGCAGGAAGGCCGCGGAGTGAAGCGCCGCGTCCGCATGCCCCTCGAAGAGGCCCTGCGCGTAGGACGCGGCGAAATGCCCACGATGAAGCTAAATCCGGTCGACACCCGGACTTGCGAGGAAATCATCAATGACCTGGTAAAGCGCCGTGGATTCAAGCCTGTGATGGTCATGCGTTATGACCGTCGCGCCTACGCCGCAAAGGACCCAACGAGCGACCTGCGCGTAACCTATGACACCGGAATCGCCTATCGCTTGGACAACCTCGTACCGACGCCCGACGATCCGAATTTCCGCCCTGAGAACTACATGTACCCGGAAGATATTTCCGTCCTGGAAGTAAAAATCACGGGCACAATCCCCTACTGGCTGAGTGTGCTTCTCGCAAAAACAGGATGCAAACTCCAGAGCCATTCCAAGTACTGCAATGCACTGGAAAGAAGCGACCCCGTTCTTCGCTCCATGCTCGCACCAAAGTTCCTGAAACCACTCCCAAACTCCGGTGACACGGAAATGGACATGGTGACCTCTGAGTCGGGGCTCATCATTCCAGAGCCACCTGCTTCTCCGGCAGTTGGCTGAAACGGACAACCCATACACGCAATCAAAATACACAAATAATGCTGCAATCCATCCTACCAACAATCGCCGCCGCGGCCCCCGCTGCGGACGATATCGAAATCGAAAAACTCGGCCCACTTTTGAGGGTGCTCCACGACATGGGAATGAACGGGATCGTCGAGTTTTTTCAGAACACCCTCAAGTTCGGCGCTGCCGACGCTGGGCTGGCGGAAATTCTCTTTGCGATCTTCCTGTCGTTTATCCTGACCTCGACAATCGCAGCTGTTTACCGCGCAACCTTCCGTGGTGCAAAACTCTCGCAGGACTACGTCCATACCCTGATGATTCTTGGCACCGTGGTGACCGTCATCATCATGGTGGTGCGCTTCGGCGATAAGGAGAAGGCACAGGCGACTGCATTCGGTATGTTCGCGGCGTTTTCAATCATCCGATTCCGAACTTCACTCTCCGAAGCTCGCGACATTGGATTCATCTTCCTCGCAATGGCTGCGGGTCTCGCAGTCGGTGCACGTCAATACGGCATGGCATGCGCTACTACGCTCGTGGTCTCCGCAATCATTTACTACTTCTCACGTGGAAACTGGTTCGCCCCGAACCGCGCCAGCCACTTTCTCCGGATCCGCGTTACAAACGACATCAACTACGATACCGCTTTTGAGCAGGTATTCGAAAAATACCTCGCCTCCCACGACGTTATTTCCGTCGAATCAATTCAGGCTGGAATGATGACGGAAATCCGCTATAATATCAGCCTGAAGCCCGAGCACAAAGCCGGTGAACTCGTTTCCGCCATTCAGCAAATCAATGGCAACAACCGCGTTCTCATGACTTCCACGGCACCAAACCGCACGCTCGGCACAGACTAGTCCTATGAAACTTACAAAGTCCGCCTCATCACTCCGACGCAAGTCGGCATTCACCTTGATGGAAATCCTGGTGGTTATCGCGATCATCATCGTGATTGCAGCCATCGCGCTCCCGGTAATTGTCAAAATCCGCGGCAATGCAAACAAAGCACACGCGCTCAACATCATGCGAAATCTCGCCGCTGCCGCAGGCAAATACGCGAGCGAGCACGATGGCCAACTTCCGGATGAGGACGCTGACGGGAAAGAGGACTGGAGCGCCATGACACATCCCGACCAAGCGAAGGCCTGGTACAATGCGCTCCCGACTCAGATGGGCAATAAATCCCCTGCCGACTTCGTCAAGGAAGGCCGGACCGCAGCCTTCTACACCAAGGAGAATATCCTCTGGCTACCGGGCGCGCACTATCCGGAGGGCAAGAAGCTAACGAAGCCTCTGTTCGCCATCGCCATCAACGGAAAGCTCCAGCGGAAGGACAAGGACGGCAAGAAGAACGACGTCCGCCTTCAGAATGTGGCCGCTCCTTCTAATGTCGTTATCTTCCTCGAACAGGGCCTCCCTGGCGAGGAGCGCGCGCACAAAACCATCTCCAAGAAGGATTACGATGGCGCACCGAAAGGGAACGCGAAGTCCTTCGTGGCCCGTTACACGGAGAAAGGCATCATTTCGATGCTCGATGGCAGTGCACGCGAGGTTTTCGGCAAAGACTTGCTGACAGAAACGGGCGATATCATTTGGAATCCCGGCGACGAATCGCAGATTCGCTGGACGGTGGATCCGAAGGACGACCCGAACGGCAAGCCGGGCGAGGGCGGCAGCGGTGGAACCGGTCCCGCATCGCCAAAATAGGCCACAAAGCCAGACAATTCACGAAAGGCGCTCCGATGAAAATCGGGGCGCCTTTTTCGTTGCATCCGAAAGGCACTTCGCAATCCTGCCTCCGGACCAGATTCCATCCCGTCAACCCGAACACTATTCGCCATGATCCGTCGTCTCTCCGTCATCGCCGCACTGCTTGTCGCGTTCTACATAAGCGCTACGTTCGCCTTTGCCGGCAACGCCACTTACAACAGCTCCGTCCTCGCCGATTCGCCCATCGCGTTTTGGACGTTTGACGAAACGACGGGCACTACTGCCAACGATGTCTCGGGCACGGCGCAGAATGGCATCTATGAAAACTGCACGCTCGGCGCGACGAGTGCATTTCCGAATCT
>SXWH01000087.1 GCA_005791535.1 Verrucomicrobiaceae bacterium | reverse complement strand
GAAGGAAGGTAAGAAGCGCATGAAGGCCATCGGCCAGGTGAACATTCCGCAGGAGGCGTTCATCGAAGTGCTGAAGACCAACTGACGCACACCAACACAATATGACGCGCGAAGACCTGCTCCATCTCGCAACGGCCTTCCGCGACGCAGCGGCGGACGACCTCGCACAAGTTCAGCAGGTCGCCGACATTCATTGGGCGACCTTCCGCGCTCACGAGCGTCTGGACAACTTAGAGGCGCAACTTTTCGAGGGACTCGCCGTCAAAGTGGATTGCAAGGCCGGATGCGCGGCTTGCTGCCACCTCGCGAAAATTGACGCGCGCGCCCACGAAATCTTCGCGCTCGCAGCTTGGATCACCGAGCACTTTTCCGCAGAGGAACGCGCAGCACTCGTCGAGCGAACGAAGGCACACGCCGAAGCCGTCGCGGGCCTCACGCTCTCGCAGCATCTCCGTACCGTCCGCGCTTGCCCGATGCTGCGTGACTCAAAATGCAGCGTTCACCCCGCCCGACCTGGAGTCTGTCGCATTGGTCACTCCACGGATGTCAGCACCTGCCAGCGAGCCTACGAAAACCCCGACGACCTGACCGCGCGAGGCGGACACAATCCCGACCTTAAAGCATCCATGACCGCCGCTGCAGACGGCTCGACGTTTGCATTCATTGAAGCCGGAATGGACCGCACCACCTACGACCTGAGTTCCGCGCTCCACGAAGCCCTCAGCAGCACGGAGCCAATGCACCGCTGGCTCGAAGGCGGCCAGGCATTTTCCGACTCCGCAAAGGCGAAGCAGGAACACCAGCGCGAAGGCTGAGTCCGCGCGCCCAATCAAGTCTGCCGGTCGTTTACCGGCAGGGTGAGCTTTCGGCTTTGCAGCAGTTTCTTGTCGGCTGGCGTTTCGTCATCCTCCCACTGTCCGCCGTGCTGCCGGGAGTATGCTTCTTTGTAGGTAGCGAGATTCTCGTTCGCGATAAACTCTGGGTGCTCCACAAGCACATCGTATGGCCCGGGACGCGAGAAAATCTTCGCCATGATCGGAACGAGATCCAAAACGAACAGCGTCCCGAAAATCACCAGAAACTGGAACGCTCCAGCCATCCACTTGTGTCCTGAGTTGCGCTTTTCCTCCTCGGTCGCGTCCGGAGGAAGTTCAAAGATGACCTTGTACAGACCGATCGTTTCCTCCATCGGATCAAATACGCCATTAATCTTCTGCTCCATGCGCGCAATCGGCGGCAGGTGGGTCTCGTCGTGGCGCTTCTGGGCGCTCGCGTGATCTGCCTCCAGCGCGGCAATATGCTGCGTGAGTTTCTCAATTCGCGATGCGTGCTCTGCTTCGAGTGTAACAATGTCGGCCTCGACTTTCGCCAGGCGCTCCTTGCGGATGCGCTCCTTCTCCTTCCCCTCCTCCACGAAGGCATCCCGCTTCGCCGCGAGCGCGTCGAGATATGCATTCTTGTCCGCGAGGCGCGCATCAGCGAGCTGCCTGTCGCTCGCAGCAAGCGCCGCCTGTTGCGCGACCGATGCGGATTCAAGGCGGTTTGCATCCGCAACCGTCGCGCGATCGCGAGCCTGCATGTCCTTCAAGCGCGGACCTTCACCCGGCTTCTTCACCTCGGGATAAAACTCATTCGGCTGCCCCAAAGCCTCGCGCGCGATTGCCTCGACGAGCCGCCGGTGAAGGTCGAGCTTCGCATCCAATTCCGATTTCGTCTTCGCGAGCGTCTCCTTCTGCGCATCGATTTGCGCGAGAATGTTGCGCGTGGCCCCACTCGCAGGAGCCACGAAATCCGGCTCGCCCGCCTTTTTACGCTCCTCCTCCATGCGCGTGTCTGCGTAAGCCTCGGGGTTTACGATTACTTTTTGCAGCTCAGGCAACTGCGCCGTGAGTGCGTCGTGGCGAGTCTTGAAATCGGCGAGCAACTGCTTTCGGTCTACCTCGCCCTTTGCGCGAATCTCTTCCAATCGGTCGCGCAATGCCTTGCGCCCGGCAGCTTCCTCGTTGCGCATTCCGTTCAGCTTTCCCTGCAACTCAGTCTGGTAGCGGTGGACGATCGCCGGCCGGTATTGATCGAGGCAGAACGGAAACGAAATCGCGACGCTCACCACGCCAGCGAGCAGAAATCGAAATACGACCTGCATGAATCGCCGCCACCACGGCTGAAACGGCCGATAGGTGGCGAGAAGAATTCGGTCGACATTCAGAATCACAGCCGCCCACGCGAGCGAGATAAGGATGATACTGAACCACGGCGGCTCGTGAAACCGGCTCTTCGTGTAGAAAATCATCCCGAGGAACCCCATCACAGTCGGAATGAGTACCGTACTTCCCAATACGGCGATGCGCTCACGCTCCGTCGCAGGACAATGCTGCAGAGTTTCCGCCCGCGCGCCTGCAAGCCAGTAGCAGAACCGCTGGAAGCGTCCCTCCGGTGGCGGTGAGTATGGGTCGTGATTGGGCGATGGATTCCAGTGCATTGGCGTATTGGCAGGATGAGGAACTAGGCGCTTCCTGCTGCTACGCCAATGCTCGTTTGTATGCGCTTCTTAGCGAAAAGAGTATCGCAGCGTCGGATTTCCCGGATCTACCGGAAAATCGACGATGGTTCGACCAGCCAGCGATCCAGTAGCGAGCCCACGACTGCATCGGTTTTTATCCGAAACATGTCTCCCTGCCGCCATCCATCATCCGAAGCCGTCGTTGTGAAGCGGGCGCGATTGGCACCAGCACCCTCCGCGATACCAGTGAAATAGGCATCGACCCGAATCTCACTACCATCGCTCGCAGTCTTGAATATCGCGAACCGGCGGCCCAGTTTGAGAAACTGGAGTACGGCATCGGGAAGTTCCAGCTCCCATGCAGTGCGCGTAACCAATCGCCCGAGCACCGTCGTTTCAGAAACCTCTGTGCCCTTCGGAAGGGTGACCACGGAGTCCACAAAACCGGCGCGGGCGGCGATAATCTGCCGCGGTGCCGCTTCAGAGGACACATGTTCCAGTCCGGTTCGCGTCTCGATTGCGAGAACGCGCATCGACGCAGAGTAGCTGCGAATTTCCTTCTCGGCTTCTCGAATCGCGGCCTCGAGTTTAGCCATACCGTCGGGATCGGCCGCCGGCCCTGGGGAGGAAACAGGTGCAACACGAATCGAGGATATCTCCCTCCGGATACGATTCACAGATTCCTGACGCTGCGATACGGCCCGCTTGCAGGAGGCAATCGCACGTGCCGCCGCAGCCGCGGAAAGCTTCGCATCTTCGCCGCGTTCGGCACGCAGTTCGGTGGCGGATGAGATTTGCAATCGCAGTTCAGCCTGCGCCTCCCGCAAGGCCTGCTCAGCTTCCGCGAGATCCTCGCGCTTCACTGAGGAATCGTTCTGCGCCGCATCGACCCGCGCAGACCGGTCGGCGCTGACAGCCGCGAAATGCGCATCTACCAAAGCCTTCTCAGCAACTGAAAGACTGGGATCATCCCTGAGGCCGGAACCGATCGCTCGCTTTACCCTCAGTTCACTTCGGAGCGCGTCGAAATTGCGCACCGTCAGCGCGATGGCGTTCGGAGCCTGCTCAATCGTCACCGACCCGCCCGATAGCAACTTTTCGCAAAACTCAATTTCCGACTTCGCCCGCGCAAGCGTTGAGCCAAGCAGCGTTAGTTTTGCCTCGTCGTGAGGAGGATGGACCACGGCAAGCACCGTTCCCTCCGAGACTTTCTGCCCGGGAGAAATCCGCAACTCGGCCAGTCGCCCCGAAAACGACGCCTTTAGATCGTGGGAATCACCAGCAAAGAATAAACGCCCGCCCGACTCCACGCGCTCCACCACAGGCTGTCGCGAAGCCCATCCACTCAATCCGATCACGGTTCCCGCGCACAACCCCAGGAATAAAACACCGGCCCGGAAAACCAACCGCCCTGCAACCCGCGGCGCGAGACGCTCCACGGGTGCGGTGTTCTGCGCTGTCTGACTTGTCACGCCTACATGCGATTCAATCGCTGCAGCAGCAGGGTGCCCCTGCAAATCCGTCGCCGCAAATCTCTTCATCACAGCTTCCAGTTTTTCGGCCGGAACTCCTATGAGCCTCGCCCATCTCGTGCCATCGTCAGACCGCCATAAGGTGCCCGGCAAAACCCCAGAGCCTCCGGCCACGAGCCACGTGAAGCTCCTCTTCGCCTCGATCTCGCTGCGCATTGCAGGCCAGTCGCGCGCAATAAAGGACGGGCTCAATTTCTTCACCACCGCCTCGGCTGCGTTCACGGGAATCCCACGTCTATGCAATTCAGCGATGACCACGCGCCATACCTCGCCGATGCTCGGTTGCGCGAGGATTGCCTTTCGCAGCGCCGCGTCCTGCCTCGCAATACGTATGAAATCATCCGCCGCAATCACAATGCCTGACGCGATGCCTTGGGCAATAGCCTCGGTCTCACCAAAATCAGCAAGCGCTGAATCCCAGCCGATGCAAGCACCGGGACCATGTTCCCCGAGTGCTACCCGCCCTTCGGTTCCCGGCATGTAGCCAAAAGTCCGGATCGTTCCGGAAAGAAGGACGAACACCTCGTCGGGAGGCAGTCCTTTTCTGTAAAAATACTCGCCATCCGAAAATTGCGCGGGCCTAGAGAGGGAGAGCAATTCGTAACGCAACGCCGAATCCATCCTGCTGAACGGATCGGCACGGAAAACGAGTTTTGTAAAATCCTGGTCGGCGACTACGGAGGACATCGCGACTCAATTAGCGATTTCCGCGCCAACTGAGACCTGGGATTCAATCCCCGTCCACCCAGTCACTCATCTCATACATCTTCGGATCGCGTGTCGCCGCCCGCCGCTTGCGCGGACCACGTTTCCCGGGCCCGGGTCCTTCCTCATCGCCCATCCCGAAATCCTCCATTCCTTCCATCGCATCGCCGTATTCCTCCTCGAGTTTCTCCAAGTCCTCGCCCTTCTCCATTCGCGCGAGCATTTCCTCCATCTGGCCGGGCATTCGACCGCCGGTCAGCTCTCCCATTCGGCGCATCATTTTTGCCACTGCGCGTGGGTCGGGATTGTCCGAATCCGCAAGACTCCCAAATTCCCGTTCCATCACATTCATTGCTGCGTCCATTCGCGCATCATCAGAACTATCCCCGCCACCCGCATCCGGCTCGGAGGCCCCGCCCGTGACAGCAAAAGAGCTGAGCATTTTTTCCATCCGCCACTTTGGGTTATCCGGGCATCGCGGGATCTTGTCGGCAAGCCGCAAGCTGCGGGCGAAAAACGAATAGATGCGGTGATTGTCGGGGCAGTAAAACTCGTAAATCGGCATGCGGCTACGATGCGCGGCAGCACGAGTTGCGTCAATTCCGTGAGCGCCCGGAATCTATCGCGCGACCACCCGCAGTTTGGCAGGCTTGGAGACCTGCCCGCCATCGTCGGAGGCCCGCAGGTGGAACAACCGTTCGCCAGGCGCGGCGATAGGAGACGCTGTGATGCTGAACTCCCGCTCCGTTTGGCCCTCGACAATCATCAGTCCGTTCAGGCCGATGTTATCGACGAACACGGCGTAAGGGAGATTCCGGCCGCTGTCGTCGTTGCCGAAGCTGATGCGCCCCTTGAAATCATGCCGCTGCGAACGGACTCGCGCGGTAATGGTCTCGCCAGGGCGAATCGTGAACTCCAATGGCTTACCAAGCTCAACCTCGCCGCTCTGCGGGAGAATTTCCACCGTTAGTTTCGCCTGTGGTCCAAGCGCGATGTTTCCCAAATCGCCGAGCTTCTTCGCGACCTCCCCCCCGTTCACCGACGCACGGGCTGTAATTACCACTGCTTTGTCGGCCTTTTCATCCGGGTCCGCTGCTCCGTCACCGGCGTAGATTACGCCGGTCGCACGATTCTGTCCGGCTTCAATGATCAATGGCGCAGTCGTGGTGAAGCCAGGCGGCAGATTCGCGACATCCACGGTCACCGGCCCGTCCAAGCCCTCGCTTCGGACGATGCTCACGGTGAACTCGCGACCGCCACCGGGGCTGATTTTCGGGTCCTTGCCCGCAAGTGTCGCCGTGAATGATTGTTCGGGATTCCGCAGCCGCAGCGTGTAATGATGGTCCTTTTCGCCACCAAAGCCGCGCACGTCCTTAATGCGCGCGACATAGTCGCCGTCGCGCGGCGCGGTAAATATGAGCAACGAATCCGAGCCGCTCCGGCGGTTTGGCTCGTCATCGTTCTCGAAGTTCAGGCGGAAAACCGGGAGCCCGTTTGGTGGCGGTTGCGAACCGGGCGGCAGCGGCTCGACGATGTAGCAAAACTCGCCGAGCGGATGCACGGTCGGCGTGGTCTGGAAGAACGTGGTGCGATTTCCCGTGCCGGGATAAACGCGAAAGCCGCTGTCCGGGCCGCGAGGATAGTGCCAGAGCTTCACCACTTCACCATTGCAGAAAAGGAACTCGTCGAGCTCCATTTCCCGCCAGTTCTGCACACGGAAATCATCGGACGTCATGGAGTCTTTTCCGCGAAAAGTGAACCAGCTTTCCTTCACGGATTGCAGCACGACCTGCTCGATCGGCTTTCCATCCGTAGTGAGGACTTCGATATGCGAATCGACCTTCGACTTGGCGCTCGCGGCGTCGACATCGAGAACGATTTGCTGACCGGCTTTCGCATGAAAACGGAAATGGTCCACATCGCCCGCTGCACCAATGTTTCCCTTGATGACCGCAGGAAAGGGAAGCGCCACTGCGGCCTGCGCCGGTTGATCGTTTGGCTCTGTTTCGACAACCTCGGCTTGCGCGTTCTGCGTCGGCACGATCGTTTCTTTCACGGTCTGCGGAGCACTTGCGGGTTTTGCTGCCGGGATTTCGAGCGTGTCGATCACTCCATCCATTCGTGCCGCGATGAAGCGGTTGCTCGCCGGCAGCGCAGCAAGCACGGGCGAGGCAGCGGGGCGCGTCGGCCATGCGTGGAGCTCTGCCAGCGCAGGAAGCGACCAAACTTTCACAGTCCTGTCCTCCGCACTGGAAACGAGGGATTTTCCATCTACGGAAAGCATCAATCCGCTCACCGCACTCTCGTGCGCAAATCGGGCGGTGATGAGCGGATTCAACATAGGCTTCTGCTTCGAGAGGAAGCGCCAGAGGTGGATTCGCTTGTCAGCGCCCGCCGAGACGATGTGCTCGCCATCGCGGGTAAATAGAACCGCGTTCTGCTCACCGAGAGGTTGATTGAGCGTGTCAAGCCGCTCACCGTCGGCGACCCGCCAAAGCTTCACCGTGAAATCCGCGCTGGCCGAAGCGAGCACGTTTCCATCGGGCGAAAATGCGAGGTCAAAAATCGCGCCTTTATGAATATCCAGCGAGCGGATGAGCTTCCCGTCGCCCGCATTGTAAAAGCGAATCACGCGATCATAACCGGCGGTGACCACCACCGTCCCGTCCGGTGAAAACTCCGCGTCATAAAGCGTATCGCGAGCACCGCCAAATTCGCGCACCAACGCGCCGTCCGCGATGTTCCAGACGAGCGCGCTGCCATTGAGCCCGATGACTCCTGTCGCGGCGATGAGTTGCTTTCCGTCCGCAGAAAAATGCACCGCATTCACTTTGCCTGGCGTTTCGAGTCGCCTCACGACCGCGCCATCCGCCGGGTTGAGGACTTCGACAGCATTCCCCTTCCCGACCGCGAGCGTCATGGAATCTGGAGAAAACGCCGCCGCAGTCACCGGCATCTTGCGTCCGTCGCGGGGAGCTGTTTTCGGAACGACCAGCTTCTTAAAAAGCGACTCATCCTTCACAGGTCCCGGCGCGCCCGCGGCTACCCATTTTTTAAGCGTGGCGAGTTCCTCCGCAGTAAGTTGCGGCTCATCCTTCGGCGGCATCTTGCCTTTCCCGGTCGCCTCGATGACTCGTAAAAGAAGCGGTCCTTTCTCATCGGTCTTAATCGGATCGCCCTTCTCCCCGCCTTTCCGCAGCGCGGCGAAGGTCTCCATGCTCAGGTCACCTTCGAGGTCCGTGTCGTTGTGACAGCCTGCGCAATACGTGCGGAGAATGGGAGCGATCTCGGCTTCATAGTTCGCGGCGTGTACGACGACGACAGTAGAAAGCAGAATTGCAGTAGCGATGGTGTGGAATTTCATCGGCGTGGAAATCAGTGCTGGAAAATAAACTCGCGGCTCGTGAGCAGCGACCAGAAGAGGTCTTCGACAACCCGCCGCTTTTCATCGCCGGTCGCGGCTGCAAGCAGCGGCAGCAGCCCTTCGCGTTCCTTCGCTCCCGCGGGGCGTGACAGCGCGAGGAAGTAGGCTTCGTCGATGAGTTCGGCATCGGGCAGATTTTGAGCGAGCAGCTTGGTCACGCGCCCGTCTTTCGCCGAGAGCTTTTCGTTGAGCGTGCTGCCGTTGGAAAGATGAAGCGCCTGCACGAGACTCGGCTGCGAGGAGCGCTCGCATTCGCAGGTGATGTCACGCTGATTGCGGCCGAATGTTTTCAAGAAGTAGTTCTTCACCGCGCTGTCGGCGAGTTGGAGACTGCGCGTGCCGGGTTTGTAGGCATCGGTCTTTTCGGTGGAGCCATCGGTGAGCACGATCTCCGTGAACTTATCCGGCACGCCGGAAACGTCCGCAACCGCATCGGCGAGCACCTCCGCTATCAGTCGGCGCGGGAAAAAGTAGCTGTAATGCCGGCGGTCTTCGCGAGTCTCCGGCAGCGTCTGACTGCTGCGTCTGTAGGCGTGAGACGTGACGATGGTACGCATCAGCGCACGCAAATCGAACTTGCTCTTACCCAGATGTGCAGCGAGCGCGGCGAGCAGCTTTTCATTGCTCGCAGGGTTCGTAGCGCGGAGATCATCCACGCTTTCGACAAGTCCGACGCCCATGAAATTCGCCCACACCCGATTCGCGATGGCGCGCGAAAAAAACGGGTTCTCCCGGCTGGTGAGCCACTTCGCGAGGACCTCGCGGCGGTCGCCCGGATCGTCCATTGCGATGGGCGGAGCATCGAGCGGCGCGGGCAGCTGCGGCTTGCCAAGACGCGGTTGCGTGAGATCGCCTGATGCGAGCGTGTAGAGTGTGCGCTGGCCATCGCCATTGCGTGGGTCGCCGCCCCAGCCTTTCGCCCGGACGCGGGCGAACAGATTTGCGAACGCATAATACTGGTCATTCGTCCACTTCTCGAGCGGATGGTTGTGGCACTTGGCGCAGTTAATCGCGAGCGATAGAAACGCCTGGCTCACATTCTCCGCCATGCTCTCCGGATCCTGATGCACCGCGAAGAAATTCGACGCTCCATTTTCCATCGACGAGCCGCTCGCAGTTACTAAACGGGTCGCGAACTCGTCCCAAGGCGTATTGTCCGCGATGCGCTGGCGAATCCAATCATAGTAAGCCTTCACCGCCGCAGGCCGCAGCTTCGATCCGTTCACGAGCAGGATGTCGGAAATCTTGTAAGCCCAATAGTCCACGAACTCTGGGCGCTGCATCAGCCGATCGGCCAGAGCGCGATGTTTTTCAGGAGTCTTGTCCGCCACAAACGCGCACGCTTCATCCGGCGTCGGCAGACGCCCAATCATATCGAGATAGACGCGCCGGACCCACGTGGCGTCGTCCGCAGCAGGAGATGGCTTGAGCTTCAGTCGCTCGAGCTGCGCAAGGATTTGATCGTCGATGAAGTTCGCGCGCGGGGCGTTCTTGTAAACATCCGTGGCCACGTCGTGCTCCCACGGCACCGTCACGCGCGCCACCACGACGAGCGATGAATACCAGGCCGTCAGCGCGCCTTGGCCCGGTCCAAGCACGGTCACTTTTCCATCCTGCGAAACACTCGCGACCGTCTCGTCGGCGGATGTAAACTTCGCCCAGCGGGTCACGTCACGCTCGCGACCGTCGCTGTATTTTGCGGTCACTTTGAGCGAAAGCGTGTCGCCCTTTTTCAGCACCGCTTCCTCGGGCGAAACTGCGATGGAAGTCAGCCGCGCTTCATTCTCCTGCAAACCCGGCGCACCCGAAGCGATCCACGCAGCGAGCGTGCGGTAATCATCGCTATCCACCGAGAGCCGCTTGCCGCCTTTGTGACGGATGGTCATCGTAGGTTTCGTGAGAAGCAGACTCGCGCCCGGTTCCGTGAAATCGACGCGACGTCCGCGCGATTCCTGCACCGTCGTGATCCAATCTGCCTCGGGGTTGTAAGCAAACAGCGAAAGACGAAAACCGCCCTTCCCTGCGAGCGCGCCGTGACACCCGCCGCTGTTGCATCCCGCTTTGCTGAAAATGGGCAGGATGTCGTTGCGGAAGGATGGAACATCGCCAATCGCGGTTAGCGCCAACGCCAGGAATATGGTGATTACTCGGAGCATCATGACGGCTTACGCGAAGAGTTCTTTGATCGGCTCCGTGCCGAGGTCGGTGAGGTAAAACGGACGGTTGCCCGGCCCGGGAAGGTGCGAGTGGGTGTCGAAGCCGAGGCTCTGGAAAATCGTCGCAACAATATCGCCGGGGCCGACAGGACGCTCGGCGGGGAAGCCGCCAATCGGGTCGCTTTTGCCGATGACGCGACCGCCTTTCACTCCGCCGCCTGCGAAGTAACATGTGAAGCATTGCGGCCAATGGTCGCGGCCACCCGCAGGATTCACCTTCGGTGTGCGACCGAATTCGCTGACGTTCGCGACGAGCGTATCACCAAGCAGACTGCGGCGTTCGAGGTCCTCGATGAGCGCGGTGTAGGCTTGGTCGTACATTGGGCAGACAATGTCTTTCATTCCCTCGATGCTCGTGAACGACTTCGAACCGTGGATATCCCACGTGATTTCATCGAACACGGTGAGGAACGTGTTGATGGTCACAAATCGCACGCCGCTCTCCACAAGCCGCCGCGCGAGGAGGCAGCACTGTCCGAAGCGGTTCATGCCATAGCGCTCGCGCACAGCCTGCGGTTCTTTCGACAAATCGAATGCCGCACGCGCCTGCTCGCTGGTCATCATGCGGAATGCGGCCTGGAAATTATCGTCCATCAGCCGCGCGTCCTCGCTTTCCTAAAACGCCGCCGTCGCGCCGTCCACGATTTGCCGCATCGTTTTCCTGCGGTCCAGACGCGCCGCGCCGATTTGATCGGGAGGCAAAAGGTCCGGCACTTTGAAATTCTTCACCGAAGGATCGGCCATGAGCGAAAATGGATCATGCGCCTTGCCGAGGAAGCCTCCCGCCTGGCCGTTTGGCAGATTTCCGCCGCCGCGCCCCATCGTTTGCGGCAACACGACAAAGGGCGGCAGGTCGGTCTTCCGGCCCATGAGATAGGAAGTCACCGCGCCTGCATGCGGCGTGTGAATTCCACCGGTAAAGCGACGTCCGGTTTGCATCATCTGCCAGCCAGCGTCGTGCACCGCAGCTCCGTCGTGATGACACGAGCGAACAAGCGAAAACTTGTCCGCTATCTTCGCGTGCATCGGCAGCAGTTCGGAAATCTCAAATGCATCTGACTTGGTGCGAGTGGGCTTGAACGGCCCCCGGATTTCCGACGGAGCATCCGGCTTCATGTCCCAAAGATCGATGTGGCTCGGACCTCCGAGATTGAAGATCATGATGCACGAGCGGTTGTCGTGTCCGGGCTTGATCCGTTTTTCTTCCTTCGCGCGAAGATACTGCGGCAGCGAAAGCCCCGCTGCGGCTAGCGCGCCGATTTGCAAGAACTCGCGTCTCGTGCGGCCGCCGCCGCAAAGGCGGGCATGATCATGGAGCGATGGTGCAAGGAAGTCGAACATGGTGGTTATACTATCCGCGCGCCCCGTGTTCACCGACAACATTCGTCATTCCCGCAGTTCCGTATTTTTGTAAAATTGCCGCATGCCCAAAAAAATTGCCACGGCCTTCATTTCGACACTGGAAGCCCCGGACGAGTTGCTTCGGCTGTTCGATTTTCTGCCGCGCGTCTACCTTTTCATAAAGGATGCGGAGAGCCGCTTCGTGCGCGTAAATCAGCCGATGCAGGAGCTCAAGGCTCTCACTTCCCAGGCAGAGATCGTAGGCAAGACTGATTTCGATTTCCATCCCCCGATGCTCGCGGCCCAGTATGTCGAGGAAGACCGGCGCGTCATGGCCTCGGGCAAGCCGCTCATCGACCAGGTTTGGCTCGTAATGGGCGCAGACCGGATGCCGCGATGGTATTTGAGTTCCAAAATCCCGCTTCGCGGACGTAACGGAAAAGTAGCCGGCCTCGCGGGCGTGCTCCGACCCTACGATGGAGCAGGTCCTTCGCCGGGCGACTACCACCGTCTCACTCCCGTGATGGAGTACGTTCTGGCAAACTTCGGGGTAAGCATCACCGTCCGGGCTCTCGCAAAAATCGCCCACCTTTCGGTCAGTCAGCTTCAGCGCGAGTTTGGCCGGCTGTTCGGCATGACTCCGATGGAGTATTTGATTCGGGTGCGTCTCCTCGTCGCGCGTAGGCAGATGGAGGAGACAGATGAACCCATCGGGAACATCGCAATCTCCTGCGGTTTCCATGACCAGAGTCATTTCGCCCGCTACTTTCGCAGTCGGGTGGGAATGACGCCCGGCGAATACCGGACCAAATTCAGGAGACGGAAGTAGTAGCTACGCTGCCTCTTTTCCCAACGCCGCAGCCATGACCGAATGTGCATCGCTGCCACCCGGCAGCATCGCCGCAATTGTGCCGCCGCGCATGACACCGATACGATCGCTCATCCCGAGAACTTCGGGCAGGTCGCTGGAGATCATGAGCACAGCGAGACCATCCTTCGCGAGGGCGCGGATGATTTTGTGAATCTCGCTCTTCGCCCCGACGTCCACGCCCTGCGTGGGTTCGTCGAGGATGAGGAGCTTTGGCTTGGTCGCGAGCCAGCGGGCGACGCTGACTTTTTGTTGATTGCCGCCGCTGAGCGAACCGCCGGGAGCCTCGGGCCCGTAGGCCTTGATGCCGAGGTCGCGGATGAATTGCCGGGCGAGTTCCGATTCCGCACCGCCGCGCAAAACCGAGCTGGGGAAAAACGTAGGGTGGATGGCCATCGTCATGTTGTGGGCGATGGGCATTTCGAGGATGACGCCGTGTCGGCGGCGATCCTCCGGTACGTAGGCGATTCCGTGTGCGATGGCTTCACGCGGGCTGCCAATGGCGATGCGCTGGCCGTTCAGAAGAATCTCGCCGGAGTCCGCAGGCGTGATTCCGAAAAGGATCCGCGCCAGCTCGGTGCGCCCGGCACCCACAAGCCCCGCGAGTCCGACGATTTCGCCAGCGCGGACGTCGAGGCTCACTCCATGAACACCACCGGCTCGGGAAGCCAGGTTCTTCAATGAAAGAACGACATCGCCCGGAGCGCCTTCCGCAGCCGGGTAAATGTGGGAGACTTCGCGTCCAACCATGAGTTTGATCAGTTCGGCCTCGGTCATATCTGCCGTTGCATGCGTCCCGACGCTCTCGCCGTCGCGCAGCACCGTCACGCGGTCGGCGAGCGCGAAGATTTCCTCCATACGGTGCGAAATGTAGATAACGCCGACCCCGCTTTCCCGCAGGGATTTCACGACAGCGAAAAGAAGATGCTGCTCCTTCTGCGTCAGCGAAGCGGTCGGCTCGTCCATGATGACGATGCGGGCACCGGTGCCGAGCGCACAGGCGATTTCGACGAGTTGCTGCTCGGGCATCGAAAGCGAGCGCACTTCCGCGTCCGGCGAAATCTCTGCGCCGATGCGCTTAAGCAAATCCGCCGCAAGCGTGCGCTGCTCCGCCCATTTCACCCGCGCAAATGCGCCGGATTTTTTGAGCCGCAGTCCGATATTCTCCGCCACGGTGAGATCGGGAAAAAGCGCCGGCTGCTGATAAATGCAGGCGATCCCAAGCTCGCGTGTCTTCGACGGCGTGAGCCCGGAAACTGTCTCGCCGCCGACCGTGAGCGTACCGCCGTCCGGCTGATGCGCACCGGTGATGACTTTGATCAGCGTAGATTTTCCCGCGCCGTTTTCTCCGAGGAGCGCATGGACTTCACCCGCGTGAAGATCAAAGGAAACGCCCTTCAAAGCGCGGACCGCGCCGAAGGATTTTTTGACCGCTGATAGTTGGAGAATCGGAGATTTCATACGGCGGTGCGGAGTCGAAGCGATCTAAAGAAGTGTTCGGGCTCGATGGAAACTGGAAGACCGGAAACGCCAGCGTCTCCCGATTCAATGATCAGCCAACCGCCCGAAACTTCACGAGCCACATCAATCGTCACAAACGGGCTGGCAAACTTCCGCGCGATTGAAGTCCACTTGTCGATTTGCGCCATCGGTCCTTCATCGCCTTGCACCGAAGTGACAGCGAGAAGTTCACCGCGGAAGAAAAACATCCGGTATTCTTCATGAACCGGCTGACCTTTCATGTCCTCGCAGAGCTGAGCCAGATGATGAAACCGACGAAAGACGATTCCTTTTTCAAACAACGCACCACGAGCAGCGAGGAAGTTTTGGAATATCTCGCCAAATCGCTCACGTGTTGTTCCAGCAGGGATAAAACACGCATCACGCCAGCGATGTTTGGCGGACTTAACCCAATCTTTGATGATTGCATCGCTCTCCAGATCGCGAAATAGCCGCCACGCACTCTCTTCGTCGCGACCTTCCATCCATCGGGAATCGGCGGTATGCGGCGAGAGGCTCGTGAATGCCAGGGGGAGGTAGTGAGCTTCCGCATAAGCGTCGGGCGATACCTGTGGTGCGTAGCCCAGTTCAACGAGCCCTGCGTGAAGGGTCGCGTAGAGTGAGTCGCTCATCATCCAGCAGCGATGCGTAAGCCATTCGCCGGACTCGGTCGCAACCGCGCATGGTGCTAGTGAACTCCGAGCATCTCCCGCGCGTAGTGCTTCGAGGCTGAAAAGAGCGCAACGAAAGCCTGCGTTCGCGGCGGCTTCAAACTCCGTGGCGTAGTCCGGATCGGGTTTGCTCGGGTGAATCGGGTCTTTAGGAAAAAGGATGGTCATGATTCCGAGAAAGCCCTGTCCGTAGTTTTTGAAAGCTCAGATGCGCGCCCAGACGCTGAACCCATGTAGGCTTTGGCCTTTCCGTGCATGAGCCAGATGACGCACCCGTTTCCATGGCGCTCTCCGACACCTTCAAGCAAAGGTTCGAGCGACTTCTGGAAAGCGTCATAGTTTACGAAGAACAACTGCACATCGCTCCGCAAACGTGATGCTTCGCAAGCCCAAGACTCAAACGCCCTTTTCGAGATAACTGACGGACCAGACCAGACGAAGTGAACGAACAGAACCGCTCGGTCCGCGTTCATTGCGTCCAGAAATTCCCGCTCGCATAGAATTTCAGTCATCGCTCAGCGTTTGCTCAGCACCTTTGCCTCGTACCCCTTAACCTCAGCCAGCCATTGTGCGCCGACGGGCACGTTCTGCTGCTCGCAGTAGGCGTCCCAGACTGCGCCGAAGGGCATCGTTTTGGCCTCTTCCTGCAGCGCGAGGCGCGAGGTGAGGTCGCCAGAGTTTTCAGCGGCGCGGAGTTTGTCTATGGGCTCCAGCATGGCGATGAGCAATGCTTTGAGGAAGTTGCGCGTGCCGATGACCCAGGCGGCGATGCGGTTGATGCTGGCGTCGAAATAATCGAGGCCGAGGTGCGTGCGCGGGAGGAATTTTCCGCGGACGAGTTCCTGTGCGATGGCCTGTAAGTCGTCAGTGAGCGTAACGACGTGGTCGCTGTCCCAACGCACGCCACGGCTGACATGCAGAAGGACGCGCGGGATGTATTGGAAAACGCTGCTGATTTTATCCGCGATGCCCTCGGTCGGGTGAAAGTGTCCGGCGTCGAGACAGAATACCTTTTGCCGCGAAATCGCGTAGCCGAGGTAAAACTCGTGCGAGCCCACCACGTAGCTTTCGCTGCCGATTCCGAAGAGCTTCGGCTCGACGGCATCGTAGTTGTGCTTGAGCGGCTTTTTGAAAATCGCATCGAGTGAATCTGCGAGGCGTTCCCGCGGGGCGAGACGATCCGCGGGCGTGTCCTTGTAGCCGTCGGGCACCCACACATTCGTGACCGTCGGCGAGCCGAGCGCCTTGCCCATCGCCGCCCCGATTTCGCGCGAGCGCCGGCAGTGTTCGATCCAGAAATTGCGGATGCCCTTGTCGCGATGCGACAGCGTGAATCCATCCGCCGCTTTTGGGTGAGCGAAGCACGTCGGGTTGAAATCGAGACCCATTCCGTTCTCGTGCGCCCACGCCACCCAGTTTGAAAAATGGTCCATGTCGATGGCGTCGCGGTCCACTCTTTTACCGCCAAACTCGCCATAGAACGCGTGCAGATTTAGTCGGTGTTTTCCGGGAATCAGCGAGAGCGCCTTATCGAGGTCCGAGCGCAATTCATCGGGCGTCCGAGCTTTACCGGGATAGTTCCCCGTCACCGCGAGCCCGCCGCCGAGTTGCCCACCGGCGTTCTCGAAGCCGCCTACATCGTCGCCCTGCCAGCAGTGGAGCGAGATGCTCAGTGCGCGAATAGCCTTTAGCACAGCCTCGGTATCGACGCCCAGCGCGGCATACCGCTCGCGAGCCAGATCGTATGCCTTTGTGACGGAAGATGATTTTGCCATGGATCGAGGCTAAATGCGGCTGTGCCTTGTTGGAAAGCATCGCTTTTCCGAAGCCTTTTGCGATGCGACTCCGCGAAACTTTTCGAGCCGGCCACGCGTCTGATTCACGATTTCCGCAACTCCAAATCGGTTTCATGGTTTCATCACACATATGAAAACGAAGATCCTCTTCGCAGCATTCTCAGTCGCGCTTCCGCTCGGTGCAGAGGAAGCGAAACCAACGCCCGAGCAGCTCGACTTTTTCGAAAAGAAGATCCGGCCCGTGCTCGCCGACAAGTGCTACAAATGCCATTCGGAGAAGACCGAAAAAGTGCGAGGCGGACTCGTGCTCGACACGCGAGAAGGCATCCGACGCGGCGGCGACAGCGGCCCATCGGTGGTGCCCGGCGATTTGAAGGAGAGCATCCTCATCGAGGCGATCCGGTATCATAACAAGGACTTCGCAATGCCACCGGAAAAGGAGGGCGGCAAACTGCCGGACGCAGTGATCAAGGATTTCGAAACGTGGGTCTCATCCGGCGCCGCGGACCCGCGCGAAGGCACGGCGAAGGTCGTGAAGAAGTACGACGCCGAAGCAGCGAAACAATGGTGGGCTTTCCAGCCACCACAAAAGCCCGCGGTGCCGCAGCCAAAGGACGCGGGATGGGCATACGGTGAAGTCGATCGCTTTCTCGCGTCTGCGCTGGAGGCAAAGAACCTCAAGCCTGTCGGCGACGCGACGCCGGACGTTTTGTTGCGCCGGATCTTTTTCGACCTCACAGGATTGCCGCCATCGCCGAAGGACGTGGGCGACTTTTTCAAAGACTGGCAGGCCGCATCGGCAAATCCGCAGACCGCGAAAGCGATGCAGCAGGCGGTTCTCGCGAAGTGGGTGGACAAACTGCTTGCATCGCCGCAATTCGGAGAACGGTGGGGCCGCCACTGGCTCGATGTGGCCCGCTACGCAGAGTCCTCCGGCAAGGACGTGAACATTTCGTTCCCACACGCGTGGCGTTACCGGGATTACGTGCTCGCATCGTTCAATGCAGACAAGCCCTTCGATCAGTTCGTGCGCGAGCAAATCGCGGGGGACTTGCTGCCTTACAAGTCCGACGAACAAAAGGCCGCTCAGATCACCGCGACGGGCTTCCTCGCGCTGGGCCCCAAGGGTCTGAACGAGCAGAACGCCCGACTTTTCTGCCTTGATCTCGCGGATGAACAGGTGGACGTCGTGTCCCAAGCATTTCTCGGCGTCACCATTTCGTGCGCCCGGTGCCACGACCATAAGTTCGACCCGATTTCACAGCGCGAGTATTATGCAATGGCGGGGATTTTTTTGAGCACGGAAACGAAGTATGGAACCGCAACGGGAATCCAGAACCGTCACTCGTCGGACCTCATCGAACTTCCGGCATCGAACAGCGCAAAAACCGTCGGACGCACGCTTTCCGCGGCTGATCGCAAAGCCAAGGAAGAGCGACTCGCAGCGCTGAAAAAGGAGCAGGCGGAATTCATCAAGGAACGCTTCGAAGCGCGGCGAAATGGAAAGGACGAACCGGAGCGGCAGGGCGCCGCACAACTTCGACCGCTCATCGTCATTTCCCAAATCGGCGAACTCGAAAATGAATTGAAAGGCTTTGACGCCTCGGGGCAATCGAAGGCTCTCGCCATGGGCGTGCAGGATTTACCGCCCGGACGCGGAGAGGCATTCGCACGCGGTGTGGGCGACTTTTTGCGCCGCGGACCACAGTTCCGCCAGCCGCGCCCGCCTGAGTTTGCGAGCATTCGCGACTCACGGCTCTACGCACGCGGCGACGCCGACAAGCCGACCGACGTCGTTCCGCGCGGCTTCCCCGCTGCGCTGACATCGGGAACCGCGCCGTCTATTCCGAATTCCGAGAGCGGTCGCAAGCAACTCGCGGAATGGCTGGTGGCGCCCGCGAATCCCCTCACATCACGGGTCATCGTGAATCGCGTCTGGCACTGGGTTTTCGGCCGCGGACTCGTCGAAAGCATGGATAATTTCGGAACGACTGGAAAAAAGCCGGACAATCAAGCGCTGCTCGATTTCCTCGCGGTGAAATTCCAGGCACCGGCGGCGCAGGGCGGATATGGATGGAGCGTGAAGAAACTCGTGCGCGACCTCACGTTGAGCCACGCATACCAGCTCTCTTCGGAGTATCAGCCCGCGAGCTTCGCGGCGGACCCGGAAAACACGCTGCTCTGGCGCGCCAGCAAGCGCCGGCTTGATGCCGAGTGCATTCGCGACGCGATGCTCGCCGCGGCAGGGAAACTGGAAATGCAGGCGCCCGTCGGGTCGTTCATCGCGAGCAGCGGCGACGGCCCAATTGGCGGCCCGCGCTTCCGCGGAATCAGCGAAGAGCAGCTCATCAACAGCGGTGGTTCTTTCAACTACCGCAGCCTGTATCTACCCGTCGTGCGCGATCTCCCGCCGGACGCATTGGCTGTCTTCGATTTCAGCGACCCGAATGCCGTGACCGGTGACCGCGAGAAGACCAACGTTCCCGCGCAGGCGCTGTACATTTTGAACAACGACTTCGTCGCCAAATGCGCGACAAGCCTCGCGGAGCGCGTGCTCAATCTTTTCCCGGCCGGAGCAAACGGCAGTGTTGGCGCGAACTTCGACCAGCGGCTGAATTACTGCTACTGGCTCACGCTCGGCCGCAATCCCTCAGCAAACGAGAAGGCAGCAGCGTGGAATTTCCTGCAAAAATTCCCGAGTAACTGGAGCCGCGGCGAAACCGCAGAGCCGGGAATGAAGGATGCCTCGGACATCCAGGCCGCATGGACCAGTCTCGCACGCGCACTTTTTGCGACGGCTGATTTCCGCTACCTGAACTGAACGCTACTCCTCGCGAAGAGCCTTCACAGGATCAAGACCCGCAGCGAAGAACGCGGGGATTGCAGCGGCGAGCATGCAAATGACGAACGACGCGGAGCAAATCAGCGTTACATCCGATGCGGTGATGGCTGCGGGGATTTCGGCAAATAAATAGATCTTCGCCGGAAAAATATCCATTCCAGAAAAACGGATTAGTCCCTCGCGTATTTGATCGCGCAGAGCGAGCACCGTGAATCCGAGCGCGACGCCGATGATATTTCCGAGCACGACCACGATTGCCCCCTGCCCAAGAAACACCGCGACGATCGCTCCGCGTGAGGCACCGAGCGCCTTGAGAATCCCGATTTCCCGCTTCTTTTGCACGATGACGGTGATGAGCGTGTTCGTGATCGAAAAAGCCGCCACGACGACCATGATCATCAGCACAAACATCATCATCGTCCGTTCGTTTGCGATGGCATCGAGGCGGCCCTGATTGGTGTCCATCCACGACGTCACCGCCATTTCACGCGGGAGCGAAGCCTGCAGCGCGCGTTTTGTTTCGGATACTTTGTAAGGGTCCGCTGTCTTTAGCGAAACCGCATGAACCTCGCCCGGGAATCCATAGACCTGCTGCGCGAGTTCAATCGGGATGATGAAATACTCGATGTCGTAATCCATGCGTCCGGTCTCCATCAGGCCGGTCACTTCGAGTTCCATCGGCCGCATCATCTGGCGGATTTCGCCCACGCTGCGGGCCTCCGGGTCCTTGGCCTCCGCTTTTTTCAACTCATTCATCGCCTCGCGGAAATTGCCCGGGCCATGGATTGTCACTTTGTCGCCCACCATCACGCCGAGATTTTGTGCCAGCGCGCGGCCCATGACGCACTTGTCGCCTTCGAGGTCAAATTTCCCTTCTTTGACAAAACTCCGGATATCCATGAGCGACTCGTGCTCCGGCAGAAGGACGCCGAGCATCCGCGCCGGCGTAAAGTGCTGGTCGAACTCCATCAGCACCGGTCCCGTGACGATCGGTGATGCACCAGTGACACCCGGCGCTTTCATCGCCATGTCGCGTGCGGTCTCCCAATCTTTCAGCGTGCCGCCGCGTTCCTCGACCTGAATATGCGGCTCAAATCCGATGATTTTCTTTTTCAATTCCTGGCCAAACCCCGTCATCACCGCGATGACCACAATAAGCGCCGCAATCCCAATGACCACGCCGGTTATCGATAAAACAGTGATAATCGAAACAAAGCTGCGCTTCGGTTTTAAGTAGCGTAGCGCGAGGAAAAGACTGAACGGAGTATTCACGAAAGGCCCGCAACGTGAGCGAAGGCACGGACAACGTCAATCACCCCGCAGATCCGCTGACGGGGTTTCCGACGCGTAAGAGCGCAGGTAATTTCCTCCCGCTCAGCGCGATTCTTGCGACGAAATGCCGCGTCTGTTGTTTTACTTTTGAAGAAATGCCGCTATGGTCCCGTCGTAGTGGGTAACTCCATATGAAAAAAATCATCGCTCTGCTCAGTATCGTCCTCGCTGTTTTCGCGCCCGTCAAAGCGCAGGATGTTTCCTACCCGGCTGCCGTGGGGCCCGCGCTGACCGCGACCTATCCGTATTCGATGACCGGGCAGATTATCTTCACGAGCGGTGATTCGGACTATCAGGGGAGCGGAGTCGTCGTGTTCAAACGAAGCGCGCTAACTGCGGCGCACAATGTTTGGGATGTCGATGGAGGATGGAGCACCAACGTGGAGTTCAACCGCGCCCGCCATAACAACACGATCGGCACAAAGCGCTTCGCTTCGAGACTATATGTATTCGGCGGATACCAGCGCGCCGCGTTGAACTACGGTGCCGATTCCGACCTTTCATTCGCCCGCGACCTCGGAGGCCTGCGCTTTACGATGCCGCTCGCGAATGGCTCCTACGCTGGCTGGAAATTCGATCTGAATCTGCTGACAGGCGACGCTTACAACATCTGCCTCGGATACGGCGCGGACGTTCACAGTGGTGACGAGATGCTGTTCGCCGAGCCCGGCCTCAGTTGGACGAAAATCTACCGCGCTTACTACGACAACACCTCGGTCTCATTCGAAGGTGGAATGAGCGGCGGTCCTGTGTTCGCGGAACTTCCTTCCGGCGATTGGCGCGTGGTTGGCGTCATTGTCGCGGGCTCGGATGAACCTCCGGCTGGCGGTATTCACGCCATTACCGCCGAGGGTGCCCGCTTCATTGCGACGTATCTCCGCTACTGACGGATTCGCTACAGACACGGCGTTTGCAAGACTGCCTTGCCTTGGCAGTGCGGTTCGTGTGAGATTTGGCCATGGACATCAGGCTTCGCACACCTCTTCTCTTTTCAATCTGCTCGCTCATCGGGATCATCTCTTCAACGGCATCGGCGCAGGACCCCGTGCAGGCCGAACTCGCCGCCCTTCGCAAACTCGTCGAGCAGCAGAACAACAAAATCGACGACCTGACTGTTCAGATAGCGAAATTGAACGCGCGCCTTGACGCACGCGGAGACACTGCGGCTCCAGTGGCTCCCGCAGTTGCGACCCGCGGGAATGCGGTTCCCGCGCAATCCGAGCAATCACCGCCAGTTCCCCGGATTATCGCCGATGCACCCAAGGTTCACATCGTCGTAAAAGGCGAATCGCTCGAAAAAATCGCGAAGCAGCACGGAACTTCCATTGCGGAACTCCAGAAACTCAATAACATCTCAGATCCAAAGAAACTTCAGATCGGCCAGCAACTCACGCTCCCTCCCGAGAAGAAGGAATAACAATAATCATGGACGAATCCCACTGGTACCTCCGGAAAGCCCACGACGGCTCTCAATTTGGCCCGATCCCTTTCAGCCAGCTCAAGCAATGGGCGGCCGACGCACAAGTCTCACCGCTCGATCGAGTTTCGACCGACGAGGAAACGTGGATTAAGGCGCCAATGGTGCCAGAACTCGAGATGGATTACTTGATCGAAGTCTCGCAAGATCATTACTACGGGCCCACCACGGTGGGTGCCATCCGCGAGTTTCTGGAAGCCGGCGAGATTACCGCCGAGACCCGCATCACGAATTCGAAGGACGCAACTCAACTGCATGTACGCGACCTATTGCCGCCGCCTCCTGCGGACAACGGTGCATCGTCGGCACTGCTCGGCCGCAGCAGTATCCGCATCAATCTCCAGCAGCGCATCCGCGAACTCGAAGAAGCGCTACTTGAAGAGCGCCGCGCACGCGAGACAGCGGAAATGCTGGTCGAGAAACTTGAAGCGCAAATTGCAAGGATGACCGGGAACTAAGTGGGTAAGCGCATCATCGTAAAATTCGGCTCCGGCATTCTCGCGACTCAGCGAGGAATCGGCCTCGACCAGCGTCAGTTCGCCCGGCTTGCGCGGGAGGTTTCACTGCTTGCCAAAGCCGGCCACGAGGTTGCCGTAGTTTCCTCCGGAGCGGTCGCGGCAGGGCTCGATGCACTCGGACTCAAGGCCCGACCGGACGATCTCACCGCGCGCCAGGCGTGCGCTGCGGTAGGTCAGGGGCGGCTGATGGCCTGCTACACCGGGCACTTTGCAAAACACGGATACAACGTCGCGCAAATCCTGCTCACACACGGCGATCTCGACAGTCGCATCGCCTACGCGAACGTCCGGACGACTCTCGATCGTCTGCTCGGGAATGGGGTGATTCCGATCATCAACGAAAATGACACGGTAGCCGTCGAGGAACTGAAATTTGGCGACAATGACCGCCTGAGCGCGGAAGTCGCCCTGCTCGCCGACGCAGACCTTCTCATCCTTCTCACCAGCGTCGAAGGCCTGCTCGATTCAAAGGGAAAGCTCATTCCCCGGGTGGACGACTTTGAAAAGGTTGCCAGGTTCGTGAGGGATGAAAAAGGTCGTCTCAGCGTCGGCGGGATGGCCTCGAAGCTCCACGCGGTGCAAATCGCCGTGCACGCCGGGATTCCCACGGTGATTGCGAGCGGGCGGACGGCGGGCCCCATGCTGAGAGCAGCGGAGGGAAAACCCGCGGGGACTTATTTCCCGCCACAGACGGTCTGCAAGCCCGCCTACGGAAGCGAGAAGTAGTCGCTCCCCTGATAATTCCCGTCCGTTAGCTTCGCGATCTGCATCACCACATCGTTCGCAAGGGTGCTTGCGCCAAAACGGAAGAGGTCCGGCGTCATCCAGTCATCGCCAAGCGTCTCCGAGAGCATCACGAGATAGGCAAGCGCTTCCTTCGCCGTCCGAATACCGCCCGCCGGCTTCATGCCGATTCGGCGCCCGGTGGCGAAAAAGAAATCCCGGATCGCCTCAAGCATCACCAGCGTCACAGGCAGCGTCGCGGCGGGCTGAACCTTTCCAGTGCTGGTCTTGATAAAATCCGCGCCTGCGTTCATCGCGAGGTCACTCGCAAAGCGAACGTTATCGTAAGACACAAGCTCGCCGGTTTCCAATATGACCTTCAGGTGCGCATGCCCGCACGCCTCTTTCACAGCAGCAATTTCATCCGCCACGCGGGCAAACTCACCCGCGTGGAACGCCCCGCGGTCGATCACCATGTCGATTTCATCCGCGCCATCCCCTACGGCAGCACGCGTATCCTGAAGCTTTACCCGCAGCGGCATCGCACCGCTCGGAAACGCCGTAGCCACTGCGGCGACCTTCACGCCGCTGTCACCGACAAATGATTTCGCGGCACGCACGAGATTCGGATACACGCATACAGCGGCACATGATGGAACATCCAGCCTCGGCTCGGCGGGCTGGATCGCCTTCCGGCAAAGATATGCGACCTTACCCGGCGTGTCCTTTCCCTCGAGCGTCGTGAGGTCCATCATGGAGACGATCAGTTTCAAGCCCTGCAGCTTCGCACCGGCTTTGATGCTGCGTTTCGTAAATGCACCGGCACGCTCCTCGGCCATGATCTGATCGATGGGATGTGCGGTTGGAATGGTGATACTCATGGCTGTTTTCGGGTGCTCAGGAAAGTCGGACAAAATCTCGCAGGAGCTGCACCCAGATGAACCACAACCCGCGCCACGTGTAGCGAATTGCCCCGTCGGCATCCTTCCGAAGAATGCCCGCCGTCACGTTATGCGCGATCTGGCGGCTCTGCTCACACTGCAACTGCTCCTGAAGCTCCTCGGGCCGCAGCGCGACGAGGTTCTCGGAAAGCACCGCATGGCGCGCGAGGAAGTCGCGGTGACTTTGCATCAACTCCATGAACGATTTCTCTCCGCTCTCACGATTCATGCGCCACTCGGGCGCGAGCTGAAGATTGAGTGAAAACGGATAGTTCCAAGTCGTCCAAACGGCACCATCGTTCCCGCGAGAAAGAATTCGCAGATAGTAAAAGGCGAACTGCTCCTGCTCCACGAGGCATATCACGGCCTGCGTCCGCTCATCGGGCTTCTGATACACCCGGTAAAACTGCCTCGCCTCATCCCAATCTCGGCCCAAATCCTCCACATGCTCAAACCCCTCCTGCTCCATCTCGTCGCTCAGATCGCCGAGCGCGGGAAAGTATTCGGTGTGCGGCGGTGCCTTGTGGCGAAGCGGGTTCTCAACAGGCATCGCAATTTTCTTCACCCGCGTAATCAATTCATACCACGGCCATACCAGCCAGAAACTCGCGAATACAAAACCCATCGGCCACCAATCGCTCACAAACCAGCCAATGAGAAATGACGTCGCAAGGTATCCCACAACGCCGAGTTTCCGGGCCAGCAAAACGCCCGTGCTCCGGAGCGCCATGCTGAGCACGAAAACGCCTGCAATCAGCAGAAACTTGGACGTCGGACTCACGGTTTAAGGTTATGCTTTGCAACGAATGCTTCGAGCTCATCCGTTCCAAAATCCGGGAGCATCGCACCATCGGGCAGGACCAGCGTCGGAGTTTTCGACTGTCCTGAGATGCGGATCATTGTGTCGTAGCTCTCGCGACTCGCCTCGACATCGACGAGTTCATATTTGAATCCCCGTGAATCGAGCCATTTCCGAGCTTCGACGCACCACGGGCACCAGACTTTGACGTATAATTTCATTCGGATGGCTTGTCTTGTTCGGCGTTCTTTTTCCAACGATCGGCAAAGGTATTGATATACCGCGTCACATTCCCCCGATAGTTTTCCACGGCGGCGGGAATCTCGTTTTTAGGAACCGTCTCGGTCCGCTCCGCATCCACCATGAACTGCGCACCGGCGAGCTGCAGGATGACCTTCGTGTGGGACTCCTTGTAAGCGATGATTGGGAACGCGTCGCCTTTGTCCATCCGCCATTTCGCGCCGGTTGTGAGAGTCACCTCGGTAACCTCTTTCATTCTGGCATACAAAACCACCTTCTCACCGGCCGTCCCGGGAAGAAGCATGAAGGCGAGCCCGATGAGGATTGCCAGAACCGTTTTCACTCGCGGAAGCATGAACCAGGAAGCGAAATGCGTCAACGCACAGAATACCTGCCCGCGCTACGGCTGCAAAGGCGGCGGACCTTTCGGCTGCTCACGCCGCGCAGCATTCTGCACATTGAATCCATTTTGGATAACCTCCCGAACGCGCAGGCCGCGCGTGACTTCACCTGTGAGCAAATCCAGGTTTCCATCCGGTCCCACCACGCCGAGCAGAAAGTCGCCCGTTAACCCGTAAGCCGCAGCAACCGCCGGCCCGTTCTTCGCAACCACGAAAGGCACATTACTCGAAACGCTCTCGCCGCCTTCGGAAAACGCCGCGATGAAGACCGCACCACGGGAAGCGAGTTCACGGTAGGTGTCTTCGATATTCTTCACCTGCCTGCGGAACGCCCGGCTGTTCGGATTTTTTGCGACAATCACAACCACGGGCTGGCCACGAAGGCCCCGCAGCGAACTCTTGCCCGCCGCACCCGCAAATTGAACATCCGGGGCAGGACGCACCACGGGGCTGGCGGCATCCGCACACGAAAACGACAGAGCAAGAATTCCGATGAGTAATTTCACGGCTTAGACCTTCATGATGTCCGCTTCCTTCGAGACAAACGTTTCATCCACTTTCTTTGTGTAGTCATCGGTGAGCTTCTGAACATCCTTCTCGAGGTTCTTCAGATCATCCTCCGTGATCGCGCCGCCTTTCTGAATTTTCTTCAACTCGTCCATTCCGTCCCGCCGGCACGCACGAATGCGCACCCGGGTGTCTTCGGCGATCCCCTTGCAAGTCTTCACCAAATCCCGGCGGCGCTCCTCGCTCAAAGCGGGAATCGGAAGGCGTATGACTTTCCCGGCCACTACCGGATTGATTCCGATCTTGCTTTCGCGAATCGCCTTCTCGATCGCCTGAACCGTGCCGGGGTCAAATGCATCCACCACCAGCATCCGCGGCTCAGGCGAGCTGATCGACGCACACTGTTTGAGCTTCATCGTCGAGCCGTAGCACTCGACATCGATATTCTCCACAAGGGCCGGCGAGGCTTTTCCGGTGCGGATCGCAGCAAACTCGTGCTTCATGTAATCCACTGCTTTTTCCATGCCTTCCTCGGCATTCATCAAGACTTCATCAGGTTCCATAAATAGAAGGTATTGGGTAAAAATTTACTCCGGCACCACATGCGTGCCCACGGGTTTGCCGAGCACCACATCGCGCAACGCACCGGGCGCAAAAAGGTCGAAAACGATGATGGGCAGACGGTTCTCCTGACACAGCGAAAATGCCGTCGCATCCATCACGCCATAGCGCTTCTCCAGCGCATCGGCGTGCGTGATTTTATCGAGCTTCTTCGCCTTCGGATCCTTGCGTGGGTCGGCCGTGTAGATGCCGTCCACCTTCGTCGCCTTTAAAACCACATCCGCCCCGATTTCGTTCGCCCGCAGAGCCGCGCCCGTATCGGTAGAGAAAAACGGATTGCCCGTTCCTGCGACAAAAATCACCACTCGCCCCTGCTCCAAATGCCGCACTGCTTTTCTCCGAATGAACGGCTCCGCGACCATATCCATCCGGATTGCCGTCTGGACGCGCGTCTGGATTCCGAGCTCCTCCAGCGTGGACTGAATCGCGAGGCCATTGATAACCGTCGCAAGCATCCCCATGTAATCGGCCGTCGTGCGCTCCATGCCGCGGTGACTCGCTGAAAGTCCGCGCCAGATATTACCACCGCCAATCACAATCCCGATTTCCACGCCAAGCTCGTAAACGGAATGAATATCGTGGGCGAGTCTCTGAACAATCTCCGGCGATATAGTTTCCTGCGAATTCGCGGTCCGCAGGGCTTCCCCGCTGAGCTTCAGCAGAATGCGTTTGTATTTCGCTTTGGCGGTCTTGGTCGGCATCGAGGGCTAGAAAAGCGGAACGTCCGCGGAATGGGAAGCGTGATTTAGATCAAGACCACCGAGCTGACCGGTAGCGCTCGATTTACTGCATCGCGGGAAGATTTTTGAAGAATCATCTTGCCCCAAACGCACCGCCGACTACTCTGCGCCGCCCAAGATAAATCGCGGGATGGAGCAGCCCGGTAGCTCG
>SXWH01000086.1 GCA_005791535.1 Verrucomicrobiaceae bacterium | reverse complement strand
CGTCGGCGGATCCGGTTTGGGAGACTTGCCTTTGCCTAGGGAGTGACGCCGCGAGGCGGACGATGTCGGTATCCTTCTCCACCTTCACGCGGACGTGGGAGATGCGTCCGTCGATCTCCTGCTTGTGCCCAAGACTAAGAGTACCGATGACGGAGAAGATGCCGGGCTGGTAGAAGACGGGTTCGCCGAATCGCGGCACGACATCGAGGAATGCGACCTGCGCCGGCAGGTCATCCGCCAGCCCATAGTGCCCGAGGCTCACCGTGACAGGCAGCGGGGCAAACATGATGCGGCCAGGTACTACGTGTTTCATCCACTTCGGCCGTGCAGCCGCGCGCCGGGCTGCTGCGGTCTTTGGCGGCGTGGCGGGCTCGTCCGGGCAGGTGCAAGTGGCCCAGTCTTCAAATACGAAGAAGCCGCTGAGGCGCACCTTTTTGCCATCCAGGGCGAGCAGACGCTCGGTGGGCTCCAGTCCGCGCGGGCCTACGGGCATCTTGTAAAAGTCTGCAAACTTTAGATCCTCCACGCCCTCCGGGAGTGGCGGAAGCTCCGCGGTGAAGGCAGCCTGGGCGATGATGGGAAGCCGCGGGACGGCGGCGCGAATCGGGCGCTCGCCCACGGATGTGCCTCGACGTGGCGCGGGTTCTTCCACCGGGGTCTGTGCAGCTCCCTGCGAAGCAAAACCAATCACACACAGCGCGAGAATAGGACGAATAATCATGGGCGCACCTTGTTGCGGGAGGAGGTTTCTTTGTGATGACGACAATGGCTCGAAAACGTGAGAATTGGGAAAACTGCCCGCCACACGAGAGTCGCGCAGATGGTGAATTCGTGAGACGATGGAAACGCGCGACATACGACTGCTACCGCCGCACGGTGCGCGTCGCATTCGGCACTTCGTCGTGTCATTTGCGTGCATCATTTCACTTTCCAGCGCGAGCGCCGGGTTGATGCGCTGCGTGGAAAATAGAGACTCCGGGCTATTCTCGAATTTCCATGAAACTCCAAACATTCATCCGTGCGAGTGCCTTCCTAATCGCCATCATTGACACGCCAGCGGCAGTCGTAAACATCGGCGCGCTGAAGGATAATTCACTCTACGAGGACGCGGCGGGATCGCTGAGCAACGGTGCCGGGCCGTCGTTCTTTTCGGGCATCACCGCAGCGGGTGGCATTCGTCGAGGGTTGTTGGAGTTCGACCTCGGGATCATCCCTGCGGGATCGCAGATTCAATCCGTGACGCTCGTGCTGCACTTGGTCCAGGCGCAGGCTTTCGCCACCAGCATGGGGTTGCATGAAGCGCGCACCGAATGGGGCCAGGGGACATCCAGCGCCGGCAACCGCGGCGGCGGCGGCACGCAAGCCACCACGGGAGATGCCACGTGGCTTCACTCGTCATACACAAATGCATTTTGGACGAATTCTGGTGGGGACTTCGAGCCCGTCTCCAGCGCAGCCACCGTCGTTGGCGCGGAAGGTGCCTATTATACATGGGCCTCCACCACCGCACTCGTCGCGGATGTGCAAGGCTGGCTCGATGCGCCCTCATCCAATCACGGCTGGTTCCTCATCGGCGATGAAAGCCAGAATGGCACTGCAAAAGCGTTTGCCTCCCGCGAGAATTCCACCTCCGCATTCCAGCCAAAGCTCACTGTAAGCTACACCCCGATACCGGAGCCCTCGGCCGCATTCATCGGGCTCTTGGGAGCGGCATCTACCATAGCCGCCCGCCGCCGCCGCCGTACCATGCAGTGCGAACGGAGATTCAGGTAGTCGTGAGAACTCGATGTTCCATTCTCGGGTTCGGGCGCATTCGCCCTGTAAGAATCGCCGAACGAATCGCCGCCAGTTGCTCCGCGCTCAACGCACGGTTGAAGACCTCGACGCCGCCGATCCAGCCGGTGAAGCGCATGTCTTCCGGGGCCAACTTGTCCAAAGGGGGAGTGTCCACCTGTGCGTTGCCGTAGCAGTGGAGATCCCGCCAGCCAAGATCGTCCGCCATGATGACGACGATATTGGGCTTCCCGGCTGCGCCGGAAACGAACGACAACGCAATGAACAGGATGGCGAGAAATTTCATACTTGAAGTGCAATCCGCCAGTGCCTTCTCCCTTCGCAAATGCCGGTGCGTTGATGTCATCAATGAGCCCGGCGCGGTCCTACTTTGCCGGTCGTGTCTTGAAATCGGCGAGGTTCACGAGTGTTGGCGTTGCGGTGCTGTTTTGGATGGCTGTGATGGCTTTGTCGAATTCCGCGAGCGTGTCTGCGCTGGCCTTCTTGACCGTGGCGAGGTAGGTGCGCGTTTCCTTTAATTTCGGCAGAAATTCCTTTGCGTGAGCTCCGTAGTTTTGCAGCGATTTAAGGCAGCCTCTCATACGGTCCTTGCTGCCCCAGCGGTCGGGCTCGATGACGGATACGCAGAGCGCCATACCTTCGCGGATGCCGAGGCGCGAGAGCAGTTCGAGGCCGGCGAGGCGGACGCCGTCGGCAAACATTTCGTTGCTCGGTGCGAGTTTTTCGACGGCTTTGACGATGCTCGGCAGCAGAGCGACGAGGTCTTCGTCGGAGAGGTTTTTGAAAGTCCTGCCTGCGGCGCTGCGCGGTACGCTGTCTTCGTGCGCGAGCAGCGATTGCACGGCGGGGACGAGCTTTGAGCGGTCCACCCCGTCGAGCGATTGCGCGAGGATGCTGCGCGGGCCGCGGGCGCCCGGAAATGGTGAGAAGAGCGAGAAGCTCGCGTAGCGCGCGGCCTGACGGCGTGGGTCGGCAGGGTTCGTGCGGACGACAAGAGCGAGCAGGTCGCTCACGCTGGCTTTGCGCGCGTCGGGGCCGAGTTCGGGCAGGGCTTCTGCGGCGAGGCACTGAATCCACGGGTCGGAGTCTTGCAGTGCGGCGCGAAGTTGCGGCGCGGCGGCATCCGCACGCGGGCCAAGTGCGCCGAGGGCTTCGATGGCACCGTAGCGGGCGTCGCGATTTTTGCCGGCGAGCATTCTCAGCAGCGTGGGAAGGTGCTCGCCTTCGCGCTTTCCGAGCGTGGCAGCGGAGCGTCCGCGGACGAAGGGCGACCAGCTTTCGAGGCCGGCGAGCAGTTGCTCGGTGGTGCGTTTTTCGTACCGGTTCTCGTCACCCTTGTAGGTGTAGTCGCGCCCGGCGGCGATGACGGCGGCGGACTGCGAGGCATCGAGCGGCGGAACGATGAACGGCCTTTTACCGGTGAGGCGCAGCGATTTCAGCGGCATCGCGTAGCCGAGCAGGTAGCTGCCGCTGCAATCCCAACTTTTGTAAGCACCGCTCTCCTCCTCGCCGACGGGCGAGCCTTGGTAGAGGAACTTCGTGTCCCAGCCGCGTGCAAGGTCGTAATACCACGCGTGTTCTTTTAAATACGCGCCGGTCGTGAGCGGGCCGCAGCGCGCGACGCCGGAGAGCGCCCAGAGCATGTTGAAAAAATTGCCCGTGTGCCCGCGCTCACGCTCGCTGTAGGCGGCGGCGGACATCTTTGCGAAAAACTCCGCCGCTTCGCGGTCGGCGAGCAGGTCGAAGAACACAGCGCCAGCGGCGCACTTGCCGTTGTCCTCGTGGGCGAAGAACGGCTGATGGTCGCCGTAGGGTATCGCGCCTTTATTCACAAACCAGCGGAGCATCCTCGCCGACTTCACGAGCGCATTGTCGATGTCCGCGTTCTTCACGCCCGCCTCGCGCGCGAGTGCCATGCCGATACTGAGCGAAAGCCCCGGCGCATTCATCGCGCCGTATCCTTCGAGATTGATGCCGTTCGGCGAAAAGCGATGCCCCCAATTTCCCACCGCGCTCTGCCCGCGCGCCGTCTCCAGCGCGAGTCGCTCCAGCCCCGGCAGTACCGACTTGTCGCCGGTGGCCATCACGTATTCGGCGAGAAACATCATCACGTAGCCGTAGGACCAGGAGAGGTAACCCTTGTCGGTGAAGTCCGCCGCCCACTTCGCCTCTTTTTGCAAAATCGGCATCCACTCCTTGTTCCCGGCCGCCAGCAGTGCCAGCGCGTTGCAGCCGCGCACGATGCCGTGCATCCCCTTGCCGTAATCCGCCGCGCCCATGCGCTGCGCGAGCGATGCGACGCCCAGCTCGTAGATGCGTTTCGACTTCGCGCAGTCGTACGGCGCGGTTGCGCTGTATGCGCCGAGAACCGGCAGCTTAAGCTCCGCCGCGTCCACCTTCCCCGCGCTCCATCGCTGAATCCGCAGCGCGCCCTTGTTTGCCTCCGCTGCGGCGATGGCCTTCGCAAATGTCACGCGCGCATCGTCTGTGAAAGGCTTCCCTTCCACACCGAGAATCACATCGCCCGATTTCAACACACCATCCGCCGGCGAGCCCTTTGCCACTTCCGTGACAAGAATCTGCCGCGCGTCGCGCGAGTGACCATTCGCCGTGAAAATCCACCCGCGTGCACCGGTCGGACCAAGCGTCCAGTCATGCGCCGCGCCGGGCTTGTCGCCCTTCGTGAAATCGGGCGGGGCAGGTTTCGTGTCAGCCGCAAGCGACGATGAAGCGAACGCGAACAGCGTGGAAAGAGTGAGTAGGATGGTTTTCATAAGTGCGCGTTTCCGGGAGTCGAAATCAAATTGCGTTGAAACTGTCTGGCGGGTTCCGGAGGCGGCAGAAGAGCGATGCGAGCCATCCCTTGCGAGGCAAAAACTCGCATTCGGAATTCGAGATTCCAGCACCCGCTGACTCGAAACGCAGCTCACCGCTTTTGAATGCTCGAACGAATCTCCGCCAGTCCCGCCAGCTCGTCCGAGCTCAACGCACGATTGAATATCGCCACGCCTCCGATCCAGCCAGTGAAGCCGACGCTGCGGCTGCTGTGGATGACGCGGCCGATGGTGAACGGGCCGCCGCTTTGTGCGTCGCGCGGCGTGTAAAGGTCGTGCGGATACCACCACGGATTCAGGCGCAGGCCGACGAGGTCGCGGGCGACTTCCTTTCCGTCGCGCAGCGTCACCTCGATTTTCGTGTAGCGATGTTCGCGCAGCTCGACGCGTTCACCGTCGGCTTCACGCAGCACTTTCACGCTCAGCGGTTCGCCCTCGGGCGGATTGTAGTATTGGTCTCTCGGAAACGCGGCGTCTTCTGCGGGCTCTTTGTCCGGCGTGCGGGCAAAGTGGCCCTGCATGTAGGCGTTGTAGGCGGATTTGATGAGTCCGTCCTTTTTTGGCTGGTCGAGCCAGCGGTCGCCGGAGACGCCGTTCAGCCAGCCGGTGAGCTCGTCCTTCTCGTGGTCAAATGTCATCGCGAAGCACTGCCACGATTTGTCGATCACCCCGGCGGGCGAGTCGGCGGGCACTTCGGGCGAGAGGTCGGCGGAGTTGCATTTATGCAGCGCATACTTGTTTAGGAACGAACTTGCGCCGTTCTCCGAAACATGGCCGCATGCGCTGCCCTGCTTGTTCAGCCCGGCAAAGAGCGCGTATTGGCGCTGGCCGCGCTCGACCTTCGCGATCGTGGCGGTCTCGCTTTGTTTCAAATCGGTGCCCTCATGCCAGATACCCGCCAGCGCGTGATTCCCGCTCTCGCGAATCGCCCACACGACCACCGTGACCGACTTGCCCGCGCCCTTGATGTCGAGCGGCGTGTCGTGCAGCCGGGACCGCGGCACAAACAGGAACGGCCGGAAGTTCTCGTCCGTCTCTTTGACGATGCGGATCGCATTCCCGAAAGGCCCGCGACCCAGCAACGGAAAATCCGCATACGTCGCTTCGCGGCCCGCGCCCCAGTAGTCCTTGATGTAGTTCGCGGCATCGAGCGGGTAGTCGGTCTTCGCTCCGGCTGGGACGTGCGCGGTGAAGCGATGCGCTCCCTCCGGCTCGCGTTTCACGAAATCCCAAAAGGCGACGAGGCCCGGCGTGCTGGTGACGCGGTCAACGGGTTCGGCTGCACCGAGTCCGGAGGCGAGAGCGAAAAGAGCGGCGATCGTTTTCATAGCGTGCGTTGATTTATCGGCGGAAGTCCCGCGGTTTGCCAGCCGCGGATGTGCTGAGCGTCGGCGCATGGTGGAAAGTTTCGCCAGCGAGCGTGCCGACTCAGCTCAGCACCTCGATGAGGTAGCGCAGCTCGGCGGCGATGTCGTCGTGGGACGGGACGGTTTGGGCGATTTCGGCTTCTATGGCTGCGCGGAATTCCTTTCGCAGCCGGTGGATGGTCACTTTGATCGCGTTTGATAATGGGTCTGTCCCGAATGGCACTAAAGCTGTTGTAAAAAAAAGCAGGTAGGGCGGAGCTGCGCCTCCGCCCGCGAATCCCCCACGAATGGGCGCGAATGGGGGGAAGATTGGGCTGAGGTGCAGCTCAGCCCTACCGATGGAACGAGGCGGCTTCGCCGCTGGGTTTGTTTTCAGACGTTCTTCGCCCCCGGATGGCGTGCGAACGCCCCGGGCAAAAGATTTTTCTAAATTTCTTGACACACTTCTCCGCGGATTGGTCCATGGACCGGTGGCCCTCGAATTTTACACCGATGAAAATCAACCATCTCATCCTCACCTCGCTCACCGCTCTCGCGGCGGTGTTCACTTCCATTTCACCAGCGCATGCCGCCGCCCCGGCGGGCAAGCCCCAGCAACTCGCCTCCCCCGACCAGACGCCGGAGGGCCTTTCGAAGTCCGACTGGTCCAGCATCCGGGCGGCTTATGAGGCGGGGCGTCATGCGTTTCAGCCCGTCGAGGGCGGCTGGCAGGCGCGCAATCCGGGGCAGCAGTGGACCACGCGCTTCGATGGGCGCGGCTTTGTCTCCCAGCCGCGCGAGGGGGACTGGACCTGGGGGCTGGAGTTGCAGACCTACGGCTTCCCCGGCGCGGAGCAGGCCAAGCCCATCCCGTTTGACCAACTCGGGGCCGAGGCGCAGAAAAAATACACGGGCGACGGCATCAGCATCGCGCCGACGGCAGGCGGCGCGCGGCTGCGGGCCATCATGCAGCGGCTGGAAGGCGATGCGACCACGGGTGGATTGTGGCTCACTTCGACTGCCGATGAGGACGCCGGGCGGGTGAACCGCTTCCGTGTGCGGGCGATGGGCCTGGGCCGCGCAGGCCAGATGAGCCTGCTCAGCAGCACGGGCGTGGTGCAGGCCACCACGGACGCCGCTGTGTGGCTCCGGCCTGGTCTCGCCGAGGAATACGCTGTGAGCACCGATGGGGTGCGGCAGGATTTTGTCGTCGCCGAAGCGCCGACGGGCGCGGGAGAGCTGGTGGTGGAACTCGAAGTGAGCGGTGCGCAGGCGCAGCAGGCGGCTCATGGAGCCACGCTGACCGTCGAGAGCACCGGGCGTGAGCTGGCCTACCACCGGCTGCACGTCACCGATGCCACCGGGCGCGTGCTGACTGCTCGCATCGAGGTGGCCGCGCCACAGCGGCTGCGCGTGGCGGTCGAGGATGCGGGCGCGGTCTATCCCGTGCGGATTGATCCCACCTTCAGCGACGCGGATTGGGTGAGCATGAACCCCGGCATCCCGGGGGCCAGTGCCCAGGTGAGCGCGATGGTCGTGGATGGCACAGGCAATCTCATCGTCGGCGGCGTCTTCACCTTCATCGGCACGGTGCCGGCCAACCGCATCGCGAAATGGAACGGCAGCGCGTGGTCGGCCCTCGGCTCGGGGATGGACGGCCAAGTCTTAGCGCTGGCGGTGATCGGCAGCGACCTCTACGCCGGAGGCTTCTTCACCTCGGCGGGCGGAGTGTCGGCCAACCGCATCGCGAAATGGAACGGCAGCGCGTGGTCGGCCCTCGGCACGGGGATGAACAACGCCGTCCTTGCGCTGGCGGCGGACGCCGCCAACCACCTTTTCGTCGGTGGAGGCTTCAACCTCGCCGGCACCACGGTCTCCCCTTTCATCGCCCAGGCGAACCTGGGAGCCACCAGCACCCCCGAAATCGCCGTGGCAGGCAACGCCACCAACATCGCCGATGGCGACACCACGCCGGACACCGCTGACCACACAGACTTTGGCAGCGTGGCAGCCGCCAGTGGCACGGTAGCCCGCACCTTCACCATCAGCAACACCGGCTCCGGCGCACTGACCCTCTCCGGCACCCCCAAAGTCGCCGTCAGCGGCACCCACGCGGCGGACTTCACCGTGACCACGCAGCCGACCTCACCCGTGGCCGCCACCACCGGCACCACCACCTTCGAAGTCACCTTCGACCCCAGCGCCACCGGCCTGCGCACCGCCACCCTCACCATCGCCAACGATGACACGGATGAAGCCACCTTCGACTTCGCCATCAGCGGCACGGGCCTGAACTCCACGCCGACGGACATCGCCCTCTCCGCTTCAAGCATCGCGGAAAACAATACTGCGGGCGCCACCATCGGCACACTCAGCGCGACGGATGCAGACGTGGCAGACACGCACACCTTCGCACTCGTCACCGGCACGGGCGACACGGACAATGCGGCCTTCACCATCACGGGAACGACGCTGACCATCAATGGCAGCGCCGATTTTGAAACCCAAAGCAGCTACAGCATCCGCATCCGCGTGACCGACAGCGGCCCGGGCAATCTCACCTACGAGGAAGCGTTCACCATCAGCATCACCGACGTGACGCTGCCGCAGACGATCTCCTTTGGCGCGCTGGCGAACAAGACGTTCGGCGACGCTCCGTTCACCGTTAGCGCGACAGGCGGCGCGAGTGGGCAGCCGGTGACCTACAGCATCGTCAGCGGCCCGGCGACCATCGCGGGCAACACCGTGACCATCACCGGCGCAGGCAGTGTGACCGTCCGCGCGAGTCAGGCAGGCGCGGGCGACTTCGCCGCCGCGGCAGATGTGGACCAGTCCTTCACCGTCGCGAAAGCAGCGCAGGCGATCACTTTCACCCCGCCCGCCACCGCAGCGACGACGAGCACCGTCACGCTCAGCGCCACCGGCGGAGCGAGTGGAAATGCGGTGACGTTCAGCGTCGTGAGCGGCCCCGGCTCGCTCACGGGAAATGCGCTCACTTTCAGCGCAGCAGGCAACGTCGTCGTGCGCGCCTCACAGGCGGGCAACACGAACTACGAAGCCGCAGCGGATGTAGATCGGACGATCAACGTCGTCGTCAACGCGGCAGTCGTCGCCAACGATGATGCCGTCGCCGCGACTACCGGCGAAACCACGCTCGACCCGCTTGCCAACGACACGGACGAAGACGGCGACGAACTCACCATCACCGCCGTCAGCGAGGGCAGCGTCACCATTGATGGCCGCACGCTCATCATCCCCGCGGGCTACACGGGCACATTCAGCTACACCGTGACGGACGGACTCGCCAGTGACACAGCGGATGTGGTCGTGACCGCGGGCGCACCGCAAAGCACACGCAGCCGCTGGAATGGACTGTTCGTGGATGCCGATGGAGCCATCGTGGGCCGGATGAATGCCACGCGCACGACGCTTGGCGGATTCATCTCCGTTCTGAAAGTCGGCCCCGTTTCCAAAGTGGTCAAATTCCGCCTCACGCCCGATCCTGATGGAACGGCGACCATCGCAACTCCGATGGGGACGACGCCCGGATACGGTGCGATGACAGTCACGGAGGACCCGGTCACCGGACGCCTGAACATCTCGCTTGCCCGGACGGTTGGGGCCCCGTTGACGGCCAGTCTGCGGCGCAGCGCACTTGCCGGTCCGGCGCAGCGCGTGAACGTCGCGCTCGCGAGCATCGATTCGGTGACGATTCCCGGTGGCGGCGTGATGCGCGTCACGCAGTACACCAGCGGCCGGGCCGTCTACAGCATGACGCTGCCGGACGGAAAAACCGTCTCCGGAAAGACCGACCTCGCGGACAACGGAACCCTGCCGATTTACGCATCAGTGTCCCGGACAAATCCGTATGCATACATCGCTGGCGAACTGAATCTCGCGAATCTCGCGAGGACGGATATCACCGGCGAGTTCGCATGGTCGAAGCCCGCGCAGGCGCTGGCGGGCCCGCATCAAGGCGGATTGGAAACAGTCCTCACTGCAAACGGCAGCATCTTCCTTCCGACGGATGTCCTGCCCACGGGCGCGGTGACGCTCAAGCTCATCGGAGGAAATCAAGCCGCTGATCGCACGATAGCGACGACGGCGAATGCGGGCGTGCCCGTGCCGACGACGCCCGGTGTGTCGTTCTGGCTGGTGAAGCCGAATGGGGGCTTCACGACGAAAGTGCAGCGCACGCCGCTGAACAAAGTGGGTGGCTCCTGCGTCTATCTGCCGAAGAGCAACAGTGCGTGGGGCTTCTTCCCCGGCACCAGCGTCGGAGGCCGCATCGAACTGACAATCCCATAGTCCAAGTAGTGGCGCAGGCGACCCCGCCTGCAAGGCCGGGCACAGCCCGGCCAGCACTGGGCGAGTCGTCCGTGCCACGACTACGAAAAGAGCCCCGCTCTCGAAAAGAGGGCGGGGCTTTTTGCTTTTGGGCGACGCTCGTGCCGGTCACCGCGCCTGCGGCGGGCTGAACGTCGAACGTCGAACATTGAACGTTGAACGTTGAACGTCGCTGGCGGCAGCGTGGCACGGAGGCCCGTGCGGCTTCGGAGTGTGCGCCGCGTTCGACGTTCGACGTTGGAAGTCAGGACATCTTTCTGCGACGGCTATAAATTACTTATTCGTTTGGATGACTACTTGCTCATGCAATAGTCTCCATTATGGAAATTATATCACATCATCCCATAAATCGCAGAAATGCAATCAAACGCACCGCTCTTTTGAACCAATCGCTACGCGAGTTAATGCCTGTGGGCGTGTGGTTTAGAGTGGATGGTGAAGTGCTCATGGCGTGAGCGTGTGGGCTGCTTCTTTAGCGAGGCTATGAAACTCATCAAGATTCATTTCCGTCGTTAAAATCCTTCGCTGACCTGCTCGTGCTGCGGCATCTGCGCGCGCGCACCAAGCAGGAGTACGGAAGGCGCGTTCATTTGTTGGCGGACCATTTTGGCGGGGTGGACCCGGCGACGCTCACCGAGGCGCAGATTGCGGATTATTTTGTGTTCCTCATCCGGGACAAGGGGCTGCGTCCGTCCAGCATTCGTCAGGCGCGGGCGGCCATTGAGTTGTTTTTTACGGCGGTCGTCAAAGTGCAGTGGGCGGTGTTTTCGACCATCCGCACGCGCGGGGCGATGCCGCTTCCGGTGGTGCTTTCGCGCGCGGAACTGGCGGCGCTTTTTGCGGCGGTGAAAGTGGAGCGGTTCCGTGTTTTTCTGCGGCTGCTGTACGGGTGCGGGCTGCGGCTGGGCGAGGCGCTCGCGCTGGAAGTGCGCGACATCGAGGGCGCGGCGATGCGGCTCACCGTGCGCGGATTTCTGCGGATGCAGGGCGAGGCCGACGCGAAGCACGCCGCCTCCGCGACGGAATACGCCGCGAGCCTGAAGCGTCTGAAACGCCGGCTGGAGCAGGATCTCGGCGTGCCCGCGCTGCCCTTTGTCTTCGGCCAGGTGCTGCCCCACGAACCCGCGATGGACCGCTTCACGCACCGGCGGGAAATCCGCGAAAGCCAGCGCAACGCCGACGAAGCCTCCGGCCACGCCGATGCGATTCCCGGAGTAAAAATGGTCTCCACCGACGGCTTCCCGCTCAAACCCGACACCGTCCACTACACAGCCGCCGGCCTCGCAAAACTGGGCCGCGCGTTTGCGGACGCGATGCTGGGGATGGTGAAGATGTGACGCCGCTGTCGCGGAAGCGGGTCCCGGCGCGATCAGCGCCGTCCGGAAGAGTGCCCGGTTAAGTATTTCTCGTGATGAGCACGTGCGAATCGCGTTCAAATATGACCGTGTGCAATCGCATCAGTTCAAGATATTCACGGCATTGTCCTCCGAGAGCGCGCAACGCGAGCGGCAGGCTGGGCCGGCAGACAAGGCGATATGGCCGATTCGGATTCGCGTTTGGTGATTCTTCAACCGGCCAGTCGTAACAGAAGAAACCTTTGGAAGCCCACGCGGCTATGATCCCTTGCGGATCGCGCATTTCGGCACGCGGCTCAAACACCGGGGTAGCAATCACCGGGAGGCTGCCCAGCGCCTCGCGGAGCGAAACGTAGCGGTCGTAGCCGAGGAAGAATCGGTCGGGAATCCATGTGGTACCACCGTCAGCAAAAACTCCCGCGTGGCCTGGCTCATCGATGGCAAACCATTCGAAATCCGCAACCGGACCAATACCGTCCCGCGCACACTTGTAATCCTCCGCTTCACAAATCGCGTGGAACTGGTGCACCGGTGCGCTTTTGCTTTCGCTGTTCATGGTTACGTCATTGGGGTGGCTGGGGTTCAGTCGGCGAGGTTAAAATTCGACAGACTCATTGATGCGTCCCAGGGCGTCACTGCATATCGATTATGCCGCTGCGACAATTTCGCTCCGCTTCGATTTGTGACGGGCGAGCGTGAGGCATTCGTCGCGGAAATTGAAGGTCTCGAACGTGGATTCATGATCGTCGCCGTTGTCGTCGGTAAGAATCACGCAGCCGTCGGCGAAAGGTGGACCAGTCACTGGCATCTGAGTTTTCCGGCGCCTTCGGTTATCAGCGGTAGCACTGCTCAGCGCCTACTTTTGCGAACGGGATACCGGAGGCGAATCGGGCGTGGTTGGCGCAATGAGGCCCTTGCCGCATTCTGGGACTGCTGCGGCGTAAGTTCCCGGACGCGAGCGCCGTGACCAAGAGCCGCGCCTAGTAGAATGCTGGGCGCGCCTAGGAAAAAGCGATGCGCGCATAGGAAAATACGCGGCTCGCCTTGGAAAAACCGAGGCGTGCCTTGAAAATCGCTATGTGCGCCTCGCGAAAACCGATGCCCGCGTTGAAAAACACGAGGCTCGCCTAGCAAAATACAAGGCTCGCCTTGGAAAAAACGAGGCCAGCCGTCGGCGGATTCGCAGGGCCGTGGCTATTCTGTGGCCTCCCGCTGAGCTTTCCCCCTTTCGGGGCAGGATGGGCAGGGGTTTCTTGTTTACTTCCATCGCTGAAACATGGTGGCTGGGACTGCGTTTCAAGCGCTGCGTTTCACTCATGTTCATTCCTTTCAAAACACTCGCCGCCGTGCTCTTCACCGGGCTGTGCGCGCACTCGATTTCCGCGGAAGTTCCGGCGCAAACGCCGAAGCCGGATGGCAGGCCGGTGAAGGTTTATATCCTGTCCGGGCAGTCGAACATGGTGGGCATCGGGCAGGTCACGTCGGGCTCGACGCGGTGGGGTGATGAGTTTTTGAGCCCCGTGCTCTCGGTGTATGAAGGCGTCTTTGATGCGAAGGCCGATTACGATGCGCTGAAGCCCGCGAGGACGCTGGCGCTGGAGAGCTTTGGCGGCGTGAAACCGACGGAGTATCTCAAGGGCGGCACGCAGGTCGTGCGCGGTTTTTTTCAGCCGAAGAATGCGGGCGTGTATCAGTTCAATCCCGGCTACGGAGCGTCGGAGCACTGCGTGATGGTGGTGAACGGCGTGGAGGTGCACCGCAAGGAGCCGGGCGGGGATGCGGCGAAAAAGTCCATCACCGTGAAAGCGGGCGAGAAGGTGCCTTTTAAAATCACGTACCTTCAGGAAAACGGCAGTGGTCTCGGCTGGTACACGCGCATGGATGTGCCCGGCACGCTGCACACGCTGGTGCGCGAGGAGGGGAAATTTCCCTACCTGATGGACAAGGACGGCAAATGGAAAACGCGCGACGATGTGTGGTACAAAGGCGTGGTGACCGCCACGGCGAACAAGTGGCTGGGCATCGGCTGCGGCGCGGGGGAAAGCCAGATCGGGCCGGAGCTGGGGTTCGGTCACATGGTGGGCGACTTCCACGAGGAGCCGGTGCTGATTCTCAAAGCCTCGCAGGGCAACCGTTCGCTTTCGTGGGATTTCCTGCCGCCGGGAAGCGCGCGCTACGAGGAGGGCGACATGGTCTATGCGGGCTACAAGGACCCGCAGCCATCGTGGAAAAAAGGCGAGCAGCCGAAGGAGGGCACGTGGTACGCGGGCAAGCAGTACGACGACTGCTTTAACGCAGCGAAAGAGACGCTGAAGAATTTCGACGCGTCGTTCCCGCACTGGAAAGGGCGCAGTTATGAAATCGCGGGGTTCGTGTGGTTTCAGGGCCACAAGGACACGGGCAGCCCGGTGCATGCAGCGCGGTACGAGCACAACCTTGTGCATTTGATCAAGACGCTGCGGAAGGAATTCAACGCGCCCAATGCGCCGTTCGTGGTGGCCGTGGGTTGCGGCAACGAAGGGCGCGAAGGCACCGGCCTGCAAATCGCCGAGGCCCAGCTCGCGGTGGACGGCGCGAAGGGAAAATACCCGGAATTCAAAGGCAACGTGAAGACCGTGGACACGCGCGATTTCTGGCCCGACGTGGCGAAGTCGCCGAAGAACCAGGGCTTTCACTACCATCAAAACGCCGGCACGTACATGCAGATTGGCGAGGCGATGGGCAGGGGGATGCTGGAATTGCTGAAGACGAAATGAGCCGCGGAAGTCTCGCCATCGCGGTGTGTGTGCTGGGGCTTGCGGCGTCGCGCTTTCACGCGCAGCAGCCGGAGCCCTCAGCGGCGGAGATCCCCGCAGCGACGAAGCCGCCGGCGGACATCAAATTCATCGACCCGCATGTGCATGCGATGTCCGTCACGCCGCTCGGCCTGCGCGCCGTGGCGACGTGGATGGAGCAGCGGAACGTCGAGCGCTGCATCGTGAGCCCGCTCAATCACAAAGGCTCGCGCCCGAAGACCGAGGAGGAGCGCGCGACGATGCTCGAGAACTTCCGGCCTTACAAAGGGCGCATCGATCGCATGACGATCATCGATGCGGGAGAAGTCGAGACCGTGGATGCAGCCGTGACGATCCTCAAACGCGAGATGGCCGACGGAGCGATCGCATTCGGCGAGCACTACGGCGTCGGGCTGATGTTCGATGATCCGAAAAACCTGCTGCTTTACGAAGCGTGCGAAAAGGTCGGCCTGCCCGTGATGTTTCACATCGACCAGAACAAGAACATGGTCGAGCCCGGCATGGCGCGCGTGGATCGCGTGCTGAAAATGTTCCCCAACTGCAAACTCATCGCCCACGCGTACTGGTGGCGGCAGTTGGGCAGTGGCGCTTGCGACCGGCAGCTTCAGGAACACCCGAATCTTTATGCCGACATGTCGGGGCACGTCGTCATCAGCGTGCTGGATCGCGACCGCAAATACGCCCGCGAGTTTCTCATCCGCAATCAGGACAAAATCCTGTGGGCCACCGATGAAGGCTGGTGGTCGTTTGCCGATGAAAAGCGGCAGATGAACAAGCACTACACCTTCCTCGAGGAACTCGATCTTCCCGCCGAGGTGCGACAGAAAATCTACCGTGGCAACGCCGAGCGGGTTTACGGATTGGCGAAGGCCGCGAAGTAGAGCGCCTGCGATTCTATGAATATCACCAGACAACTCATTCCTGCACTCCTCATGACGCTTCCGCTCGTGCACGCCGACGATACGACGCTGATGAACGATTTGCTCGCGAAGGCGGCGAAGGGCGATGCCCGCGCACAGGTCGATGTCGCGCTGCGCTACCGCGACGGCAAGGGCGTGACCAAGGATGATGCGGAGGCCATGAAGTGGGCGCATCGCGCGGCCGACAGCGGCAATGCGGACGCGATGGATTTCGTCGGCTTCGCCTACCTGCGCGGCGCGGTGGTGAAGCGCAATCCGGGCATCGCGTTCGGCTATTTCAAAGCTGCGGCGGATGAATCGGCGCAGGCGGCATTCAATCTCGGACAATGCTACTTCGGCGCGCAGGGCACGGAGCAGGATATCCCGAAGGCGCTGGAGTGGTGGAAAAAAGCCGCGGAGCGCGGACACGGTCGCGCGGCCTCGACTGCGGCGATGGCCTATCTCTCCGGCGAAGGCGTTCCGGCCGACGCCGCACTGGCGCGCAAGCTCGCTGAACGCGCAGCGGAACTGAACGACCCGTCGGGCCTCATCGTGCTCGGCGAAATTCAATTTCAAGCCGGCGAACTCGACGCCGCGAAAGCGAACTGGACGAAGGCCTCGAAGCTCCACACGACCGGCGCGACGGGACATCCCGCACAGCCGTCCGGCAACGCCTCCGCGCAGCAGGGCGCGGATCTTTTGAAGCTCGCCGACTACCGCCGCCGCAAAAGCGAGCCGGGCAAGTTCGCGTTCGTGCAGATGCCGCACATTCATCAAGGCTACAACAACTGCGGCTCGACTGCGTGCGCCACGTTCGCCCGATTCCAGGGCGCGACGCTTGGCGGATGGGATTTTAAAAAACTCTGCCCGTCGCCCCTCGGTACCGGCACCGACTGGTGGCATCTGCTCGATGCCTCCGCAAAAATCGGACAGCGCTGGAAACTCGTCACCTACACGCCGGACGACGCGGGATTCGCCGAAGCCACCGCGATGCTGAAGCGCGAACTCGATGCCGGGCGTCCCGTCGTCGTTGATTTCAAATACGTCGGCCCCCAATACCCCGGCGGCTTCGCGGGCCACACGCTCAGCGTGTGCGGCTACATTGCGGAGGAAAATCTCTACATCCTCTGCAATCCCGCCGTCGCAACGCCAGGTCTTCAGCTCATCACTGCGGACGATTTGAAGAACTTCTGGCGCTCCGATTACTACGGCGCAAAGGCAAACGCGGTCCTGTCCCGCCCGGCATTCATCATCGAACAACTCTGAAACGCACATCCACATGAAACTCATCATTACTCTCATCGCCTTCATGGCGTCGCTTTGCAGCCCGGCTTCCGCGGCGGAAAAGAAGCTCAAAGTCTTCATTCTCGCCGGCCAGTCGAACATGGAAGGACACGCAAAGATCGAGACGTTCGATTACATCGGCGATGATCCCGCGACCGCGCCGCTTTTGAAAATGATGCGCGGGGCGGATGGCAAACCGGCGGTTGCCGAAGGTGCGTGGATTTCCTACCTCACGGGCAGATACGACGGCAGCGCGAACGGCGAGGGAACCGGCAATCTCACTGCCGGCTTCGGCGCGCGGGGCGACCAGCCGACGAAGGATGGCGGAAAAGTCGGGCCGGAGTTCACATTCGGGCTGATGATGGATGCGGCGTTCACCGAGCCGGTGCTGCTGATCAAGACTGCGTGGGGCGGCAGGAGTCTGAACACCGAGTTCCGCCCGCCGAGCGCGGGGCCCTACGAATTCAGCGAAGCGCAGCTCGCGCAGATGCAGAAGCAGGGCAAGGATATCGCCGCAGTGAAAGCGGAGAAGGAAAAGGAAACGGGCCGTTTTTACCGCTACATGATCGAGCATGTGAAGAAGGTGCTCGCCGATCCAAAGCGCGTCTGCCCGGCCTACGATCCGGCGGCGGGATACGAGATTGCCGGATTTGTCTGGCTCCAGGGCTTTAACGATCTCGTGGATGGCAACACCTACCCGCAGGGTGCGGACGGCAAGACGAGGGATTACAGCAAGTACGGCGTGTGGATGGCCGATTTCATCCGCGATGTGCGGAGGGACTTGGGTGCACCGAAGATGCCGTTCGTCATCGGCGTGCTCGGCGTCGGCGGATTGAAGGCGGAAGGCAACACGGTCGCTTTCCGCAAGGCCATGGCCGCTCCCTCGCTGCTGCCGGAGTTCAAAGGCAACGTCACCGCTGTGGAGACCGCGCCATTCTGGGCCGAGGAGTTGGACGCGATCGACAAGAAGCGCGAGAAGGTGCGTCAGATGAGCTACTTTTTAAACAGCAAGCACAAGGACCACCCGAACGCAGACGGGAAGATGACGGAGGAAGAGAAGAAGGAGTATTTGAAGAAGTTTGAGTCCGAGCTGATTTCGCCCGCCGAGGTCGAGTTGTGGAAACGCGGCGCGTCGAACGCCGGCTACCATTATCTCGGCTGCGCAAAGACCTTCGCGCTGATGGGCAAGGCCTTCGCCGAGGCAACGCTCGCAATGATGAAGGAGCAAAAGTCTCGCTGACCTCCGATGCTTTCCCGATTCGTCGTAGCTATCGCGTGCCTGCTCGCGTTTCCGTCTTTTGCGGACGATTCCGCAGCGACGCGACCGAACATCCTGCTCATCCTCGCGGACGATCTGGGATACGGCGACGTGAGGTGCTACAACGACCAATCGAAAGTCCCGACGCCGAACATCGACCGGCTCGCGCGGGAAGGGATGCGGTTCACCGATGCGCACAGCCCGGCGACCGTTTGCACGCCGACGAGATACACGCTGATGACCGGGCAGATGGCGTTTCGTGTGCCGAACGGCGGACGGGTGTTCGAGGCCACCGGCGGGCCGTCGCTCATCGCACCGGGCCGTCTCACGCTGCCCGCGATGCTCCGCACGAATGGCTACGCGACCGCATGCGTCGGCAAATGGCACATCGGGCTCACGTTTTTCGAAAAAGACGGACAGCCGGTGCGCGGCAGCGGCGTCGAAGCCGTGAAGCGCGTGGATTTTTCCCGCCGCGTCGAGGGCGGACCGGTGGATTGCGGCTTCGACAAGTTCTTCGGCACGGCGTGCTGCCCGACGACGGACTATCTCTACGCATTCATCGAAAACGACCGCGTGCCCGTGCCGCCGACGCGGCTCATCGACAAAACGAATCTGCCCAAACACGCGTACGCCGACGACTGCCGCGCAGGTCTCATCGCGCCGGATTTTCCGATGGAGGAAGTGGACCTCGTCTTTCTAAAGAAGAGCCGCGAGTTTCTCGAACAGCACGTCCGCAATTCGCCGGGCAAGCCGTTCTTCCTCTTCCACTCGGCGCAGGCCGTGCACCTGCCGTCGTTTGCAGCGCCGCAGTTCAAAGGCGCGAGCAAAGCCGGGCCGCACGGCGACTTCATCCATCAGCTCGACTGGGTCGTCGGCGAATTGCTTGCCACGTTGGAGAAACTCGGCGTCGCCGACAACACGCTCATCATTTTCACCAGCGACAACGGTCCGGAAACGACCAGCGTCATCCACATGCGCGCCGACCATGGCCATGACCCCGCACGCCCGTGGCGCGGCATGAAACGGGACAATTGGGAGGGCGGCCATCGCGTGCCGTTCCTCGTCCGCTGGCCCGGAAAAGTGAAACCCGGCTCGACGAGTGCGCAACTCACCAGCCTCTCCGACGTGATGGCCACTGCTGCCGCCATCACCGGCACCAGGCTTCCCGAAAACGCCGCCGAAGACAGCTTCAACATGCTCCCCGCGCTGCTGGGCGAGGCGACCGCGCCCATCCGCCCGTACCTGCTCACACAAGCCTTCCGCGGCGCGAGCACCCTAGCCATCCGCCGCGGTCCATGGAAATACCTCGACCACCCCGGCTCCGGTGGAAACCGGTACGAGAGCAATCCGGGCCTCAAACCGTTCATCCTTGCGGGCACCGCCCCCGACGCATCCGTGCAACTCTACAATCTCGACTCCGATCCCGGCGAAACGAAGAACGTCCAAGCCGAACAACCCGAGATCGCGAAGGAACTCAAAGCCCTGCTCGAAGCATCCAAAAGCAGCGGACGGAGCCGCGGCTCCACGAAACCATGAAGCCCATCATCCTCGCATCATTCACCTTGATCATGTCCATCGCCGCCGCTGTTCCGCCGACTGAAAAGAAACCCGTCACCGATGAGTACCACGGCGTGAAGGTCGTGGATGATTACCGCTGGCTGGAGGAGACGGGGTCGCCTGCGGTGAAGGCTTGGACCGATGCGCAGAACAAGCACTCGCGGGCGTGGCTGGATGGGCGCGCGGAGCGGGCCGGCATCGAGAAGCAACTCACGGCGTTGTATGCAAAGGACACGCCTTCGCATGGCGGGCTGGTGGCAAGGCCGGGCCGGGTTTTCGCGCTGAAGTTTCAGCCGCCGAAGCAGCAGCGGTTGCTCGTCGCGCTGACGTCGGTGGATGATTTGGCCTCGGAGCGCTTGGTGCTCGACCCGAACGAACTGGAGCCGAAAGGGCAGGTGGCGATGGATTGGTTTGTCCCGTCGCCGGATGGAAAACTCATCGCCGTCTGTCTCTCGGAGGACGGCAGCGAGGACGGAACGCTCCATTTTTTCCGCACGGAAACCGGCGAGCATCTGCCCGACCGCATCGCCCGCGTGCAGTATCCGACTGGCGGAGGCAGCGCGGCATGGTTGCCGGACAGCAGCGGCATTTTTTACACGCGCTATCCGCACAAGGGAGAGAAGCCGGAGGCGGACCTGAACTTCTTCCAGCAAATCTATTTCCATAAACTCGGCACGCCTGTTGAGGCGGATGAATACAGCACGGGGCGTGATTTCCCGCGCATCGCGGAAATCGAACTGGAGACTTCTGAAGACGGTCGCTGGCTGCTCGCGGCGGTGGCGAATGGCGATGGCGGAGAGTTCTCGCATCACGTCCACGAGACCAAAGCCGGCGCGGCTTGGCGGCAAATCACGCGGCACGAAGACGGCATCAAGGAAGTCGTGTTCAGTCACGATGGCAGTGCCCTTTTCCTGCGTTCGGTAAAGGACGCGCCGCGTGGAAAAGTGCTGCGGATGCCGGTGACGGGCGCGCTCGCCGATGCGGTCGTGGTGGTGCCGGAGAGCGAGGCGGTCATCGAGGACATCACGCCGACGGCGGAGTTTCTTTTCGTCGCCGACATGCTCGGCGGGCCGTCGCGCGTGCGGCAGTTTTCGCTCGATGGAAAAGACGCACGCATCCTCCCGCTTCCCGAGGCGTCGGGTGTCGGAGGGATGCTGGAGGTCGGCGATCAAATCGTATTCCGCTTAACGAGCTTTGTCGCGCCCGCTGCGTGGATGAGCTACGACCCGGTCAGCGGTGCTATGAATAAGACCGCGCTCTTCAACACGTCGCCGGTGGACCTTTCGGACATCGAGGCCGTGCGCGAGTTCGCCGTGAGCAAGGACGGGACAAAGGTGCCCGTGAACATCCTGCGCCGCAAAGGCACGAAGCTCGACGGCTCCAATCCCACGCTGCTCTACGCCTACGGCGGCTACGGGCACTGCATGAGGCCGTTCTTCGATTTCGAGAACCGTCTGTGGTTCGACCGCGGTGGCATCTACGTCGTGGCGAACATCCGCGGCGGCGGCGAATACGGCGAGGAGTGGCACCTCGCGGGCAATCTCACGAAGAAGCAAAACGTCTTCGACGATTTCGCCGCTTGCGCGAAACACCTCATCGATCGCGGCTACACGCGGCCGGAAAAACTCGCCGTCGAAGGCGGGAGCAACGGCGGCCTGCTCATGGGCGCGTTCCTTACCCAGAATCCCGGACTCGCCCGCGCAGTCGTCGCGCACGTCGGCCTCTACGACATGCTCCGCGTCGAGCTGGATCCGAATGGAGCGTTCAACGTCACCGAATTCGGCACCGTGAAAAACCCCGAGCAGTTCCGCGCGCTGCACGCCTACTCGCCTTATCACAACGTGAAGGACGGCGCGAAATACCCCGCCGTCTTCTTCCTCGCCGGAGAGACCGATGGCCGCGTGAACCCCGCGCATTCCCGCCGCATGACCGCCCGCCTGCAAGCTGCCACTGCATCCGAACATCCCATCCTCGTCCGCCTCAGCGCCTCCTCCGGCCACGGCATGGGCACCGGCCTCACCGAGAAAATCGCGCAGCAAGCCGACGTCTTCGCGTTCCTTTTCGATCAGCTTGGGATGTCGGGGAGGTAGCGTTGAACCTATCCATCACCACTCAGAATCGTCCAACTGCCCATGAATTTTACGAAACTACCGGTGCATTCGCATTCCAGTATTCTCCCAAACCGGCAAAGCCGCAGGAGCAAATTTTATGAATCCATGAAAACCACACTCACCTTCCTCGCGCTTATAGCGCTAACATCCTCATCACTCGCTGCGGGTGGAGAAAAGATTGCGATGCCCGATTTCACCAAGGGCGATGTCATTCCCGAAAAGGCGAAGAAGGACTGGAACCTCGGGCCGACCGGAATGCGCGGATGGATGTTTTGCGACAAGCTCGTGACCACGGATGCGCGGCAGATTGCTGTTACGAAAGTGGATGCGGGTTCGCCCGCGGATGGTGTGATGGCAGTGGGTGATGTTTTGCTCGGCGCGGGCGGAAAGGCATTTTCGTTCGACCCGCGCACGGAGCTGGGTCGCGCGATCACAGCGGCGGAAACGGAGGCTGGTGGCGGAAAGCTCGCGCTCACTCGCTGGCGGGCGGGGAAAGCCGAAGAGGTCGTGGTGAAGCTGCCGGTGATGGGCAAGTTCAGCGCCACGGCGCCGTTCGATTGTCCCAAATCGAAGCGGATTTTAGAGCTGGGAATCCAGGCGCTCGCGGCGCGGATGGTTACCGAGGATTACCCGAAAAAAACGGATGCAATCCCGCGTTCACTGAACGCCCTGGCGCTGCTTGCCAGCGGAGACCTGGCGCATTTGCCGCTTGTAAAACGAGAGGCGCAGTGGGCGTCCGAGTTCTCGGGCAAGTCCATGCAGACCTGGTATTACGGCTACGTGATGATCCTGCTGTCCGAGTATATCACGGCGACGGGAGATCAGTCGGTCCTGCCGGGTTTGCGTCGGCTCGCTCTGGAGGCTGCGAATGGGCAGAGCGTGGTCGGCTCGTGGGGACATGGTTTTGCCAAACCCGACGGACGGCTCGGCGGCTACGGCATGATGAACGCGCCCGGCCTTCCGCTCACGATCGGACTCGTGATGGCGCGCGATGCTGGCGTGAAGGATCCGGAGGTCGCGAAAGCCATCGAGTTGAGCGCGAAGCTCATGCGGTTCTACGTCGGAAAAGGCGCGGTGCCCTACGGCGACCATCCTGCGTGGACCGAAACACACGAGGACAACGGCAAATGCGGGATGGCGGCCGTGTTGTTTCAAAGACTCGGTGAAGCGAAGGCTGCGCAGTATTTCACGCGCATGGCCGTTGCTTCGCACGGCGCGGAGCGCGACTGCGGGCACACGGGAAATTTCTTCAATATGACGTGGTCGCTTCCTGCCATCGGTCAGGCAGGCCCGCACGCGACGGGTGCGTGGATGCAGGAATTCGGCGCGTGGTATCACGATCTCGCGCGGCGATGGGATGGATCGTTCACGCACCAAGGCCCGCCGGAGCCGAGCTTCGACAGCTACAAAGGCTGGGACGCCACCGGCGCTTACCTGCTCGGATACGCGCTGCCATTGAAGAAGATCGTCCTCACCGGAAGAAAGCCCGGCGTCGCGACACCGCTCACCGCCGCCGATGCCCAGAGTGTGATCGCTGACGGACGCGGCTGGGACAACAAGGACCGCAAATCCTTTTACCAGAAACTGCCCGAGCCGGACCTGCTGGCGCGCCTCGGTTCTTGGTCGCCCATCGTGCGCGAGCGTGCTGCAATGGAACTTTCCGCGCGCAAACCCGCGCCCGTGACCGCGATCATCGCGCTTCTGGATTCGCCATCGCTCGACGCCCGCATCGGCGCCTGCCACGCGCTTGAGGAACTCCGCGGAGCCGCCGCGCCCGCCATTCCACAGCTTCGCAAGACGCTCCAGCACCCCGACCTTTGGCTGCGCGTCAAAGCCGCCGACGCTCTCGCCGCAATCGGCAAGGAGGCGCTACCCGCGCTGCCCGACATCCTCGACCGTATCGCCCGCACGCCGGAGAAGGACGACCCGCGCGCGATGGAGCAGCGCTATCTGTGCGGCGCGGTTTTTGAGAAGATGCTCAACGACGCGAAGAAACTCGAAGGCGTGGACCGCGACAAACTCCGCATCGCAATCGCACGTGGTCTGCAAAACCAGGACGGTCACGCGCGCAGCAAGGTCAGCGGCATTTACAAGCGACTCAGCTACGACGAAATCAAACCTCTGCTTCCCGCGATTTACGAAGCCATCGTGAAGCCTGCGCCGAGCGGTGAGATGTTTGCCGATGGCGTGCGCCTCAGCGGCCTCAAGCTGCTCGCCTCGCACGGCGTCGAGGAGGGACTCAGCGCCACCGCCGACTACGTCCGCTCGCAGAATCCGTGGGCGAGTCAGGAGCGCATCAAGGAGATACTGCCCATTCTTTTGCAATACGGTGCACACGCGCAGCGGGTCATTCCGCAGCTTCGTGAAGCCGCCGAATACTTTGAGCAGCGCGAGCCGGATTTCCCGAAGAAACTCAGCCTCGAAAAAGCTGCCGCCGTGCGCGAAACCATCGCGAAAATCGAGGCGTCCACAGACCGTCCGGAATTAAAGCGCATTCAATAATCGCGGGAGCGGTCGCTACGAAATCCGCGACAACCGGATCATATCCTGTCACATCACCATCGTCAGACTCCATCCTATGAACAGAATCCTCACTTTTCTTATTGCATCATCAGTCGCCGCCTCCGCTGCGAAGCCACTCCAAGTCTACATTCTGGCGGGGCAGTCAAACATGCAGGGCCACGCAAAGATCAGCACCATGGAAGTAATCGGCATGGACCCGGCGACTAAGCCAATGCTCGCCGAGATGACGGATGCGGACGGAAAGCCGAAGGTGTGCGAGCGCGTGTGGATTTCGTCGATCGGCTGCTCGAAGGACGACACCACGGAACAGACAGGAAAGCTCACGGCCGGGTTCGGCGCGACGACCGAGAAGCTCGGGCCGGAGTTCACATTTGGAATTTACACCGAGAAAACGACGGATGCGCCGATTCTGCTCATTAAAACTTCGTGGGGAGGCAAGAGCCTGAACACGGATTTTCGTCCGCCGAGCGCCGGGCCTTACGTATTCAATGAGACGCAGCTCGCTGGGTTTGCGAAGCAGGGGAAGGATGTCGCCGCGATGAATGCCGAGAAGGCGAAGGCGACGGGTGTGTATTACCGTCTCATGATCGAGCACGTGAAAAAGGTTCTCGCCGACCCGAAGCGCGTGGTGCCCGGATACGACCCGGCAGCAGGCTATGAGTTGGCGGGCTTCGCGTGGTTTCAGGGTTGGAATGATATGGTGGACCAGGGCACCTACCCGAATCGAGACAAGGCCGGGGGCTACGATTCCTACAGCACGGTGATGGCGCATTTCATCCGTGATGTGCGCAAGGATTTGAACGCGCCGAAGATGCCGTTTGTCATTGGCGTGATCGGCGTCGGCGGCCCGACTGCGGATTACGGCCCCGACCAGCAGCGCTACAAGAGCACCCATCAGAATATCCGCGATGCCATGGCCGCGCCCGCGTTGCTGCCGGAGTTCAAAGGGAATGTCGCCGCCGTGCGTACTGAAAAATTCTGGGACAGGGAACTGACAGCGGCAAAAGCCAAGGACAACGAAATCCGGCAGAAGGCAAAGAAGCTGGCCAGCGAAGGAAAGATGACACCGGCCGATGAAAAGGCAGCGCTTGAGAAAATGCGTGCGGAAGGTTTGACCGAGCGCGAGCGAACGTTGCTGGAGAAAGGGATTTCCAATCTTGAATTTCACTACCTCGGTTCGGCGAAGATTCTCGGCGGAGTCGGGAAAGGCCTCGCCGAAGCGATGGCGGAACTTCGAAAGGCAACACACTAGGCCGCTGGTTGTTTTCGCCTCCGAATCAACGCCTTAACGCGGTCGGCTTCCCCGAACTCGAATTGGACGAATTCAATTTTTCGAAGATTTTTTGAAAGAATGTGAAAGTGCGTCCGTTTGGGGAGCATGAACATTCGCAAATTCTTCGCTCTGCTCGTCGCAATCCCGTGTGCTGTCCTCGGTAAATGGACGCCGCCGCGCTGGCTGGCGTCAATGGTCGGCGGTGTGCGCCGTTGTGTGGCGCAGAGGCCGCGGACGTTTGCCGCGGTGATGGCGGTGGTGGCTGCGGGTGCGTTTGGGGGTTGGAAGTATTGGTTGTGGTTCGAGGCGCACAAGCCGCGGGTGCGTGAGCTTTCGGTGGTGCGGAGTGTTTCTGCAAAGGTGGTGGCTCCGAAGCTGGAGGTGGACAAAAAGACGAGGATGCCGGTGGCGACTCCGGTGGTGGTGGAGTTTTCGGGGGACGCTGCGCCGCTCGATGCGGTGGGGAAGGCGGATGTTGCGGGGCCGGGTGTTTTTGATCCGCCGATGGCGGGGAGCTGGGTGTGGGTGGATGGGAAGCGTGCGCGGTTTACGCCCGTTGTTCCGTGGCCGGCGGGGACTGCTTTCCGCGTGGATCTCGCGCTGGAGCGGATTGCGGTTTTGACGCGGCTGACGACGAGGCGTGTGGAGTTCACGACGGAGCGTGTGACGGCGCGGTGGTTCGGTGAGAAGTTCGACACGGCGGCGGATGATCCGATGCGGCATCATGCGGTGGCGTCGGTGGCTTTTAATCAGCCGGTATCGATCGAGATGGTGCGCGCGCAGGTGGCTGTGACGGCGACAGGCGGCGGTGGGATTTTCAAAGACGGCGGTGCAGTGGAGGTGCTGGCGGACTCGGAGTCGCCGCTGGTTTTTCATGTGCGCTCACCGCGCATCGCAGTGCCGGCAGAGGAGGATTTTGTGAACGTGGAGCTGAAGCCGGGGACGAAAGCAGTCGCCGGTGGCGTGGCGACGGAGTTCGCACAGACGACGAAGATCAAGGTGCCGACGCGGACGAGCGGTTTTCGAATCGCAAAGGTGCATGCGCAATTGGTGAAGAACGAAGATGGGGAGCCGCGGCAGGTGCTTTTTGTGGAGACGACTTCGCCCGCGAGCCCGGCGGTGATCGCGAAGGCGCTTCAGTGTGTTGTTTTGCCGGAACGCGACGACGCTTGGACGGTGTCCGCCGTGAATGACGAGGTGCGCGCGAGTGCAAAGGCGCTGAAGCTGGAGCATGTGGAGGAGGACGACGCGCCGAAGCACGCAAAGACGTTTGCTTTCCGCGTTCCGCCGATGCCTGCGACGGCGCTGCTCGCGAAGGTGCCGAAAGGTGTGGAGTCGCTGGGCGGGTTCGAGCTTGGGATGGATTACGAGGCCGTTGTGAATGTGCCGGCGTTTCCGAAGGAAGCGGGAATCGTGGGTGAAGGCGGCGTGCTGGCGCTGAATGGCGAGCGGAAGTTGAGTGTGAAATCGCGAGGGTATGATCATTTGCGCTACACGCTCGGTCGTGTTCCGGCAGGGCAGATCAATCATCTCGTGAGCCAGACTGGAGGACAGTTTCAGGCGCCTGAGTTTCGCGGAAGGTTCGGCCAGGAGAACGTGTCGCGCGTGCATCGGCGCACACTGCCGATTGCAAAGCGGAATGATTTCGAGGCGAGCTACTCGGCGTTCGATTTTGCAGCGATGCTGGCCACCGCAGACGCGAGCGACCCGGAGCCTTCGCGCGGTTTGTATTTCATGGAGATCGAAGGCGTCCGCAAACACACGCCGGAGGACGGCGAGGTGGACGCCGATGATCCCGACCCGGACTGGATCGTGGTGAATGGAAGCGGAGAGGACGTCGATTTTGACGACGAGGAGGACAATGGCGCGGCAGACCGGCGCTTTCTGCTCGTGACGGACCTCGGTCTTCTCGTGAAGCGCAATGCAGACGGAACACGCGATGTGTTTGTGCAGTCATTCAAGGATCGGGACCCGGTAAACGGCGTGCGTATTACCGCGCTGGCTAAGAACGGAGAGTCGCTCGCCGAATCCACGACGGATGCGGAGGGCCATGCAGCGCTGCCCGCGCTCGATGGTCTGAAACGCGAGCGCACACCGGTGGCAATCGTCGCCCGACGCGGCACAGACCTCGCATTTATCCCGTGGAACCGCAGTGATCGGGAGCTGGAGCTCTCGCGTTTCGACATCGAGGGCGTGAAGGAAAGCGAGGCCACTGCGCTGGACGCGTTTCTTTTCACCGAACGCGGCGTGTATCGTCCGGGCGATGCCGTGCGGGTCGCTGCAATCGTGCGGCAGCGCAATTGGGCAGGCTCGATGGACGGCATTCCCGTGGAACTGCGCGTGCGAAATGCGAAGGAGGAAAAAGCAGGGACGTTTGCGGCCAGGCTGAATGCGCATGGGTTCATCGATTTCGAAGCACCCACCGCGGAAACAGCGCCAACGGGCGTTTGGCGGGCGGAACTGCACCGTGCAGCGCCGCCAAAGAAAAAGAAACATCGCGAAGAGGACGGCGAGGATGAGGAGACGACATTCCTCGGACACGTGGCGTTCCGTGTCGAGGACTTCCAGCCCGACCGGATGAAGATGCTCGCGCACATTGAGCCCGCAACGCAGGCCGGATGGATGTCGCCCGACGCGCTGGCTGCGAAAGTGGAAGTGCAGACGCTGTTCGGAATCGCCGCAGCAGAGCGGCGCGTGACCGCGGCTATGCGAATCGACTCCGCAGTGCCGTACTTTGATCAATGGCCGAAGTGGCGGTTCCATCTTCCGCGGGAAAAATTCTTCGAAACAAAGACGATGGAACTCACGGAGCAAAAGTCCGACGCCGCAGGAGCCGCGAAGTTTCCACTTCCGCTCGCAAACTACGACGCACCGTTGCTGCGCGTGAATGTGGAGCTCGAAGCGTTCGAGCCCGATGGCGGTCGCGGCGTGCGAGCGAGTCTTCCGTTGCTCGTTTCCTCGCGAAAGGAACTGATGGGCGTGAAGACCGACGGCGAGCTCGATTTCATCGGCCGCGATGTGCCGGTGAAAGTGCGGCTGGTGGCGATAAATTCCGCGCTTCAACCCGTGGCGCTTACCGGACTGAAGCGAGTGCTCATTGAATCGCGGCATGTGTCCGTTCTGACGAAGCAGGACAACGGAACACTCGCCTATGTCTCGCGTCAGAAGGACAAAGAACTTGAGACAGTCGCCGCAGACCTCCCGCAAGGCGAAAGCGAGCTCGCGCTTCCGACCGCAACCGCCGGACGTTTTCGCTACGAATGGCGCGATGCAGCGGGAACGCCGCTTTGCGTGCTGAACTTCGTCGTGGTGGGACCGGGCGAGGGAAATCGGAATCTCGAACGCGACAGCGAACTCGAAGTATCGATGCCTGCAAAGGAACTGCGCCCCGGCGAAGAGCTCGCAGTCTCGCTTCGTGCGCCGTATCAAGGCGGCGGGCTTATCACGATCGAGCGTGAGAAGGTACTCGGGTGGAAATGGTTCAAGGCAGACAGTGCATCTTCGCTGCAGCAACTGAAGCTTCCGGAAGCACTCGAAGGCTCCGCTTACGTGAATGTCGCCTGGGTGCGCGGACTCGACTCGCCGGAGATTTTCACAAACCCGCTGAGCGTGGGAGTCGCTCCCTTCCGGGTTTCGCCGGAAAAGCGGAAGCTGGAAGTTACCCTTGATGTCCCGCAGCGCATCCAACCGGGTGAAGTTCTGCGCATCGGATATCGCAGCGCAAAGCCATCACGCGTCGTCGTGTGGGCTGTGGATGAGGGAATCCATCGCGTAACAAACTACCACGCTCCCGAACCGCTCGCGTTGTTCTTCCGCCAGCGGTCGCTCGAAGTTAGTACGTGGCAGCTCATGGATCTACTCCTCCCCGAATACTCCATGCTGAAGCAAAGCAAAGCCTTTGGCGGCGATGGCGACTCTGTGGAACTGAACATGGGACTCAATCCGTTCAAACGCCGGAAGGCTGCTCCCGTTGTGTTCTGGAGTGGTATCGTGGAATCGGGCCCGGAGCGCCGCGAGCTCACCTATGCCGTGCCGGATTACTTCGCGGGGCGGCTGAACATCATGGCGGCTGCCGTCGCGATCGATTCGGTGGGCACGGCGCAACAGCAGACCGTCGTCAACGGCCCGTTCGTGCTCACTCCGAATGCGCCACTGTTCGCCGCGCCCGGCGATGAGTTTGTTGCGTCATTGACCGTTGCGAATCAAACCGAAGGCGCGGAGGTCGCGGGCAATGTGGTCGTGGCCGCGGAGACGCAGGGCGGTATTGAGATCCTCGACGCTCCAAAACACGAGGTAGCGATCGCACCGAACACCGAATCCACGGTTCGCTTCCGTGTCCGTGCGAAGACCGTACTCGGAAATGCGGAGATCAAATTTACCGCGAGCGCCGGAACGCAGCGCGTTGAAGTGCGCTCCACGCTAAGCGTGCGGCCGGTCACGCAATACACGACGAGAATCCAAAGCGGATGGTTCCGTCGTGACTCACATGAAGTTCCAGTCGGACGTGCGATGCTGGCGGAGTTCTCAAAACGGGAGGCGACCGCGAGTGCGACCCCGCTTGGCTTGAATCGCGGACTCGAGTCGTATCTCGATCAGTACCCGCACGGTTGCTCCGAGCAGATTACCAGCAGGGCGTTTCCGTGGCTGGCAGCGCAGGATCGCGAGAAAGCCCGGGCTGCGGTGGCGCATGCGATCGGTCAGCTCGCACGCAGGCAGGGACCGGACGGTGGATTCGGATATTGGACCTCGGGCGAAGTCGCACCCGGTTTTGACTATGTCACCGTTTACGTCGCGCATTTCCTTACGGAAGCGAAGGCCGCCGGATTTGACATACCCGCATCGGTAATGGACGGAACGTTGAGCCGACTGAAGGTCATGGCTGGAGTCGCGAAGATCGATTCGCGTCACGACGCCGATGTGCAGGCCGCCGCAATCTATCTGCTGACGCGTCATGGTGTCGTGACTACGAACTACGCCCTCAATCTGCGCGATTCGCTCGAGCGTCTCGCCAAGGATTCGTGGCAGTCAGACAACTCCGCCGCATGGCTCGCTGCGACATTCCGCCTGCTGAAGAAGGATGACGAAGCGAAGAAGTTGATTGCCGCCCACTGGAAGGCTGTTCGGGCTTCCGTCCGGACTGACGATGATTCCCATTTCTATCAGTCGGCGCTTACTCGAAACGCGCAGTCATTCACTGCGATTTGCCGTCACTTTCCGGAGGTCGCGGGGACTTTCGGGTATGACGATTCGCGAATTATCACCGAGCCGATTCAAGAGGGGCGGTTCCACACGCTGGACGCTGCGTGGTCCGTGCTCGCGCTTCGTGCCTATGCGGGTTTGGCATCCGATGCAGGAATCAAAGTCGCCATCAACGAACTCGCGACAAATGCGGTCGTCGCCGCGGAAGGCTCGGGAGTTGTTGGAGGTCCGTTTCCGCAATCGGCAGGATCGCTGCGATTCTCGCTGCGCCGGCCCGATGGTGCGCCGGATCTGGGTGCATGGTTCCAAGTCGTGGAAGCCGGCTACGATCAATCTCCGCCACTGGTAGCGGAAACGAAAGGCCTCGAAGTCGTCCGTGAACTTGTGGACGCCGCCGGCGCAAAGCCGGGTGTGATCAAAGTCGGTGACACGCTGCGGATGCGGGTTCGGGTACGCAATGTTTCAGCGAAGCCACAGAGCCATCTCGCCGTGATTGATCTGTTTCCTTCGGGATTCGATATTGCGCCGGACGGACTTAAGCCCGGCTTGCGGGCAATTGCCGGTGCGGAGTACGTAGACGTCCGTGAAGATCGAGCGACGTTCTTCACGTCGCTCGCGCCCGGTGAGTCGCGAACTTTCGAGTATCCGATCCGACCCACGTGCGCGGGCACCTTCGGCGTGCCGCCGGCATTTGCCGAAAACATGTATGACCGCGCTATTCACGGAGCGGGGATTACTGCCACGGTCACCGTGCAATCGCGCGAATGATGTCCCGATTTCCACGACTGCGCACTTTGTGCCTGCGGACGGGGCTTGCGCTGCTGAATCTGTGCATCGCGGCCTGGATTGCATGGATGCTCCTGCCGAAGCCGGAACTGTATCCGCCGGGAACGGCATTCTCGGCGCAGGTGTTCGATCGGGACGGACGTTTGCTTCATCTGGCGATTACGCCAGATGGGAAATTCCGAATCCCTGCGCGATTTGACGCGATCGGGGATTCAATAATCCGCTCGACACTCGAGATGGAGGATCGCGCGTTCTATTCCCACATCGGTGTGGATTTCAAAGCAGTCGTTCGAGCTGCGTGGGGTACAATTAGCGGTCAGCGCCTTGGCGGCGGTTCAACGCTGACCATGCAGTATGCGAGGCTCCGGTGGGATATCAAAACCCGATCGGCTTCCGGCAAGGTGGAGCAGATGTTCCGCGCGATTCAAATCGAGCGGCACTACGGAAAGCGTGAGATTCTTGAGGCGTACTTCACTCTTGCGCCCTATGGCGGCAACGTGGAGGGGATCGAAGCTGCGGCGAAAATCTGGTGCGGGAAACCTTCCTCGGAGCTCACGCTTCGCGAGGCGGCGGCGCTCACGGTCATCCCGCAGAGTCCCGCCGCGAGGTCTCCCCGAAACAATGGCCACGCCGCTCGGTCCGCATACGCGCGGTTGATGACGCGATTGACCGGGGAAAGCGATGCGCTGGGCAACGACTTCCGTCTCGGACCGGGAAGTGTCCCCAGAATGGTTCCCCATCTGGCGCGCAGGCTGGCTCCGACGGCCGTCTCGAAGACGAATATCGAGCTCAACCGGCAGGTCGTGCTGGAGCAGAGCATTGCCGACTTCCTCGGACGGTGGCACTCGCGCGGACTGCGGAACGCGGCGGCAATCCTTGTGCATGCGCCGACGCGGGAGGTGCGTGCGTGCGTGGGTTCGGCGCGCTTTTTTGACGAACGGATTCAGGGGCAGGTGGATGGGTTGGCGGCACGGCGATCGCCGGGTTCGGCGCTGAAGCCATTTGTCTATGCGCTCGCGCTCGAACAGGGACTCATTCATCCGCGCACGCTTCTCGATGACATGCCGCGTCGTTTCGGGACGTATAATCCGGAGAACAGTGATCGCGGATTCCTCGGTCCCGTGGGCGCAGCAGAGGCACTGCGGCGCAGCCGGAATGTCCCCGCCGTGGAGCTTGCTGCGAGACTTGCCTCGCCTGATCTGGATGGCTTCCTGCGCAGGTCGGGTGTGCAGTTCGAGAAGCCGCCCGGTGAATACGGGCTTTCCATCGCGCTCGGCGGCGGCGAGGTGACGCTGGAGGAACTGGCGAGGCTCTACTGCATGCTTGCTGCCGATGGCGAGAGCCGGCCGCTTTCGTATGCGAGCGGAATCCAGCAGGCTCCATATGAAGGGCCGCGGCTGTCCGCTGCGGCGCGCGTACTGACGCTTGATGCACTTCGTGACGCCGGGCCGGTGGGCGTGCCGTCGGGGCTTTCGTGGAAGACGGGCACATCCCACGGGTTTCGCGATGCGTGGGCTTGTGGCGTACAAGGCGACTGGGTGCTTTGCGTATGGCTCGGTCACTTTGACGGAAAGCCGATGCCCGGTCTGTTTGCGCGCGACACCGCGGCGCCACTTCTTTTCCAAACCGTCCAGCGCCTGGGCTTGCGGGCACGGAGTTCGGTCCGCCCTCCGGAGATTGTCGATGCCACGGTCTGCGTCGATTCCGGTTGCATCGCTGGTCCGCATTGCCCGAACCGCACGCGGTGCGCGTTCATCGCCGGCGTTTCGCCGATTGCAGAGTGCGATGTCCATCGCAGCGTGGACGGAATCGTGCGGGAATTCTGGCCGGCCCACCGTCTGGAGCAGTTCCGCCGTGCCAGCCTGCCGCGTGGCGGAGCGCCCGTGGTGCAGGGAGGCACGCCTCCGCGCATCGTGTCGCCGGTCCCGGCGCTGACGTACGTGGTGCGCGCCGCTGATGCCGCTGGAAACGCCATACCCCTCGAGGCGGAGGCCGGCGCGGGCACGCGTCAGATTCATTGGTTTGAAGGTCGCAGGTTTCTTGGCATGAGCGAGCCTGCCCGCCCGCTACTGTGGCGTCCGGCTCCCGGGCGGTGGACGCTTCAGGCGATTGATGATGCCGGTCGCACCGCGCAGGTAACCATTCAGGTTTCCGCGGAACGGTGATTGCAGCCTTTCATAGCGAGCGTTCGCGGGTATGAGTTGAATACCTGACACTATGCCGCTGCCCGACCATTCCCGCCGCAACTTCATCACCACATCGATTGGCGCTATCCTCGCGCCGTCACTGGCCGACGCCGCGAAGAAGAAGCCGCTCATCGTGCCCGTGGATGCCGTGACCGGACCGATGGTGGGGCATGTTTCAGATCGCGACGCTTTTCTCTGGCTGCGACCCGCTTCAGCCGGCGAGGTTTCATTGATCGTGCAGCCGGAAGCGGGCGGAGCGGAGGTTCGCGCATCTGGAAGCGCAGACCTGGAGAATGACCTGTGCGTAAGCCTCCGGGTGGATGGGCTGCGCGTAGCGACGCGTTATGTTTACCGGTTCGAACGTGGCGGCGCGGTGCTTGGCAACGGGAGCTTCCAGACATGGCCTGCGCCGGATTCGCCATCGAAGGTGACGCTGGCGCTTGGCTCCTGCGCGCGCACTGAGGCATCACCAGTCTGGACGCAGATGAAGAATGCGGGCTGCGAAGCGCTCTTGCTGATGGGCGACACGCCGTACATCGACAGCTACGAACTTGCCACCGTGCGGGAGCACCATCGTGAGTTTTTGCACATCCCGGAACTGAAGCCGTTGCTGGCGTCCCAGCCAACATGGGGCACTTGGGACGATCATGATTTCGGGCTGAACGCGCATTTGGGCGACTCGAATCCCGAGGGAAAGAAGAGTACGCGAAAAGCGTTCGTGGAGTATCGGGCACTGGCGAATCACGGTGAAAACGGTGCGGGCGTTTACACGAAATTCCGCACGGGCTGTCTGGAAGTGTGGCTGCTCGATCCCCGCTGGTTTTCGAATACGGAAAAGTCCCCGGTGGACCCAGCGCTGCCGAGCTGCTTCGGCGCGGCGCAGTGGGCCTGGTTGCTGCGGACGCTCAAGGAAAGCACCGCGACGTTCAAATTGCTCGCGATGGGCGAGGTGTGGAAGGACAAGGAGAACAAGGAGCCCGATGACCTCGGCACATTCCCGCACGAGCGCGAGGCGCTGTTCGATTTCATAAAGCGCGAGAAGATTGGCGGAGTGATGCTTTTCGGCGGTGACATCCATTGTTCGCGCCACCTGCGCACGCCGGGTCGGGTCGGCTACGACCTCCACGATTTCGTCTCATCGCCGATTCATAAGAGCACGATTCCATCGCTGAATATTCCGCATCCGGATTTGATCTGGGGAAAGCCGGAACCGCGCACCTTTTTGCGGGTGATTGCGGATGGAACGATGAATCCCGCGAGATTTACGGCGACTTTCATCAACGCTGACGGTGAGGTGTTGCACGAGGTTAAGCTCTCATCTGCGGAGCTGTCGCCGGCTTGAGTCTTCAATACCTCACTTCAAGTCGCAGGTAGCGGCGGGCAGTCGATCCGAAGGGAACGAAATCCTGCACTTTGACGCGAGACCCGCCGGCAACGGGAATACGCTCAATCTCGGTGATATCGGCTTCGCTCCAATTGATGAGGTCGTTTGACCCTTTAACGGTGATTTCGAGGTCCGAGTTACCCGTGGGCTCAAAGTATTCGAGCGTGAGAAAGCCCGCGGTGTTCGTCGCTTGCGGCGCATTCGATGGCGTGAGCGGTGATAGTCCCAGCGCGCGTTCGAGCACGTTGGGAATGCCGTCGCCGTCGGGGTCGGCGGTCAGACCCGCGATTGACGGGTTATTCGCATTCGCGCCAAACTGGCTGGCGAGCCACTCCTGCATCGGGGTATCGATGATGGAGAATACCGATCTGCTCTGCGGAAGCCGGACTCTCCACTTCGGCCCCGGCCCCGCCGCGACGATAACCGACTCCGTGCCTTCGGAAAGTGCGTCGGCTATCGGTGTGAGTGCGACGCTCGCCGATGCCTCTCCGATTCCGAGTGTTATTGTTGCGGGCGGTGGCAGGAAATCGTCCTCCGCGGTCGCGGTGCCGGAGTATTCAATCGGTACCGTCCACACCTGATCGAGTCCGCGCGTGCGGGTGAAAGTGACGTTCATGGAAGTGCCCGTGTTCTCGGGAACGCTTCCGCCGGATGCCGTAACCGTGACGACGGGTGCCTTCGAAATCGTAAACGAATCCCGAATCACTCCGGTGGAATCGATCATCTTTGCGTCGAGGCGATCGCCATCCACATCGATGAAAACAGAACCGAGCACTGCCATGCTCACGACATTTGCCGGGTGATTCAGCCCGTAGAAGCCGCCGACGTGACCGCTGTGTCCGGCAACGGTGTACACAGTTCCGGGATTTACGCCGGGGTCCTTGCCGTAGGCTCCCGTGCCGGATTCGCGTCCGTCTCCGGCGTCGATCTTCATCGCTGCGGTGAGTGTGGAGGAGTGCCCGAAATGTCCGCTCAGAAACATCGAACGTTCGTACGAATGGCTGTGCCCCCCGAGCACGAGGTCCACGCCGCCGGCCTCGAGGATGGGCTGGATGTTCTGACGCATCTCGATGTGGTCGCTCTCGCTGTCGGAGTTGTGCGTGCCTTTTGTGTAGGGCGGATGATGGTAGAAAGCGATGATCCAGCGTTGCGTCGTGGCTGCGAGATCCGCCTGCAGCCATTGTGCCTGTGCGCCGCCGGCTGCGCGAAGCGCGTCGGTTTGCGAGTCGAGGCAGACGAAATGAATGTTCCCGTAATCGAACGAGTAGTAGTGCTCTGTCCCGCTCGGGACGCCGCCGGCCTCTGCGTTGGTCGGGAACGTGAAAATCTCGTAGTAGGGAAGCGGGTCGAGGCCATTGTAAGTTTCGTGATTCCCCATTGTGGACCACAGGATCGAGTTCCGCAAAAAGTCCGGATAGGTGTCAAAGACCGCGTCCTGATACTCGTAGTCCTCGCCACTTCCGTAGGCGTTGTCTCCGAGCATCAGCCACACGTTCGGGTGCTTGAAATGCGGTGAATTCTTATACGCGTCGGCGACTCTGCGCGGTGCGGTGCTGTAGCCGCCGGTTCCGCTGTCGCCCAGCACCCAGATGCGCGTCGGTTTCTGCGTCCCGACTGCGGGGGCGGTTTCGAAAAACGTGTCGGCATCGCCGCCGGAGATCACGGCGGTGCCGTCGCCGATGGCGTAGTAGTAGCGCGTGTTTGGCGCGAGATTACTCACGGTGACGACATGCTCGGTGGTGGGACCGGCGAGCGTGACGCTGCCAGTCAACTGCCCCTGCACAGTGCCGAAATTTACCACACTTGCCGCCGGTTCATTCGTGCGCCAGCGGACCGCCACGCTCGTGGACGTGCCGGAATTCAAGTAAGGCCCCCGTGTCAGTTCCGCGGCCGACGCCGGAGTGGTCAAAGCCGCGGCGCAGAATACCGCGCTGCAAATTGCTTTCCAAAGCATTGCGTCAAAAGTGCCGGGTCTGGAGCGGGATAGAGTCATCACGAGTCAAATTTGGTATCCCATTCACGTGCTCTCCGCAAGTTGGTGTTCCAAAGTGTGGCGCGATTGCAGACTTGCATCCGTTGCGTGTCCGGCGACCCTCGCGGCGCTCATTTTCAACCCATGAAGACCATCCTGTTTCTCACCATCGCAGCCACCGCAAGCCTCGTGCACGCCGACGTCAACTGGCCCGAATTCCGCGGACCGCGGGGCGACGGCTCCTCCGATTCCATGGGACTCCCGGTCGAGATGGGCGAGGGGAAGAACGTGAAGTGGAAGACTCCTGTTGCTGGCAAGGCCTGGTCCTCGCCGGTTGTGTGGGGTAAGCAAGTGTGGGTGACGACCGCGACCGAAAACGGCAAGGAGCTCGGAGTCGTGTGCCTCGATTTGGAAAGCGGTAAAGTCATCCGCGATACAAAGCTCTTCGACGTCGCGGAGCCGCAGTTCTGCCACAAATTCAACAGCTATGGCTCGCCCACGCCCGTCATCGAGGAAGGGCGCATCTACGTCAGCTTTGGCTCGCCGGGCATCGCCGCGCTCGACACCGCGACCGGCAAGGTTCTCTGGGAGCGCCGCGACTTTGTCTGCAACCATTTCCGCGGCGCTGGAAGCTCGCCGGTGCTTTGGAAGAACCTCCTCATCCTCCCGTTCGATGGCAGTGATTTCCAATACATCGTCGCCCTCGACAAAACCACCGGCAAGACCGTCTGGAAAGTGGACCGCTCCATTGATTTCAAAGACATCCAGCCCGACGGAAAGCCGGAAGCCGACGGCGACTGGCGCAAAGGATTCGCCACACCGCACGTCACCGAGTTTGGCGGACAGCCGATGGTCATCTCCAGCGGCGCCAAAGCGCACTACGCCTACGAGCCCGCAACGGGAAAAGAGCTCTGGCGCTTCGAGGAGCGCGGCGCACACAGCGCGGCATCCCGGCCCGTCGTGGCGGGCGGCATCGCATATTTCCCGATCGGCTTCGGAAAAAAACAGGTCATCGCGCTGAAACTCGGCGGCACCGGATTGCTTGATGACTCTGCCGTCCTATGGCGCTCATCCAAGAGTGCACCGAACAAACCCTCCGTCTGCTTCGATGGGAAGCGCGTTTATGTCATTGACGACGCCGGCGTGGCTGGCGCGCTCGACCCGGCGACCGGCACCGACGTCTGGCGCGAGCGCGTCGGCGGCAACCACTCTGCATCGCCGCTGCTCGCAGACGGCCGCGTCTACTTCTTCAGTGAAGAGGGCAAAGTGACAGTCATCGCGGCCTCCGACAAATTCGAGAAGCTCGCCGAGGGTAAGTTTGACGAAGGCTTTATGGCCTCGCCCGCAGTATCGGGAAAAGCGCTGCTCCTCCGCACAAAGACGGCCGTCTATCGCGTCGAGCAGTAACCTGCCGGCGGGGCCGCCCCATTGCCGGACGTTTATTGCTCCGGCACGACCACGCGCACTCGGAAGAATTCCTTGGTGCCGGCGGGTGTTGCAGAGCGGATACGGATGGTGCGCGTGCCGTCGGCATTCACGAGGTTGCTGAGCGGGACGAGTGCCGCGCCTTCGTTCCATGTAGTGAGGTCGGGCGAGAGTTGCGCCGTAATGGTCGCCGAGTCGGCACCGATGCGCTGTTTCCACGTGAACGTGGCAAACCCGGCTTCGATGCTCGCAGTCGGTTGCGCCGCGAGTGCGTAGTCGAGGATGCCGGCGAAGCTGCCGATGTTGAGCGCGTCGCCATTCGCGGGGCTGCCGTTGAGCGCGCTGCTCACGCGCCAGTTCGTGCCGGTCCCGCTCGCAGAGGAGGCGGGGTTTTTCAGCGTGAGTGAGAAGCCGGCGCCGTCCGTCTCCGGTGGCCACGTCGCGTCGGCTAGGTAGGTGAAATCGACGATCGGGAGCCCGCCACGATCGAGCAGGAGAATACGCTCGCCGCCGTTGCTCAGCCCGCCGGTGTATGTGCCAAAGACCGCGACGCCCGGGTAGCGCGCGGCGAAAGCCGTAGCGTTGCGAACAAGGATGAGCCGCGATCCCGGCGCGAGCGTGGCCGGTGGGAATGTGTAGGTGATGCCGCTGCCGAATGTGGCGTCCTTTAAATCGACTGTGTTTGTTCCGGTGTTCAAAAGCTCCAGGAATTCGAACTGGTCGGCGTCGATGCTGGCGATTCCGAGCGCCGCAAGCTCCGCGACCGTGGCATTGGCGGGATGATACATGAGCTCGGAGATGACGATATTGCCCGCCGCCGCGGGAACGAGGCCGCCGATATTTGTGATGGTGATGCTGTCGGCACCGACGATCGCGCCCTGAAGGTTAGTCGCTTCGAGCACGATGTTGTTCGCGCCCGCGCCGAGCGGGACGGCGGCCTGCCACGTGGAGCCATCGAGCCACGTGACTGCGAGCGGCTCGAGTGCGCCGGAGATGCGGATGTTTTGCACATCCACCCAGCCGGTGCCGGTGAGTGTGGTGCCGGGGGCGCTGACTGAGAAGGGTGCGCCGCCGTTTGTGGAGATTGCGAATGCAGTCGCCGGCCAGTCGGTGTTGACCTGCGCAAGTGCGGACGCGCGGCGCGCGGTGATCCAGCTTTTGAAGTTGGGCGCGTAGGCCGGTTTGCCAGCGAGCGCCGAGTAGTGATCCACCCACGGATCGAGATACGCGTTTGAGAAGCTGGAGTTGCAAAGGTCCACGATGTGACCGGCGATGCGGCGTTTTACCCGCGCGTCGGCGATGAGGTCCCGCACGCGGTGTGCGTCTCCGCCGTAGATGGAAAAGTTCGTGGCGAAGTAGAACGCATGATCCATGTCCCACGGCAGGAGCATCACCCGGCCATCGGGACGAGTGAGAAACTGGATGTTGTGTGTGAGGTGCTGGTTGTAAGTATCCGCAAGCCCGAGCAGCGCGTTGAGCGCGAGCGTGCGCGTCCAGCTTTCGAGGTCCAGTGCGGCTTCCGATGCGGTGTAGAGATTTGCATTTGGCTGACTGAACGCCGAAGTCATCGCGAGGATTCCGCTGTAGTCGTCGCGGTCGGTGTGGTTCTGGATCAGGTAATTGAAGCGATACGATTCCTTGTCCGTCCCCATGGTGCCGATGTCCACGGCGGTGAACGTGGAGTAGGGATTCTTCAGGCTCTCCGGGTTGCCGTCCACGGTCGTCGTCGGGTGGTAGATGATCTCCTGCTTGAACAGCGTGCCGTCGCCGCCGGCCGGCGTGAACTCGTCGAGCTGCGTGTTCGAATAACGCCGCAGCCGCAACTGGGCGCGCCGGCTTTCGTAATGCGGCGTCGCGACGTATGCGACGTCCACGAGTTCACTCGGGATGTTTCCGGCGCGCTCCGACACGCGGAGAAAGAGCATCTCGTTCACGCTTGGGCCGAGTGTGTTCTCGAGCCAGCCGCCACCGTCTCCGCGCGGCATGTTGAACGCGCCGTCGAGAACCATGTCGGTCTCGGTGCCGCGAAATGGCTGTTCGGGATCGAAGTCGAGATTCCAGCCGACGCGATTTCCCTGCCGTCCGTATGGCGCGCTGCGAAGCCGCACTCGGACTCCGTAAAACACCTCGCGGTCGTTTGCGATGAGCGTCGCCGGCCAGCGGAAGTTGCTCACGCTATGAATCGGCGCGTGCATCGCCGCTGCATCATCCGGACGCATGATGAGCCGGATTTTGTTCGCCAGCGGAACTGCGGAAACGCCGCCATCGCCCACGCGATAGAGTGCCCGCGAAGCCGAACCGCCCGGCGGGAACGCACTGACCGCGCCGGCCCCATCCGCGCCCTGCACGTAAAACTGAACGACCATGCCGGACATCGGTTGCCCAGGGATTTGCGCGCTGAAGCGTCCCGAGCCGTCGTTCGTCATCGAAACGGACGAAAACGCCCCGCCATTCACCGAGTAGAAAAGCGTCTGCGTGCCAAGTCCGTCGGGATCAAACGGACGCACATAAACCGTCGTCGCCTGCCCGACCGCGGGCACCAACGGCGAATGGACGAATTCCGTGTAAGTCGGGCCGGCATTCGCAATGCGGCGGCTGTTCACCGCTCCCGGCGTGCCTGCAACTGCGGGCTGCGGCAGAATAGTCGTCCGGGCAGCGCGGTTGAGGTAAAGCCGCGTGTGCAACTGCGGCGAGCCCGCAATCCACTTCGCGCGGAACGACACGCGGTAGTTCTTTGTCGGGTCGATTGCCTGATTGCCGACGAGCGTTGTCGAACAGTTGTTGTAAGTGTGCTCCAGTGCATCCGTCGCAACAATACGCAGCACTTTCCCGGGGCCGGTTGGATCCTGCACGACCGTGCTGAGCTTGTGCGTGCCGAAGCAGCGCCACTTGGCCGGTTGTGCACCGAGCGCATCGCTCTCGAATGTGCCGTTTTGGATGACCTCGGTATTTGCGCCAGTGGGATCCTTCCGCACACTGATGTCGTCGATGAGCACCTCGCCGCCATTCAGCAGGCCGATGAGAAACTCCTTCCATACTGAAGGATTATTCGAGCCCGGCGGCTCGGCTCCGAGTGCCGTGTAGGTGTAAGTCTGCCAGCCCAGCTTCGCGCTTTCATCGCTCGCAGCCCACGACTCCGGCTGTGTGTTGTCGGCGTCCGGGTCGATCAGTTCCAGCGAAGTCCCGCCGCCATCGACGTAAGGCGACCAGCGTCCGCCGTTGCGGTATCGCACTTTGTCCACCTGCGCGCCGAGGGTGTCGCGGAGTTTGATCGAGTCGCCGGAGTTTGCGAGCGAGCCCGAAAACTGCGCGTTGTTGACCACGAGAAAACCGCCCGCAGGAATCGTCGTTGCCGCGGGGAACGTGTAGGAAATGGCGTCGTCCAAGGCCCACCCCGAGATGTCCACGGGAGCAGCAGTGCGATTGTGCAACTCGACCCACTCGGCGGTATTCTCCGAGTAGTTTACGGCATTGTTCGGGTCCGCATAAACCGGGTGTGCGTGGTAGAAGATTTCGTTGATGACGACACTCCCGGCGACGTGCGCTGGCGGAGTCGGGAGCACGGGCTGTGTGGGGAAGTTCGTGGTGCCCGGCGTGCCGCCCGCTCCCGAGCTTGCCGTCCAGCTTGCAGCGGTGTCGCTTGCCAAAGTGACGCCGCGTTTTGCAAGAGTCGGTCCCGTGCCGTCGGGCGATGATGGCCAATCGCCGGCGACGCCGTATTTGACCTCGTCCACGAGCCAGCCATTCCGGGTGCGAAGACGGATGGTCTCGCCCGCGCCGTCGAGTTTTCCCGTGAACGGTCCGAGCGCTCCGGCAGGATTCCCCACGGTGCCTGACACCACCACGAACGCGCCGGGCTCCAATGTTGTTCCGTCGGGGAACGTGAAATCAATGCCGCCCGTAATCTTCCACCCGCTCAGATCCAGCCGGGTGCCGAATTGATTCACAATCTCCACCCATTCCGGTGCACCTATGACAGCAGGGTTGTAGTGGATTTCGTTAAACGTGGCCACACCGCCGGCGGATCCCGGCGCGCCGGGTTGCGGTAAAGCGAGTGTCTGCGTGGGCGGCGGCGTGATCGTAATTAGCGAAACCGCATCCACGAGAACCGTGTCGTCGCCGTTCGCGGCCATATTTTCCAGCGATATAGACGCCGTCTCGGCGGACGCCGTGAAATCAAATGTGAGCGTGCGATATGCCTGGCCTGCACCGACCGGCGGCACGGTGCTGTGAAACGCCGTCTGACCGTCCACCATCACGCGAAACGTCGGCACAGCGGTGGCGGCGCGGGAGTTGTATCGCAGCGAGAGGCGGTAGGTGCCGCCGACGCCGAGACCCGCGACCGATTGCCGGACTCCGCGTGCCTGCTGGAGCAGCAGCACATTCGCGCCGTCGGGCACGATGCCATTGTCGTGAAAGGGGCCGCTGCTCGTGTTCACGCCGCTTTGGCCGGCGCCGAACGCCTCCCAGCCGGCGATGTTTGGATAATAGCCGGGATACGCGATGCCGACGCCGCTTGCTTCGAAGCTCGGGTTTGCGATGAAGACCTCGTCTGCACCGCGGCGGATGACGGCAACCGCGTCGAAGACCGAGGACGCATCACCTCCCGCGTTTGCCGCCGAGCCGATGCTCAGAACCCCGCTGGTCGTAGTCGCGGTCCACACAAAGTTCGCCACGATGTATGGCGATGCCCCGCCTACCGGCTGGATGCCGGTCGGTGCGAGCAATGTCTGTCCCGCGAGCGACACATTAACTTTCGGAAAATCGCCGCAGCAATCGCGCGCATTCATCCACACCTGCACCCAGTATTTTTGCCCGACGACAAATCCCGTGAGATTCTGTGTCAGTGCGCCCGGGCCTTGAATGAAGGCAACCCGGGTTCCGTCCGGAATCGCGCCATTGCTCGCAAACGGAGTCCCCGCACCGATGTCGGTTCCATTGATCCCGCCACCGGTCCAGCCGGTGATGAACGTCGGATTCCCACCGCCGAGATAGCCCGGGAAGGTTGGGAAGTTGTCCGCCTGAAAGCTGGGATTGATGATGGGAATGGAATCGCCGGCGAAAAGCGGACACGCGAAGAGGCTGAGGAGAAAAAGGAGTTTCATGGCGAAGGTGAGAACTGCACCGATAACGCCAAATCCCCGCAGCCGCAACGGCGTTCCCGCCGTGTCTGCGAGCACGGAGGAGCCTAAAGCAGCGTGGGTTGCTCGGGCATTGATTCGCGGGCTTTTTGGACGGCCTTTTTCCCGCGGGGTTTTCCGAACTTCGGCGGAGGTGGTGCCTCGGCGAGCGTGGGTTTTCCGTCGGCAGTGAGTTCGTGGCGCTCCAGATTGCTGAGGATTTCCTTCGCGCGCGAAACGACTTTTCCCGGCAGGCCAGCGAGGCGGGCCACCTGGATGCCGTAGCTTTTATCTGCGCCGCCGGAGACGATTTTGCGGAGGAAGATGATCTGATCGTTCCATTCGCGGACTGCGATGTGGGAGTTCTTCACTCCGCCGCGGGTGATCGCGAGTTCGGTGAGCTCGTGGTAGTGCGTGGCGAAGAGCGACCGGCATTTCGGCTCGTCGTGAAGGTACTCGGCGACGCTCCACGCAATGCTGAGGCCGTCGAACGTCGAGGTGCCG
>SXWH01000085.1 GCA_005791535.1 Verrucomicrobiaceae bacterium | reverse complement strand
CATTGGTCCGAAGACTGCGGTGTCGCTGCTCACGCAGTTTGGCGGACTCGATGCGTTGCTGCAAAAACTGGATTCGGTCACCGCGAAGAAGGCGCGTGAATCCCTCACAGCCAGCACCGAATTGATCGCTCAGAACCGCGAAATGGTCCGTCTTGATTGCGACCTTCCGCTTCCGGTCCCGCTGGACGATTTGCGCATCGAGCCGAAATGGCCGGAGCTGATCGCCGCGATGGAGCATTGCGAATTCCGTGGGTTGACTGCCGAGATTCGCGCTGAAGCGGGAAATGCGGCGTCCGTTAAAAATTCCGTCGCCACACTCGCGCAGGGAGAGCTTTTCTAGTCATGCACCGGCGTTGGTGGTTCTTCGCATTCTGGCTCGTCCTGGTGGGAGCCATTATCTTTGCCGCAGACACCGGCAACCTCGGGCTCGTGAACGAGTTCCTCAAAGCGAATCCCGGAGCCGACAAGGTCTGCCATTTCACGCTGATCGGCACACTTGCGTTTCTGCTGAATCAGGCGCTTGGATGGCGGAAACTCGGGCCGCTCATGCTGGGTGGAGTCATCATCGGCGTCGCGATGACATGCGAAGAGTTCTCCCAGCAGCGCATCCCGGGCCGCAGCTTTGACTACGGCGACATGGCTGCAAATCTCGCGGGCGTTGCGGCGGCCGATGGAATCTCGCGATTGCGGAAACGGAAGCGGGACTGAGCAGACTCACCACTTCACGTTCACGCTCTGCCGGCGGCGTGATTTGTCGAAGAAGAATACGTGTCCGTTCTGCTGGCCGAACTCGTGCACCACCTTGGTGCATTTCACGTCGTAGCAGCAGTATTCGGCGATCTCGAGCAGCCGCTTCTCGCGCCACCAGCGGATGGCGTCCAGCCCGTCGGCGGTCTTGCCAATTCCGAGGCTCGCGCTCGCCACGGAGTCGAGCCCGACGCGATGGCCGAGCACCTTCTCGATATCCACCATCAGGTCCAGCGTGCGGCACTGCGCCGGCAAATCGACAATCGTGTAGGCCATCAGCACTTCGTAGTCGAAATTGATCAGGTTGAATCCGACCACGAGATCTGCGCCGAGCAGTTGTTTGATAAGCGCATCGACGTCCTTCTCCTGAAAAATCCGGTATTCGCCGAGCTTCGTGGAGTAGGTCACCCCGATGCTCATGCCCATCTTCGCCTTCTGATCCCAGCCGCCTGCATCGTTCGCAGTGCGTTGTGTTTCGAGATCGAAATATACGATGTCCTTCTCCATGGGTCTCCCGAAGCAAAGCGTCGCGGGCTCCGGCGTGTCGAGCGTTTCGTTTGAGTGCGGGAGCTGCTACCAGCGGAAATTCGCCATCCGCTTCAGCCATCCGGCGAGCGCGCTCTGTTCGGCGTTCAGTGCGTTCCAGCCATTGAAGGTGAGGTTCCCCATAATCCCGTACAGCAGGAAATCCGCATACACCGGCTGCGCTCCGAGCACGAACGACTGGACGCGCAGCGTGGTTTCAAATCGCGCGAGCAAACGATCCGCGTCGGCGCGGATTGCCGCCGCGTCGCGACGCCACGCATCCACACAGCCGCGGCCGAATTTCCGTTCCTTGTGGCGGATCACCATCCCGCGGTGCGCGACGTCTTTGATCGCGGGGATGTAGTGGATGTCCACGAGCTTGAATGTGCGGTCCTCGAGCTGCTGCTCGATGAAATCAATCATGCATTCCTGCGCGCCTGTGAGGTGTGCGGGGAAGAGCCGCCCGGCGGTCACGGTCCGGTCGAGATAGGCGGCGATGGATTCGTCGCCGTCCCAAACGATGTTTCCATTGTGCGACAGCACGGGTACGGCGTAGTAGGCGCCGTTGGTGAGATGCAGCAATTCGGTGCGGTCCCAGTTCGGGATTTCGCGCCGCTCAAATTGCACGCCCGCGGCGTCGAGGACGCGGGCGATGGGAATGCAAAACGGGCTGTGCGCCATTTCATACAGGATCGTGCTCATGGCGTCGGTTTAGTGCGCGGAGCGCGATTAATCCAGCGTCTTGAGTGCCTTCACGACGCTCATCCTCGACACCGCGATGGCGGGCGCGAGGCTCGCAATCACTCCGAGCAGACACGCGATGAGCGCCGCAATGCCGAGCATTTGCGTGGTCACTTCAAACGATACGAAAAAGCCGCTCGTCGCCTTTTTCATATCGGCAAATGTGTAGAGCAGCCACGCGCCGCCGGCGCCGAGCATCGCGCCGAGCAGCGAAAGACCGAAGCTCTCCGCGAGGATGAATGCGAACAGCTCCCGCCGCTGGTAGCCGATGGCTTTCAGGATTCCCAGCTCCCGGAACCGCTCGCGAATCGCCATGCTCATGGTGCTCGCCGTGACGAGGACGAGCGTGAAAAGCACCGCGCCGGAGATTCCGCCGATGAGGTATTTGATTCCGCCCCACATGGAGACGAACGACATTTGAAACGCTCGCTCGCTTTCGGCGCGCACTTCGTGGGCGCTGTTTGCAAACGCGGCCTCGATTGTGGTGTTCACGGGTCCCATGGACGCCGCGGAGTCGATGCGAATCCACCACATCCCCGTGAGGCCCCAGTCTCCCATCGCCTCGTCGAGATACTTGTGGTGAAAGAATATGTTCCGGTCGTCGATGGTGCCCTTGTAAGTCCCGACGATTTTCAGCTCCAGACTGCATGGATAAATGCCGCTCATGACCGTGAAGCGGCTGCCGACGTTGAGCCCGAGTTCCTTGAACTTGTCGCTTTGCAGCGCATCGATTCCCACGATGCACGCCGTGCGATCCTTCACGAAGGCCTCGTATTCGGCGGGATCGATTTTCATTTCCTGGAGCAGGGTGGGGAGCTTCTCCGGGTCGCACGCGATGGTTCCGAAGATGAGCTGCTCGTCCTCCTTGAACTTCCCGCCAAACCACACAAACGGCGAGCACACCACCACGCCGGGCACCTTCTCGATCTCGCTGCGCTGGCGCTGCGGCAGCGTGGATGCGAGCGAGACCTTGTTCCGCACGCACACCCGCAGCGAGCTGTCGCCGTCCGATGGCGGCTTCGTGAGCTCGCGCAGCACGACCATGAGCGTCACCAGCAGAAAAAGACTCGCCGCTGCGCTGAGCACGCTGAGCAGCAGACGGCGTTTGTTGCGCAGCGCGTTCTTGATGATGAAGCCCCCGATGCTCACTCCTTCAGCCGTCCTTTTTCGAGATAGAGCGTCCGCGTTCCGAATCCCGCCGCCCGCGGATCGTGCGTGACCATGATGACCGTCTTGCCAATCGGTTTGCTGCTCAGCGTTGCGAGAATTTGCAGCACTTCGTCCGCGCTGTGGCTGTCCAGATTTCCCGTCGGTTCATCGGCCACGATGAGCTTCGGGTCGGTGACGATTGCTCGGGCGATCGCGACGCGCTGGTCCTGGCCGCCGGACATTTGCTTCGGCAGATGATGTGCGCGGTCGGCGAGACCCACGAGTTCCAGCGCCGTATCCACGAGCTGTTTGCGCTTTGCCTTGTTGAGGTTCATCAGCAGCAGCGGAAGCTCCACGTTCTCAAACGCGCTCAGCACCGGGATCAGGTTGAAGCTCTGGAAAACAAACCCCACGTTTTGATTCCGCCAGTCCGCAAGCTCGCTCTCCGAAAGCTCCGGCACCGGAACGCCGCCGACGTTGCACACGCCCGAGTCGGGACGATCAATGCCCGCGATGACGTGCAGCAGCGTGCTCTTTCCCGAGCCGGAAGGTCCCATCAGTGCGAGGAATTCCCCGTGCTCGATATCGAGCGACACATGATCCAGCGCAGCCACGGTCACGCCGCCGCGCTCATAGACCTTCGTCAGGTCCCGGATGGTGACGATGGGCGTCACCCCGCCTGGGCTGCGTCGGATTTCTGTTCCGAGGCCGGCGGGAGTGCGCGCACGGTTTCCGTCACGCCGCTCTGCGTCGCCGTCTGCACCGAGCCGCCGAAGAACCGCTGGAAGAACCGCTTCGGAGCCGCCTTGCCGGTTTCCTCCTCCGCCAGTTCCTGAAACGCCGCCTGCTTCGCCTGCTCCCACGAACCCGCGAAGCCCGGTGCCGCCACCATCATCTTCTTCTCGGCGCGCGCATAGATTTCCAAATCGCGCACCAGCTTGCCGTCGCCATTGTCCGCGGCGGATTGCACCTTGATGCGCAGGTTCTCCGCCTCCTTTTTCGCGGCGTCGAGTTCCTGCTTCATTTTAGCATGCGTCGTGGCCTCGATTTCGAGCTTGTCGCTCAGCATGCGCTTGTAGCGGTTGTGCTCCATTTTCAGGCGCAGCAAATGGTAGCTCGCGATGGCGAAGAACACCATGCCGCCATAGAACCCCCATGCGGCCGGATGAGTGAGTATGTCTTTCATAAAGGAAGTGCGCGGTTGTTGCGGCTCAGGCCATCATTTCGTCGAAGCGCGACGCGATGCCCGTCTTGTAGCGGACCACGTGGTTGCGCTCGTCCAGCAGCGCCACGCGCGGGGAATGCTCCACGGCCTCCTCCGGTGTGAACTGCCCGAAGCTCATGAT
>SXWH01000007.1 GCA_005791535.1 Verrucomicrobiaceae bacterium | reverse complement strand
GATTTGTGAGAATGTTCCGGTCGGCGAGGAACAGGATGCGCGGGCGTCTCGTCGGTTCACCGGAGAGATTCCAACGCGACTGAAACAGTTTCCAAGCGATCTGAAAGGCGATGAAGGTCTTGCCCGTGCCGGTGGCGAGCGTGAGAAGAATCCGGCTTTTCTTCGCGGCGATTGCCTGCAAAACGCGATCGATGGCGATGTCCTGATAGTACCGGCCCGGATGCGACCCGCCTTTGTCCTCGTACGCCACAGCGGCGAAGCGGTCGCGCCAGCCATCCGGCTGCGCAAAGGTCATTGTCCACAGCTCCTCCGGAGTCGGATATGTGGAGACGGCTCCTTCCGTTCCCGTTTCCATGTCGATGGCGTAGATGCCGCGGCCATTCGTGGCGTAGGTGTAGCGGATGGCCAGACGGCTGGCGTAGTCCTTTGCCTGCCCCACGCCCTCCGTGACTTCCTCCGTGTCCGCCTTCGCCTCGACTACCGCCAGCTTGGTATTGCGGTATTCCAGCACGTAATCCGCCTTGAGCGGCGTGCCGCGCCGTCCGCGTCCTTCGATGCGACCAAGGGTAATGGGAAACTCCCGCCGGATGCGGCTGCCTTCGACGATGCCCCAGCCCGCCGCCTTCAATGCGGGGTCGATGTAATCCGTGCGCGTTTCGGCTTCGTTCATGTCCGCTGAATCAGCGCCGTTCCTTCCGACTTCTCGATCGCCATCATGATTCCGTCCCAGAGGCGTATCCGGGCCTGCAGAGCCGCCACCGCCGCCTGCTCCGCTTCATGCTCCAGGCGCGGGTCCCCTTTGCAGAGGACATCCACCATCCTTCGGCCCATCTCACCGTGCTCGTCCCCATCCAGCTCGATGTGCCGATCCAGATAATACCTCAGGGTGGACAGCTTGCCGGGGAACTGACGGTCCAGCCCGTGCACCAGTTGCGTGAACATCTCCGGAATCAGATCCTCCCGCCCGTAGGTGAAAGCTGCCGCGATCTCATGGGGCCGACCGCGTTCGATCACCTCAAATGTACTCTTCACAAAAGCGTCCACCGGCCCCGGCGCAGCCGCCTGCCTAAGCGCCTCCGCCAAAGGCTGCCCGGACTCCAACTGGCGGATGAAGCGATCCGCTCGCGTCGTGTCTGCCCCGACTTCCCGCATGGCTTGCAAATAAAGCTCATAGTGACTGGCAGCCCCGCCGCCGGGGAGCACGTCGCTCTCCTCGCCGAGCACAATCTCGTTCACCAGCCGGCGCACCTCGGCATGGGCTTTGGGAAGCCAGGGCACACGTGCGCAAGTCAGGTGCATCTGCAGTGCCTTCAGCAGCGACATGAAATCCCAGACCGCAAATACATGATGCTCCATAAACATCCCCAGATGTTCCACCGTCCGCAACTCAGCGTAGAGCCTGTGCTCCAGCAGTGCCTGCCGCTCCCCGGCGATTACCGCGGCCACCCTGTCTCGAAATCGGTTCATGTCAGCATTGGTAGTCATCTTAAAAAATCACATTTATTCGGTGAAAGTCCCGCTAGGGAGCCATCATCGAAACGTCTTCGGAGCCAACGCGGGCTCGCTCACTTGGCTCTCATCCCTGCTTCGTTCATACGGTCTTTGATCTGGAATGTCCCGTTAAGGCTGCGGCAAAAGCGCACGCACCTCCTGCCGGCGTACTGCTCCCTGCTTCAGGAGTTGGTGCTTCACGGTGGAAAAATTGATTTCCCCCAAGTCCAGCTTTTGGATCTGCCGGTTGTCCATGGTGTGGAAATAAAGCACGCGGTTTTTCAAATCGGAGGCCGTCGTGATCTGCGTGGCGCTGGTGATATCCCGCGCGATCTTCCCGCCTGCGGCCGTCGCTCCGACCGGGATGTTGAAATTGTCGAGGATGCGGAACGCTTCGAACACCGCGTCCTCCGCCTTCTCCAGTGGACGGGCGGAAGCGGTCAGCGCCAGAGCGCGCACAAAGCGCGATGGTGGTGTGAAATCCCCCGGCAATCCCATCAGGCCAGAACCCCCGCCCAGCGGCGCAAATGCCTTGCCGTCCAGCGTAATGGACTTTTTGGGTGCACCGGAAAGCCCGAGGTAATTCCGCAGGTTCGTCAGATGCCAGTCATACTCCGGAGAATTACTGATCACGCCCAGCAGCGCGTCATGGATCTTCACCTGTCCACCGTCCACGATTTCGATCACAATGCTTGCGCCCGTCGGGTCGGCAATTTTCCAATGGAATGGCAATGGCGCGCCGCCGAAGCGCTCATCTGCCACATTGACCACGCGCACCTTGTCGAGATTCGCCCGCACTTCCGCAACCGTTGTGAACGATGACAGCAGCCAGCGCATGAAATCCCCCACACTCAAGGACCGTTCCGCCTGCGCAGCATCATAGGGGGCAAAGGATGCATAGCCTGGGAAATAATACACGCCGACATAGAGCCCCGCCTCGTTCAGCGCATCCGGCCCATACTCCTGACCATACGCGGTCAGTGAAACAAATCCATGGCGCCCCTTCCACTTCAGGCCGTTCTCCCCGCCCGGCGTGAGCGCGGTGAAAGCATGGTTGCGCGGAAAAAGCACCAGCGTGTCGTGGTGCGCATCTCCCAGCGCCCATTCCACCGTCCGCGCGCAGACCACTCCGCCATCAGCCGCTTTCAGCGAGATGCCCGTGCAGGCATGGGCAGAGGGTTGCGCAACGGCAGCCGCCCACATCAGGAGCGCGCACACTTTTGGAAGAAATTGGTGTTTCATGGTTTTTGTTTTGCGGTTCATATCACGCTAGAGACTCTCCGTGAAGGCTTGGTGCAGGAGCGACTTTTTCAACGCCGCCAGCGCCGCCTGCTTTTGCTCGTAGAGCCGCGTCAGCCGTTGGGTTTCGGATAGGCTCATGGTTTTGCAGGCACGATGATAAACCCGGTTTGCGGTTCACCGAAAGCTTCAAGCCGCTCCCCGTTGGCAGCCATTTGCGCCGTCAAAGCGCACAGCGCAGCGTCAACCCAATCAATGTTTGTCAGTTCCTCAGTCGTGACTCTGTGCTTCTTGAGTAAGTCCCCACGCTGCGCACGTTTCTCTTTCGCGGCTGCATTCCCGCCGCGCAGATGCCACGTGATGGCGTGGGGATAAGTCTCGAAACTGTATTTTGCACCGGCTTTCGGTACTGTGTGGCGAAGGGGATACACCTTCTCGAGTTCGTTGAAGAGTGCCTCGCCATTGAACATCCAGCCGAAGTTATCCTTCGGGTGCTTTAGTGCCACATCGCGAATGGGTGTGAAGAAACAGCGGATGCCCTGAGCATGCATCTCAAGCTCCGCTGGACGTGATTTTCCAGTGATACTCCAGCGGCACGGCGCGTCCACGGCGACCACCGAAGCCCCAACGGTTTTCACACACCATGCCACCAGTTCCGCAACGTCGTCGGATTTAAGTCGTTCGTGATAGCGTCCATTCTTTAGGGCAACGGCATGAAAACCCTTCTTTTTACCGCCGACATCAATACCGACCACGACCAATGATGAGCGGGAAGCGGGCATGGCTAAAGTGCTCCGGTGAAGGCTTGGTGCAGGAGCGACTTTTTCAACGCCGCCAGCGCCGCCTGCTTTTGCTCGTAGAGCCGCGTCAGCCGTTGGGTTTCGGCGGCGAGGGCGTCGAGGTGCTCGGTCACTCGTGCTTGCTCATCGCCGGGTGGAATCGGAACAGGAAAGTCAGTGAGCATTCCGATTTTGATGTAGGGCATCGTGTTCCCCAGCTTTTGCTTTCCGACCGTGGCACTGAGGCGCTTGTCGAGGACTCGGAAAAGGAATTTCGCGGTGACGCCTTTGAAATCGAAAAGCACGTAGGTCCGCTGGTATGCCTCGAACTTGCCGGAATAGTAGCTGACTTGTCCGACGTTGCCGTTGCCCGCGACCAGTAGCGCCTCGGTGTCGAACGAATAGACATCGCTGTAGGTATGTTCAGCGGCGCAAGTGAAGAACGGGTATTGGCCCTCGGGATTGCCTTGGTTCACGTCCTTCTTCCCGGTCTTGATTTGGCACAGCTCGCCAAGCCGCTTCTCCACCCAGCCTTTGCCGCGGTGGGTGAAGACGGATTGGAGGTGGCTTTCGAAGAGGGCGCGGGCGTTTTGGAGGTTCTGGGCGGCGTGGGCTTGGGCGGTGGCCAGCCCGGCAAACGCTTCGTCCAGCACCCCCACGATCCGCTGCTGCTCCGCCAGCGAAGTGGGGAACGAAATCCGAACGCGTGAAATGTCCTGCTGGTTCACACTGGCTTGATTGACCGACTGCTTGCAGACGCCCCGCCAATAGCCGCCTTGAAAAAGAAACTTCAGGGAATGCTCAAGGTAGCTCGAAGTCACTTCGCTCGAAGGCCGCATCAGGAGAAGGTTCACTCCGTGGTAAACCTCCTCGTCACTGTCGAAGACCGCGGTCTTGCCAACGTGAATTGCACTGTTGATGTGGCTGAAGAGAATGTCGCCGCGTTGTAGGCGGAAACGCTCTTTCTCTCGGTCGTTCAACTGAGCGTAGCCAACTCTTTCGACATCGAACGTCGCATCTGAAATGCTCTCGATGCGCGAGACTTTGTCGCCGTTTCCGCTCCTGTCCTGCTTGCAGTTTACGCCGTTGCGAAGAATGGCCAGCAGTTCGCCCAGCGTCTTTGTCTGCCACCCCTTCTTCATTTCAGCAGCAGGTTTTGGATGTCCATCAGCACCTTGGCACTCTCGCCGTCGATCCGCTCAATCTCCTGCAGGATTTCCAGCGGGGTGCGGTGCAGCACGCCTTCGACGACGCGTGGATTCTTCACCGAGAGATCCCAGGTCGTCGGGTCGATGTCCGCCACGTCCACGCTCCAGCTTTTCTGCGTTACTGGCGCTTCGCCAGTGGTGGCACGGTGTTGCACGAGATCGATGAAGTCAGCCAAATCGTCGTCGTTGAGCGGGTTGGTCTTGCCGAGGTTCCGGCCGGGATCGAGCT
>SXWH01000084.1 GCA_005791535.1 Verrucomicrobiaceae bacterium | reverse complement strand
GGTGCCTCAGCATGGGCCAAGATAGGTGCCTCAATATGGGCCAAGATAGGTGCCTCAAGATGGCATAACATAGCGCCAAGATTGGTGCCTGAAGATGGGATAACATAGGTGCCTCAAGATGGGCCAAGATAGGCGCCTCAGCGAGCAGCAGCCAGACCGGCAGAACACTCGCGAGAAATCCGTAGCCGATCACGAGCCACGCGACGGTTTCCTCCGTCAAATGAAGCCTCGAGCTCCACACGCTGGACTCGTGGACAAACTTGCCGCCCCACACGGCGAGCAGCAGAAGCACGACGCCGATGACCGAGACTTCCATCACTTTTCCGATGCGGAAGTAACGCAGGTAGCCGCCCATAAACATCGCGATGGGAATCGTCGCGCCGACGGTGAAAATGCTCCACGAACTCTCGCCCATTGCCTTCACCACGATGAGCGCAAGCACCGCGAGCAGGATCGTCATGATTGCGAGAATCGCAGCGAGACCGATCCGCCCGATGGTGGAGTTCAGCTCGTCGCGGAGCATCTGCGCGAGCGAACGTCCGTCACGCCGCATGGATGCCGCGAGGATGATGAAGTCCTGCACCGCGCCGCCGAGGACCACGCCGATGAGAATCCACAGCGTCCCGGGCAGATATCCGAATTGCGCAGCGAGCACGGGACCAACGAGCGGTCCGGGGCCGGAGATGGCGGCGAAGTGGTGTCCGAAGACGATCCACTTGTTCGTCTTTACGAAGTCGTGTCCGTCTTCGTGAATTTCGCACGGAGTCGCGCGGCGGTCGTCGAGCATCAGCACCTTTGCCGCGATCCACTTTGAGTAAAAGCGGTAGCCGATCGCATAAGTGCAGAGCGCCGCGACGATGAGATAGCCGGAGTTCAGCGGCTCGTTGCGCTGAAGCGCGATCGTGGCGTAGGCTCCGGCTCCGAGCAATGCGACGATGAGCCAGACGATGGTGGAAAGGGCCTTGTTCATGGCGCGTGACTATTCGCCCGCGCAGAAACTTTCCAGCGGCAAACGCTACAATTCAGGCGGCGGGCCTTCGTACTCCTCGCGCATCGCGTCGCAAAGAGAACGCTCGTAGAAAAGGAAGCGTTTCGTGACGAAGAGCGGATCCTTCTGCTCGTTCGGGTCGAGGAAGCTTTCAATGAATTCCTCGATCGTCATCTCCTCGTAGCTCTCGATCTCAAGCTTCCAGAAATCCTCCTTGAAGCCGACTTTGTGCGTGGCTTCGAGACAGGTCAGCGCCAGTTCGAAGTCCAGATCGTCGAATTCATCTCCAAACAACTCGGAAATCGCCGTGCCCGCGTCGCACTGGATGATATCCTCGCTGACGTAGTGCAGGATCTCGATGAACGAGCTGACGTAGAAAGTCGTGGACATTTACTTCTTCTCCAGCGCGCTCTTGATCATCCCCATGAATTTCTCGCGCGATTCCTTAATCAGCGCCTTCGGGCCGGTGCCCTTGATGAACACGGGGCCGTCCGCGTGCTCGATGATGGCGCCAAGCAGCGCGAAATCCGGCTCGTCCTGCGCAGGACCGCCAAACTGCCCGCCCTTCATCGTGCCTTCTGTGGACACAATCGTGACCTTTGTCCCCGCGATGTTGAGCGGCTCGGTCTTTGAAGCGCCTTCCGCCGCGGCGAACTGCCCCAACCAGCGCTGCACGTTTGCCTGCACGCCGCCCGCGCCGCCCTCGGAGCCGAAATGAAAAAACGTAATATCCGCGCCTTTCGCGCCGTCCTTGCCGGGGATGGAAAGCTGCGCCTTGCGCATCGCCGAAGCGGGCGGGACGGATTTCCAGCCTTCCGGCAGCGTAAATGTATACGCACTCACCGCGAACGTATCGGCAGCGTAGAGCGTGGCGGCGGCAAAAAGCGAGAGAGCGAGAACGGCGATTCGTTTCATAAGGCGCGCACTAGAAAGCAGCCCGTCACCATTTTTCAACCGCTAAACGCGGGGGCGGATTTTCATTCACCCGCGTCCGCAGTCCGTTCAACCTCCCGCACGACATGAACAAAATCCTCGTCCTCTTCGATTCCGCATCCGGCAACACCCGCACCATGGCCACGCTCATCGCCGAGGGAGCGGCTACCATCAGCGGCACCGAAGTCCGCCTCCGCCACATCGACGAAGCCGCCGCGGACGACGTCCTTTGGTGCGACGGCCTCGCGCTCGGCAGCCCCACGAACATGGGCCTCATGTCCTGGAAGATGAAAAAATTCTGGGACGTCACGATGATGGAGCACTGGATGGCCGTGGACGGTAAAATCGGCTGCGCATTCTCCAGCGCCGGCGGCTTTGGCGGTGGGCAGGAAATGGCCTGCCAGAGCCTGCTCACCGTCCTGATGAACTTCGGCTTCCTCGTCTTCGGCGTCACCGACTACGCCGCCAAACTCACCACCGCCCACTACGGTGCCATCGCCGTCCGCGAACCCCGCGACGAAGACATCAAAGCCGCATGCCGCAAACTCGGCCGCCGCCTCGCCGAATGGACCGCCACCTTCATCCACCACCGCCCCGAGGAACACCCCGCCCGCAAAATGCACGAACGAGCCATGCCCGGCTGACCTCTGTTGGCAGCGATTTATTTTCGAGTGAACCGAAAATGCCAATTGACCCGATTTTGTCGCGCCCCGTAGCATCCGCATTCAAATCAACCATACCTCACACCTTGGACTTAAAAGACATTAAAGAGCTCGTCGCTCTCATGAGGCGAAACGACCTGTCGGTTTTCAAACTCGAACAGGAAGGTTTTAAAATCACCCTGAAAAGGGGCTCGGAACCCGTATTCACCACCACGGCCATCAGCGCTCCTGCGCCGGTCCAGCCCGCGGCGGCACCGGCACTCGCAGCTCCTGCGTCCACTCCCGCACCCGCGGCAGCGAGCGGTGAGAAGCTCAAGGAAATCACCTCACCGATGGTCGGCACCTTTTACGCCGCGGCATCGCCGGACGCTCAACCCTTCGCGAAACCGGGGACGGAAATCGCGGCGGACAGTGTCGTCTGCATCATCGAAGCGATGAAGGTGATGAATGAAATCAAGGCGGAGGTCGCCGGCACGGTCGTGGAGGTCGTGGCCGAAAACGGAAAGCCTGTGCAGTTTGGACAGGTGCTTTTCCGAATTCGCGCGAAATAAGCCATGTTTCCGCAAAACCTCACCCAGCCGCAGCGCGAGGCGATTTTCGACCTGTTGCTTCTAGGCATGTATGCCGACAGCGGCGTGAAGCTCGCCGAGAACGAACAGGTTTTCGCACTGACCGAACAGCTCGGATGGGAGAGCTATCAGGACCGTTCGGAGTACTCCGAAACGGCCACCTCGCGCGTTCGCGCAGCAAATGAAACCGACGCCGCGACGTCCGCCTTCCTTCTTCAGCTCTCGGGTCGGCTCGCGGATGACGACGTGAAAAAACTCGCGCTCGGCCTTCTGGCGAAACTGCTCGAAGCCGACCATCAGGCCACAGAGTCAGAGGCGGCTTTTTACCAAAAGGCGCAGTCCGTTTTCGAAGTATAAGTCGCCGCGTTCGACAGCGCACCCGCGCAACCCGGCCGAAACGCCAAACGCTCAATTCCATTCGATTCGATGTTTAACAAAGTCCTTATTGCCAATCGTGGCGAAATCGCACTCCGCGTCATCCGGGCCTGCAAGGAGCTCGGCATCAAAACGCTCGCCGTCTATTCCGAACCCGACGTGGACAGCCTTCACGTCCAGCTCGCCGACGAAGCCATTTGTATCGGTCCCGGACCGAGCAACCAGAGCTACCTGAAAATCGACCGCATCATCAGTGCGGCGGAGGTAGGCGACTGCGACGCAATCCATCCCGGCTACGGCTTCCTCAGCGAAAACGCCCACTTCGCGGACGTCTGCGCAAGCTGCAACATCAAGTTCATCGGACCGCCATCCTCCGCAATCCGCAGCATGGGCGACAAAAACACCGCCCGCGACACCGCAAAGCGCGCCGGAATGCCGGTGACGCCCGGCTCGGACGGCATCGTGGAGAACGAAAAGGACGCTCTCGTGATCGCCCGAAAGATTGGCTATCCGGTGATGATCAAAGCGACAGCCGGTGGCGGCGGTCGCGGTATGCGCCCCGCGCACAACGACGGTTCGCTCGTTGCAGGCTTTCACGCCGCCCGCGCCGAGGCTGAGAAGGCGTTTGGCAATGCAGGCGTATATATAGAGAAGCTCATCGAGAATCCGCACCATATCGAATTCCAGATCATGGCCGACAGCCACGGCAACGTCGTCCATC
>SXWH01000083.1 GCA_005791535.1 Verrucomicrobiaceae bacterium | reverse complement strand
GATTCCCGCGTTCACTACATTCACCGCAAGTCCGTTTGCCTCGGCGATCGTAATGTCTGTATCAACTGTTTCCGCTGCGAGACTCGTCACATCTGTGCCAAGCTCAATTCCAGCAGGTGCCGTAAGCGTCAGCGCTCCCGCCGTGATGTTGTTCGCATCGTCATTGTCATCCGTGATCGCTCCCGCCGCAAGGGTCAGTGTCACCGCTCCTTGGGTTCCTGCGTTCACTACGTTCACCGCAAGTCCGTTTGCCTCGGCGATTACCACCGACGCATTGATTGTCGTCGCTGCAAGACTCGTCACATCTGTGCCAAGCTCAATTCCATCCGGCGCCGTAAGCGTCAGCACTCCCGCCGTAATATTGTTCAGCCCGGCATTGCCGTCCGTGATTGCTCCCGCAGATACCAAAGTAACACCACCAGTTGTCGTGACGACGCCAGTCTGAATATCGCCACCCACCAAAGTCCTTAGGTCAACAAGGCCCGAACCTCCCGCAGCGAGATTCGTTACGGACAAGTGTCCCGAAGTCACCGTAAACGCTATCGATCCATTCGTTGTCGTGGCTGATGTAATAGCCAAACCGCCCGCACTGTCAGTGACGGTTATTGCGCCTGCCGCCGTCGCATTCAGCGCAACATTCCCCTGAAAGTCATTACCCGCGCTATTGAGAGCAATACCCCCAGCAGCGGTAACTACCGTCGACCCGGAAATTATCAAGTTGCTCGAGGCCGATATTTCACCACTTATCGACCCGACCGTCAGATTACCAGCAAATACAGCAGGTAAAGCTGCTATTTCAGCACCACTCAGAATTAAACTCGTGAGAGGTGTAAGACCTCCAATCGCACTCGTAAGATTGATACTTCCGCTTTCAGCGTAAACCGAAAACGCCTGTGCTCCATTTATTGAACCCGACACCGCAACATTGCCACCTGTCGATAAAAGGACAGTATCTCCCGCGAGGTGGACTGCGCCTACGTAGCTTTGATTCCCGCTTGTGGTAAGGCTTGCCGCAGTGATTGTTTCAGCAGTGAAAACGGCGGCGGAAAGATCAGGCAACATGCCCGCGGAAACAGCAATCTCGTCCGAGCCATCGCCCCCATTGACGGCCAATGCCCCCCCGTACGATGAAGCAATCATTCCCGTGAAGCCGATGGTGTCATTTCCCGCACCCCCATTAATGGTGAGCGTCGTCGAGGGCGCGGCGAACGTAACACTTCCACCGATGCCTGATCCAATCGTCATCGTTCCCGCACTCACAGCAGCAAGAGTTATAGTCTCAGCGGACCCGCTAAAATTAAACACGCGATTGACTGCCACGATGCTGTCAGTAACGGTCTCGACCCCAGTTAAAGCAACAACGCCAGAGATAGCACCCGCGAGCTCAATACTACCATCGCTCGCGCCTGTAAACGAATGACCAACACTGTTAGTCCCTCCATCCATGATGACTAATGAGTCATTACCGCCCGAACCACCATCAAAACTAATCCCTCCAGCCGGGATGACATTACCCCCAGAAAAACTGATTATAAGCTCATCATTACCTCCCAGGCCAAAGAATCCAAGCGTACCGCCGTCAATCACCGCCGTACGGATTCGCACTTCGTCGACACTCTCAACTTGAACATCTCCCGACGCAAACCCTGCAGTGGTGATCCCATCACTACTGACGAACACAGTAAAGTCTCCATCCTTGAATATCGACATGCTGTTGCTTCCACTGTCACCAACAAGCTCGGCATTTTCCCCCGAAACCAAAGTGAGAACTGCAGCCGGCGCTACCCGTCCCTCCAAAATTTCGGGCCCTTGATGTGATTTCTTTTCTGCACCCCTAGAAACGGGCTTTCCAAAGAATTTAAGGATTTGCTTCCAATAAGCCCAACGCATCAGTTTGGTTCGAATCATAAATTTTGGATTTTTCTCCGACTACTCAACAAAGCGACAGTAATTTGGATCTAAAAAATTTCAGTAAATCGGTTTTGGACTTTAAAACACAAGAGGGCTCAGAGTGTCAACACTGCGCCCGTCTAAGGGTCGTAACTAATTTGTAATGTTGAAAAAATTCTGAAGGAGGAGGGGCAACCTACGAATGAGAGTGTAGACGAGGACGCGAAATGCGCCCTCGCGGTGGAGGGTATGGTCTGTGCGTGCGCTGTGGTCAGCCGGGACGATCGGGTCCTTTCGTCCGTGCAAAATATGGAAGGAGGCGAGTCCTTGCCGATTGGGCAAAGCGGCCAGGCTTCGCGCACGGCTTACTGTTTTTCAGCAGGCGTTCCACCGAGAAGCTGGCGCGCCATGTCGTTGGCCGGCTGCCGAGCGGGACCTTTTTACTCAAGTCGTCTGCAAGGTCGGTCGGCCCGAAAATATCCACCACGCATTTCACGCGACTTGAAAATCCGGCAAGCGAAGCATCGGAGTTGTCGCGGGTTTCCACGAGACCGAGCATGGCGACGAGATGCCCGCCCGCCGAGGCACCCATGGCACCGATGCGCGCGGGGTCCACGCCGTAGGTCGCGGCGTTTTTCCGCACCCAGCGGACGGCGCGCTGGACTTCGTCGAGCGGAGCCGGCCATATAATTTCCCGACCGAAGGCGGGCCGGTAGTTGATATTGAAAACAACCAGTCCCTCGCGGGCGACGGGTTCCGCGAACGGCCGCATGTCGCGTTTGTCGCCGCCGATCCACCCGCCGCCGTGGACCATGATGACCGCGGGACGCGCCGCGCCGTCGCCGACGGGACGGATCACATCCAGCAGCAGACGCTTGCCGCCGGCGACGCCGTATTCGACGTCGTTTTGCGTGGTGATTTCGCCCGCGCATGCGGCGGCACAGAGGAGTAGAAAGGCGGCGAGTGTTCTCATGGCGTGCAGTTTCTTCAGATCTACCGGCTACCGATGCAATAGACGGCCTTGTAGCTGCGGATGAAAATCTGCCCGTCGCTGAGCGCAGGCGACGCATAGACCGGCTCGCCGAGTTCGTTCGTGGCCACGACGGCGAACTTTTCCGCTGGTTTCACGATGCGGCACACGCCGTCGTCATTGATGAAATACACGAGCCCGCCTGCGCTCACGAGCGATGCGTGGGTGCGGCCGAAGCGCTCGTTCCAGACGATGTCGCCCGTCTTCGCATCGAACGCGTGAGCAAAACCGAGGTCGTCGTTCAGCAGCAGCCAGTCGCCCTCGATGATCGGCGACGGCACATACGCCGCGCCCTTCTTCTGCTTGTGGTGCCACGCGAGCTGCGTCTCCTGCACAGTGCCCGTCGCCGAGGCCGGCAGCGCGAGTGTGTGATAAGTCGGGAAGCCCGCCGTGAGGTAAAAATGCGCCGTCTTTTCGCTGTAAACGGGCGACGCGACAAACTGCTCCGTCGGCCCGGCGTAATTCCACAGTTCGCGGCCTGTGTCGGGATTGTAACCGGTGAAGTTCTTCGAGCCCGCGAGCACCATTTGCGCGCGGCCTGCCGTCTCCTGGATGAGCGGCGCGCAGTAGCTCCGCGTCTTGCCCGCGCGGTCGATGCGCCACAGCTCGCGGCCGTCATCACGGGCGAGCGCGACGATGTAGCCGTCGCCGTCGTGGTCGCAGTTCACGATGACCTTGTCCTTGAAAAGGATCGGCGTGCTGCAAAATCCGTGGACGCTGGAGAATTGGCCCGGGCGCTTCGTCCAGAGCTGCTTCCCGCTGAAATCATACGCCGCCACGACGGCTTCCTTGCCGTCGAGAAACGTGCAGAACACCCGCTCGCCATCGCACGCCGGCGTGCTGCTTGCGTGGCTGTTTTCCTTGTGGATGCGCTCCAGCGGCGACGTGAGCACGACCTGCTGCCAGAGGATTTTTCCGCTCGTGCGATCCATGCAAATGAGCATGCGTTCGTTCTTCTCCGCAATCGCCGCGACGGTAAACAGCCTGCCCTTTTGCACCACCACGCTCGCGTGTCCCTCGCCGGGCAGCTCCGTGCGCCAAAGCACGTTTTCCGTGCGGCTCCACTTCGTCGGGAACGTCGTCTCCGTGCTGCGTCCGTCGAGATTTGCTCCGCGCCATTGCGGCCAGTCGGCGGCTTGTGAAATGGCGGCGGCGGCGAGAATGAAAAGTCCGGTGAGGCGCATGGCCCGCGGCATATAGGGAAACGCCGCGCGCCCCGCAAGACGGCGCTTTGGCGCGAAGGTGCTTGAGAACGCCGGACGCATCGCGGACAACAGCCGCCGATGAACGACTACTTTTCCGAGCTCGGACGCGAAGTTCTCGCGCAATGGAAGGCGCGGAACTTCTCCCTCGCCGCCTTTCCAAATATCGCCCGCAATCTGCTCGAAGCGCGGCCGCCTTCGGAGCACGTGGATCTCGATGCGCTCATGCGCGACTTCCTGCTCAACGACGAGCAGCCGCTCCAGACCCAGAGCGGCTTCGGCCAGCCGGAACTCGTCGTGTTCAGCGACCCGCGCTTCTACATCCAGATTCTGTTCTGGCTCGAAGGCACGACCGCCATTCACCAGCACGAATTCTCCGGCGCGTTCCACGTGCTCGCGGGCTCCAGCATTCACTCGCTGTTCGACTTTGAGAACGTGCAGCCCGTCTCCGCGCATCTGCGCGTCGGCGATGTGCGGCTCCGCGAAACCCAGCTTCTCGAAACCGGCAGCACCGTGGAGATCATCTCCGGCGGCGGCTACATCCACTCGCTGTTCCATCTCGACACGCCGTCGCTCACCGTCGTCGTCCGCACGCAATCCGACCCCGGCACCGGCCCGCAGTTCAACTTCCTCCCGCCCCACATGGCCGTCGATCCGTTTCACAGCGACGACCTCACGATGCGGCGCAAACAGTTGCTCGACGTGCTCGAAACCACCGAGTCCGGCGCCTACGCGGAACTCGTCTGCGAGATGGTCGCGACGCTCGATTTCGAGCGCGGCTTTTTCATCCTGCAAAACGCGATGGGGCATTTGAAAAACACCGGCGATTGGGATGCGGTGCTCGCCGCGTTTTCCAAAAAGCATCGCCGCCTCGCGGACTACGTCGTGCCCACGCTCGAAGGCATCATCCGCAAGGACATCATCTCCGGCCTCCGCGGCTCGGTGACCGATGTGGACCACCGATTCTTCCTCGCGCTGCTGCTGAACCTTCCGGATCGCAAAGGCATCCTGCGCCTTGTCAAACAGCGCTTCGGCGGCGATCCCGTGCAGACCGTCCTCCGCTGGGCCGCCGAACTCGGCGAGGCCACGGGGCACGAGGCATGGATTCTCGACGCCGCGTTCCCGCCCGAGGTGAAAGTGCCCGCGGGCCGGCACGCAGCGGTCTTCCTCGCGGCGCTCGGCCATTTCCTCAAAGGCGCGAAAGGCCCGGTGCGCGCGGGCGCGGTAAAGCTCACCGCAGCCGACACCCGGCATCTCCGCGAAGCGTTCGGGCAATCCAGCCTCCGCACGCTGCTGCATTAAAGGCGGACGCCGTTTTCCCAGCTTGCCGCCGGCGAACCGCACGTGGATTCTCCGCGGCCATGAGCAACACCGTAAGCATCCACCCGTATTTCAAAGTTCACGCAGGAAAGATGGACGCAGCCCGCGCCATCCTCGCCACCTTCATCGAGTGCACCCGGCCCGAAACCGCCTGCCTCTATTACGAATTCACCGTGAACGGCGACACCGTGTTCTGCCGCGAAGCCTACACCAGCGCGGCGGGCGTGCTTACGCACCTCACCAACGTCAGCCAGCCGCTCGGCGAAATGCTCAAAATCTCGGAGCTCGTCCGCCTCGAACTACACGGCCCCGCCGCCGAACTCGACCAACTGCGCGCACCGCTCGCGGAGCTTCCCGTGCAGTGGTTCGTCTACGAAACGGGCCTCGTCAAATAACGCCGCGCCCGTCCGTTCCGCGACCGGCCACCGCTAGTCGCGGCGCGACGACAGCTTCGCGAGAAGGCGCAGGATCTCGAGGTAAAGCCACACCAGCGTCACCAGCAGCCCAAACGCCGCATACCACTCCAGATACTTCGGCGCGCCCACCTCCGCGCCCTGCTCGATAAAATCGAAATCCAGCACCAGATTCAGCGCCGCCACCACCACCACAAACGCGCTGATTCCGATACTCAGCATCCCGCTGTTGTGCATGAACCCCACATTCACGCCAAACATCCCCAGCACCCACGTCACCAAATAAAGAATCGCGATTCCACCCGTCGCCGCCACCACACCCAGCTTGAAGTTCTCCGTCGCACGGATGATCCCCGAGCGATACGCCACCAGCAGCGCGAACAGCGTGCCAAACGTCAGCATCCCCGCCTGCAGCACGATGCCCTGAAACTTCGCCTCATAGAACGCCGAAATCCCGCCGATGAGCAAACCCTCGCACAGCGCGTAAATCGGAGCCGTCATCGGCGCCCACGTCTTTTTAAACACCGTCACCAACCCCACGATGAAGCCCCCAATCGCCCCGCCCAACACCAGCGGCATCGCCCCCGCCGGATTCACGCGAAACTTCTGCCACGTAAAAACCGCCGCCACCATCGCCAGCACGAGCAGGATCGCCGTCTTGTTCACCGCCCCCTGAATCGTCATGCGTTCCTCGCCGATCGCGAGCCGTTCGTTGAATGCGTTTTCGTTCAGTGCCGGGTTGGATGTTCTCATAATCGTGCCGCGACCCTACCACCCCGAGCCCCCGCCGCAACACCGGAAAACGAAGCGCCGGAAAAGCCCCCATCAACCGCCGAGCCCCCGCACTGCGAGCGAAGCGAGCCAAGGAGCGGCGACATTCCTGTCGCCGTCTAAAACAAAACGCGAAGCGGAAACTCACCGAGCATCGAACGCAGGAAGATTTCGCGCTTCGCGCTATGCTTCAATCGGCGACAGGAATGTCGCCGCTCCTTGGCTCGCTTTGCTCGCAACCTCGCACTGCTCTCCGAGAATCACCGGGAAATCCGCGGAGTCGTCGCGCCATTCCGGCGGTTTGTCGGAGCGTTCCACCCGAGTCGCCCGGCAAATCCGGCGCATTGCCGCACAACCCGCCAGAGTCGTCGCACTGCTCTCCAGGAATCACCGGGCGATCCCGCGGAGTCGTCACACCAATCGGGCGCATCGCACGGACATTCCTGCGGAGTCGTCGGGGAATCCGGTGGAGTTGCGCGGGAATCCGCCCGGATTATCCGACCATTCTCCGGGAATGCGCGACGATTCTCCGGGAATGCGCGACCATTCTCGCAGAATGATGCGGCCTTCTCGTTGAATGGCAGCATTTTACGCAATTTTGGCTATTTTTGCCCATTTTCCGCCCCGGAGCCCCTCAAATGTTCCACAAACCCGTTGGTGCCACGATTTGCCGACTCGAAAGCGGAGTTTGCCGAGCATGGCACGCTGTCGGCGACAGGAGCCGTAAGACAGCCGAAGGCTATGTTGCCGCTCCAATAACCCCCGCCCCTCGTGAGGCCCGGCAGGTCATTTTTTAGGGAACGCACCAAAGGTGGTCTTCGGGAGGGCGGATTTTACACCATCCACCGCGTTCTTTGTGAGCCCGGTACAGCCCGAAAAATCGAGCATTTCCAAGCCTGTGAGCCCGTGAAGCCCGTCCACGTTCTTGAGCCCGGTGCACTCAGAAAGATTGAGCGCTTTCAGCGCCTTGAGTTCCCGCAACGCATCCACATTCGTCAGCGCCTTGCAACCGTCGAGCCTCAAACTCTTCAGGTTCTTCAGCTCCTTGAGCGCATCGATGTCCACCAGACTGAGGGAATCGTAGATCCCAAGCACGGTGAGCTCCCTCATATCCTTGAGCGCATCAATATTCGTCAAATTCGGGCAGTCGTGAAGCACAAGCGCGGTTAAATTCGAAAGCCCCTCCAGTTGCGACATATCACGCCATGGAAAGGTGGCGTTGATGAACAGTTGTTTTGGCTTCAGCCGCCGGATCAAGTCGAAGTCGCGCTCTGAAATAACTCCGGTTGGAATATCCAACGCCCGTCCCGTGTTGTGCGACGTATCTTTGCGCAATGCGGCTCTCCAGTTCACACCAATTTTCTCGAACGAGTCGCTATAAGTGAGCTGCCACCCGCGCCCATTCGCCTCCTTCACCGCCTTTTGGAAGTCATACTGTTTCCAGACGACCCAGCCGCCGACGAGCGCGAGAAGGACAAACGTCCACCGCAGCAAATGCCATTTGCGGCGCGGCTCGGTGGCGGGTTTTTCGGGAAGCATCGTGCTTTTTACTAACACCCCGCCGCCTTCCCGGCAAGGGGCGCGGTGCCAATGCGCTTGGGGATTTCCAGCGATTCGGGGGAGGGCGGGATTTGTTTGCGCGGGCGTGGCGATGGCGGGTTGCAAATCGGGCACGGCGCGCCATGCTGCGGGGGTTATGAATTTTTCCGCCTGCTTTGCGCTCTTGTTGTCCGCCGCTGCCGCCTTCGGGATGTCGAGCACTCCGAAGGTGACGGTCCGTTTTCACTCGGAGGCAAATAAGAACGACACGAGCAGCTTTGCGACGCCCATCAAGCTGGCTTACGCGCAGCGCGAGGCGTTCATCAATCGCGTGCCGGAGTTTTCGGAGCGGAACATCAAGGCGATTTTCCCGTGGAAGACGCGCGACGGCACGTGGGGCTGTGCTTTTAAGCTGAATGAGAGCGGCCGCATCCGGCTGGAGACCATCAGCAGCGACAATCGCGGCGCGGCGATTGTGGCGTTCATCGGGACGAAGAACGGGATGCATCAGGTGATCGACATGGTGATCGACCGGCCAATCTCGGACGGCATCGTGGCAATCCCGCGGGGCATCACGGATGTGGAGATGCTGGTGTTGAGGAAGCAGTTCAAAGTCCTCGGCGAGGAGCCGGAGGCGAAGGACAAGAAGAAGGAGGACAAGCCTCAGGACCCGGTGGACTGGCGCATGGATCGAAGCCGCGACTCTCGCAGTTCCGAGCCGCCGATGCGCGCACCGAAGCTGCCTCCGCTGCCGGAGGAGGCGCCGCGGAAGAAGAGCGGGCGTGTTGCTCCGGAGCCGGACCTTCCGCGCATCGCGGACTGATCGCAGAGCGCATGCTCACGAAGATCAAGATCCGGCATTTCCGCTGTTACGAGCAGTTTGAGTGGGAGTTCGGAGCGGGGCTGAATTTCATCATCGGGCCGAATGCGCGCGGGAAGACTTCGCTGCTGGAAAGCGCGTGCATTTTGCTGCGTCTGCAATCGCCGCGGGTGGCTTCGCTGGCACGGATCGTCCAGCACGGCCGGCGCGGGTTTGTGACGGATGGTTTTTTCGCCAGGCGACATCTGCAGTTCTACTACAGCCCGCAGAAGAAGAAGCTCGCGCTCGATGGCGTCGAGCAGACGAATGCGAAGGAGTGGCTTCAGATCGGGCGGGTGGTGTGGTTCGGCAATGAGGACATCGAGATGGTGCGAGGCTCGGCGGATAAACGCCGGAAGTTCCTCGATTTCATCGCCGTCCAGCGCGACGCGGGCTATCGAACGGCCTTGCGGGCATACGAGCACGCGCTGCGCTCGCGGAATCATCTGCTGAAGCAGCCGTCACATCGCTGGCGCGAAATCGCGGCGTTCGACGGCCCGCTGCTCCAGCACGGCGAATACGTGCGCACCGTCCGGCACAATCTGCTGGCCGAGCTGCAGGCGGACGCGGACGCCGCGCAGTTTGCAATCAGCGGAAACCGCGAGAGCCTGCGACTCGATTACGCGCCGGGCGATTTGGGAAACTTCCCGGCTGCACTCGCGGCTGCAAAAACCGAGGACGCACGCCTCCGCCAGACGACAACCGGCCCGCACCGCGACGACGTACGCTTTTTCCTGAACCAAATGCCCGCAGACGACGCGAGCGAGGGCCAGCATCGGACACTCGCGCTGGCGCTGAAACTGGGCGCAACGCGTCTGCTGGAGCGGCATTTCGGCGAACCGCCGCTTTTGCTGCTCGACGACATTTTCGGCGAACTCGACCCCGGACGGCGGAATTCGCTGCTCGCCGCACTGCCTTCCGCTGCGCAGAAGATCGTCACGACCACGCACCTCGACTGGATGCCCTCGGCGGAGGGCGCGAACATCTTGAGACTCGACACTGCGGGCGCGTGACGCCTTTCCTTTCCGCACGCAACCCGACATGAAATTCCACATTCCGACAGCAGACGTTTTCATTCCAGACGGCCGTCCCGAAGCCGATGCGCTCGCGCGCGTCACCCACCTCGCAGTGGGCGCCCATCAGGATGACCTGGAGTTCATGGCGTTTCACGGAATCATCGAGTGCTTTCACAGCGCGGAGAACTGGTTTGGCGGCGTGACGTGCACCAACGGAGCGGGCAGCTCGCGAATCGGAGCCTACGCACGCTATTCGGACGAGGAGATGATGCTGGTGCGGCGCGACGAACAGAAGCAGGCCGCGATTGTGGGCCGTTACAGCGCCATGGTGCAGCTCGATTACCCGAGCAGCGTCGCGAAGAATCCCGCCGACCAGCGTCTGCGCGAGGATTTGCGCGCAATCCTGCAGGCATCAAAGCCGCGTCACGTTTACACGCACAACCCGGCCGACAAGCACGATACGCACATCGCGGTGGTCATCCCGCTCATCCAGGCGATCCGGGATTTACCCCGCGCCGAACGCCCGGAGACGGTGCACGGATGCGAAGTGTGGCGAAATCTCGACTGGCTCGGCGACGACGAGAAAGTGGTCCACGACGTCAGCGGTCACGACAACCTCGCTGCTTCGGTGAACGGGATTTTTGACAGTCAAATCGCCGGCGGCAAACGCTACGACCTCGCGGTTCTCGGCCGGCGGCGGGCAAACGCGACTTTTTTCTCCAGCCACACCACCGATAACAGCGACGCGCTCGCCTTCGCGATGGACCTCACGCCGCTGGCGCACGATGACTCGCTCGACATCGTCGCATACGTCACGGCGGCCATCGATCGGTTCCGGGCGGATGTGGAAAAGAAACTCCGTTCGCGGCTCGGGGTGTAATCAGAGCGGGTTTCAGGAGCCGGAAGTCTCCGAAAACAACTCCCGCGCGAGCAGACCGGCTTCCTCAAGAAACATTTCCCCGACGGGCGAGAGTTGACCTCCCCACATGATGCCAAAGCTGACTTTGGGAAATCCCGGAAGCGGCAGTTCCTGGACGTCTTTCGGGCGTTTCACGCCGGGAAGATGCAGCCCCACACCCACGCCGAAACCTTCGGAAACATAGCGCGCGACAAGATCGAGTCCGCCAAGCTCAAGGCTCGGCACCCACTCGAGGCCCCGGTTGCTCAGTCCCTCCTGAAATCGTCTGCTCAATGCTTCGGCGGAGCCAAGAGTCACCAGCGGCACATCTATCCGCTCCATACCGAGAATCTGTTCCGCTTTTGAAAAACGACTCTTTCGGTGAACGAGCAAAACCGGGGAAAGCTCGATCAATTCACAGGATTGGAGTCCTGATGGCATCCTCTCCGTCAGGAGACCCAGCCCGAAATCAATTTCCTGATTCTGCAACATTCGCTCAAATTCGGCCTGCCGCCCGTGCGTCAGGGTGAACGAGAATCCGGGGACACGCTTGCGCATCCGGTCGAGTTGCATCGGCAGATACTCACGCTGGATGATTTCCGCCGCCGCAATACGAAGCCTTCGCTCGGAACCTCCGCGCAGGCTTTTGCTGATTTCCTCAATCCCGCCGAAGAACGGGGCGATAAACTCGAAGAGGGATAAACCTTCACGCGTCAGCTTGAACGGACGCCGGCCGAACAGCGTCACACCAAGAGAATTCTCCAGTTGTAGGATTTGGGCACTTATCGCGGGTTGCTGGATGCCATACGGGATCCGGCGTGCCGCAGCGCTCACTCCACCAAAACGCGCCACGTAGTAGAACAGTTCCAGATGGTGGATATTCGTCATGCGGCAGCTGCCACCTATCGGGTTCCTTAACGTTCTGTCAAAGCGTATCAATTTCCCCGCAGGCAACGGACGTTCGAAAACCGACCCGGTTCACACCAAAGGACATCCGACAAGCCGCCGTAACGACTCCCTTCTGCATCAACTTGACCGGTTTGGTCATTATGGTCCCGGTGTTGCCATTGGTAGCCATTGGGCAAGCAGCGGCGGATTTTTGCAAAACTGGCTCGACGGACCAGCGAAGCCGTCACGCTCCGCCAATCACTCCCGCGCCATCGAACTTCGGCTCCCGGGCTCCCAAAGCGAAACGCGCTGACACAGCCGTCCCTTTTGAGGCACCTTGATTCTTTCGGCTAAGAGCAACCGGATTTCGGGCTTAGCTTCGGCATCATAGCATGAAATCTCTGATTCTTTGCACTTCCATAGCCGTGGCCACTTCAGCGTTCGCCGGCTCGCCCAACAACAATCTGATCACTCCCGGCGCCGGACAGCGCGGCACGGAAATCGAAGTGGTGCTCAGTGGTGCCCGGCTTATGGACGGCCGCTCGCTGCTCTTTAATGATCCGGGGATTGAAGTCACCGGCGTCAGCGAGGCGGAGGCAGGGAAGTTCAAGGCGAAGCTGAAAATCGCGCCGGATGCGCGCCTCGGTGAATATGTGTTCCGTGCCGTGACTGCGTCCGGAATCGCGGACACGCGGCTCTTTTACGTCACCCCGTATCCCGTGCAAAAGGAGGCGGACGAAGACAAGGTGGACCCCTACAAGGTGCAAAGCGTTCCGCTCGGCGTGACGATTTACGGCCAGACGCCCGGCGAGGATCAGGATCACTTCGAGGTTGAACTGAAAAAAGGCCAGCGGCTTTCGGCCGAGGTTGTGGGCATCCGCCTTTCCACGCAGCAGCAATACGACTCCTACCTCACCATCACAAAAGCCGACGGCACCGTTCTTGCGGAAATGGACGACGGTTCGTTCACGCGGCAGGACCCGGCGCTGAGCATCATCGCACCGGACGACGGCAAGTATCGCGTCGTGATCAAGGAAGCCACCAACAGCGGAAGCGGGCCGTGCAATTACCTGCTCCACATCGGCACTCATCCGCGCCCGGTTGTGGCCTACCCCGGCGGCGGTCAGGCCGGCACGGAGCTGAAAGTGCAGCTGCTCGGCGACGCAGGCGGACCGTTTGAGCAGACCTTCAAATTGCCCGCGGAGCCCGACTCGCGAGTGGAAGTAATCGCACAGAAGGACGGCGCATCGGCACCACAGGCGAACTACCTGCGCGTATCGGCGTTTGGCAACGTGCTGGAGGCCGAACCGAACAACGAGATCGCCAAGGCCACGCCCGCTCCGGGGCCGCTGCCACTGGCTTTCAACGGGATCATTCAGGAAAAGGGCGACGTGGATTTCTTCAAGTTCACGGCCACAAAGGGCGCGGTGTTTGACTTCAAAGTGCACGCCCGCTCGCTCCGCTCGCCGCTCGATTCCGTGCTCTCGATTCACGATGGGAAGGGCGCACAGCTCGCGGCGAATGATGATCAGGGCGGGCCGGACAGCGTGCAGCGCTGGACCGTGCCGGCGGACGGGGAATTCTTCCTCGCCGTGAAAGATCAACTCGGTCGCGGCGGACCGCTTTTCACGTACCGTGTCGAGGTCTCGCCCGTGCAGGCAGGCCTATTCGCCTACCTGCCGGAAATGGTCATCAACAGCTCGCAGGAACGGCGCGCAGTGCCGGTCCCGAAAGGCAACCGCTACTCGTCGCTGGTTCGCGTGCGGCGCGCCGACGTCGGCGGTGACGTCATCGTGGATCCGAAGGATCTTCCCGCGGGAGTCACGATCGCAGCCACGAAAATGGACAAGAGCGTGGACACCATCCCGATGATTTTCGAAGCGAAGGCCGACGCTCCCGTGACGCAAAAGACCTTCCAGCTTTTGCCAAAACTCGCCGAACCTCCGGCCGGCGCGAACATTGTTTCGAAAACCGAACATCGCGTCGAAGTCACCGAAAACGGCAACCAGCGGGCCTACTACGGCGTGGACGAATCCACACTCGCCATTGCGGTCACCGATGAAGTTCCGGTGATCATCGACTTGCACCAGCCCAAAGTCCCGCTGCTCCAGTCGGGCTCGATGAATCTGAAAGTGGCGGTCAATCGCAAGGCCGGCGCAGACGGAAAACCGATCTACAACGGCGCAGTGCAGATCCAGCTTCTCTACACGCCCCCGGGACTTGGTCAGCCGGGTGTCGTGACGATTCCTGAGGGACAAAACGAAGGCGCTATCACCATCAGCGCGCAGGGCAATGCCCCGATCGCAAAATGGAAAACGGCAGTCAATGGAACCGTGGATATCGGCAAGGGGGCGACCTGGATCAGCACCGGGCTTATCGACCTTGAAGTCGCTCCACCGTTCGTCGCCGGCACAATCGTTCGGACTTACGTCGATCAAGGCAGCGAAGGTTCGATGACGCTCAAGCTCGACCAGAAGGTTCCGTTCGAAGGGAAGGCGAAAGTCGCGCTGCTCGGCCTCCCGCAAGGTGTCACCGCGGAGGAAAAGGAAATCACGAAGGATGACAAGGAAGTGAAGTTCGTCTTGAAAGCTGCGCCCGACGCACAGGTCGGTCAGCACAAGACGGTGATTGCGTCCTTCACGCTCGTCAAAGACGGCGAACCGATGACGGCCACGATCGCTGGCGGCGGGATTCTGCGCGTGGACAAGGCGACGAAGGTCGCCGACGCAAAGTAACCCCCGGATTCCAATCTGAATCACAGCACTCGGACTGGAGTTTCGTCCGCTTTACCGTTGCCGTTTCCGCCGGATCCATATTCCCTCCGCGGCGCATGAAAACTCTTCCAGTCCTCGCTCTCGCCGCCGCAGCCGCAGTCTGTGCGCACGCGGAAGACACGCTCGACGCCGGCTTGATGCGGATGCCGGCGGTGTCCGAAAAGAACATCGCATTCGTTTACGCAGGCGACATCTGGATCGCGCCGAAAGAAGGAGGCACGGCGCTGCGCCTTTCCTCACCGCGCGGCGAGGAGTCATGGCCGCGCTTTTCGCCGAACGGACGGGAGATTGCTTTCACGGGAAATTACGAAGGGAACGAGGACATTTACGTGATGCCCATTTCCGGCGGCGAGCCGCGGCGCGTCACTTACCACGGAGGCGGCGACCGGCTCATCTCGTGGTGGCCGGACGGAAAGTCTCTGATGTTCGCCTCGCGCCGGGAGAGCTTCTCCGAGCGCGTGGGGCAGTTCTATAAAATTAACGCACAAGGCGGAAAAGCCGAGCGGCTCGCGATTCCATATGGCGAACTCGGCGCGGTTTCGCCCGATGGCAAAACCGTCGCCTATACGATGACGGATACCGACCGCGCATCGTGGAAGCGCTACCGCGGCGGGATGGCGCCGGATGTCTGGCTCTTCAACTTGGAAACCGGCACTGCGGAAAACATCACCTCCAATGACGCGTGCGACTCCGCACCCATGTGGGCGGGCCCGACCAAGCTCTACTTCCTCTCCGACCGCGATGCGGCCAAGCGTGCAAACCTCTGGTGCTACGACACGGCGACGAAAACGTCCCGCCAGGTGACGACGTATGTGGACTACGATGTCCGCTTCCCGAGTATCGGGCCGAAGGAAATCGTATTCGAAAACGGCGGTGCGCTCATCCTTCTCGATCTCGCGACGGAAAAGACGCGCGAAGTCAAAGTGGACGTGATCACGGACAAAGCCACACTGCGCCCGCGGCTGGAAAACGTGAGCAACCGCGTCTCAAACGCCACGATATCCCCGACCGGAAAGCGCGTGTTGTTCGAGGCTCGCGGCGATATTTTCTCCGCGCCTGCGGAAAACGGAATCATCCGCAATATCACGGAATCGCAGGGAGTCGCGGAGCGCTATCCGGCTTGGTCTCCGGATGGAAAATGGATCGCCTACTTCTCCGATCGCACCGGCGAGTACGAGCTCACGCTCCGGCCCGCAGACGGCAAGGGCGAGGAAAAGCAGGTGACCACACTCGGACCCGGCTGGCGCTACCAGCCTTACTGGTCGCCCGATTCCAGGAAGCTCGTGTTCATCGACAGCGCCATGAAGATTTGGATGCACGACCTCGATTCGCAGCAAACCATTCTCGTGACCCAACAGAAGTGGATGTATCACGGCGACCTCGACCGTTTCCGCGTGAGCTGGAGCAGCGACAGCGCATGGTTTGCGTATGCGGGAGACACGGATGCACAGCTCGCAGTCATCGTTCTCTACAACGTGAAAGAGCGGAAGAACAACGTCGTCACGAGTGCGTTTTACGACGATGACCTCCCGGTATTCGACCCCGCGGGGAACTACCTCTTCTATCGCAGCAAGCGGATGTTCCAGCCGCACTACAGCGACTTCGACAATACCTGGGCCTATGTGAAGTCCCATTCGCTCATCTGCGTGCCTCTTCGAAAGGACATGCCTTCGCCGCTCGCGCCGAAGAACGACGAGGAGCCTTTCAAAAAGGAGGAGCCGAAAAAGGACGCGCCGAAATCCACCGACCCTGACAAGAAGGGCGACATGCCGAAAAAGGTAACGCTTCCGCCTGAACTGCTGGCGAAACTCGGCGGACGTGTGGTCGTCGTCGCGGATGAGAAGAAGCAGGAGCCGGCACCGGGCATCGCGGGGACCTGGACTGGGACCGCGCAGATCCCGGGCGGCGACAAGCCGATTTCCCTCAAACTCGAACTCAGCGGCAATACAGTAACGGGAACCTTCACCGCGCCGGGTTTGACGGGCGCATTCAACGGGACGTTCGATGCCGAGAAGAAGACACTCACCGGCACCGCGAAACCCGAGAAGGGACCCGAAGCGACGATCACTGCGACACTCGACGGCGACACGCTTGCGGGCACTTCCACCGTGCAGGGCCAGCAGGTTTCGTGGAGGGCCACGCGCGAGAAACCCGCACCAGCCGTCGCTGCCGCCGCGCCGAAAGCCGAGGAGAAAAAGCCCGAGTCGAAGGGGCTGAAAATCGACCTCGATGGATTCGAAGCACGAGCAATCGTGCTTCCCGTGGGCAGCGGGAGCATCGATCAGGTCGGCGCACTGCCGGGCAAGGTGCTCTTCCGCTGGCCGCCGCGCAAAGGCTCAAACGGAAACACAGCACCGCTGAGCATGTATGACCTTGAGGCACGCGCCGAGAGTCAGGTCGTCGACAACCTCGGCGGCTACGAAATTTCCGCCGATGGAAAAAAGATGCTTATCAACCGCAGCGGCGCATGGAGCATCACCGCCGCAGCATCCGGAGCAGGTCCAGGGCGCGGCGTGAATGCCACGCTCGAAATGACCGTGGACCCCGTCGCGGAATGGAAGCAGATGTTTAACGACGCATGGCGGATTGAACGCGACTTCTTTTACGATCCGCATCTGCACATGGTCGCATGGCAGAAGATGCGCGAACGTTACGGCGTGATGCTCTCCGGCTGCGTCACGCGCCATGACGTAAACTACGTGCTGGGTGAACTGCTGGGCGAACTCAACAGCTCCCACGCCTACCGCAGCGGTGGGGACCTCGACGGCGGCATCTCGCGTTCCGTCGGCTACCTCGGTTGCGACTACGAGCTCAAGGACGGCGCGTATCGCATCTCGAAAATTCACGATGTCGCGCCGTGGGATACCGGCGTGCGCTCGCCGCTCCGCGGACCGGGCATCACGATCAAGGAAGGCGATTTCATCCTCGCGGTGAACGGCCGTAAAATCGACCCGACTCAGGAAATCTACGCCGCGTTTCAGGGGCTCGCGGACAAGCCCGTGATTGTGAGCATCAACGACAAACCGGTAATCGAAGGCGCGAAGGAGATTCTCATTCAAACCATCGGAAACGAAAGCGGCCTCCGCCACTACGCATGGATCGAGCAGAATCGCCGGCGCGTCGATGAAGCGACCAAGGGACGCGTCGGCTACATTTACGTGAAGAGCACGGGCGTCGACGGGCAGACGGAACTTTACCGCATGTGGCGTGCACAGACCCACAAGCAGGGCCTCATCGTCGATGAACGCTGGAACTCCGGCGGCCAGATTCCGGATCGCTTCATCGAACTGCTGAACCGGCCGGTGATGGCCCACTGGGGCGTGCGCGACGGCCATGACTGGACGACGCCTTTTGTCCCGACCCCGCAGGCAAAAGTCATGATGGCCAACCGCTGGAGCGGTTCCGGCGGCGACTGCTTCCCTTGGCTTTTCCAGCAAAAGAAGCTCGGCCCGGTTGTCGGCACACGCACATGGGGCGGTCTCATCGGCATGACCGGATGCCCGTCGCTCATCGACGGCGGAAGCGTCACGGTACCGACCTTCAGTATCTACGACAACTCAGGCAAATGGATCATCGAGGGCCACGGCGTGGATCCCGATATCCCAGTGATCGACGACCCCGCGCAGCTCGCGAAAGGTATCGACCCTCAGCTCGAACGCTCGATCACGGAGATCAACGCAATTCTGGAAAAGAACCCCGTGGTTCAGCCGAAGAAGCCGACATATCAGGACCGCACAAAATAACGCGGGCGAGCCGTCCGCCAAACAAAACGCCGGACACGGGGTTGACCGAGGGAAACAATCCCGAACGTGGATCCACTCCGTCACATCTTAGCCACCGTAGCGCTCGGGCTTGTTTTGCCCGCGTACGGCGCAACGACAGAAGAGGGGCTCGATTTCTTCGAAAAGCGTATCCGCCCAATTCTCGCGGAGCACTGTTACGACTGCCACGATGCCGACAAGGGCAAGACGAAGGGCGGCTTGAATCTCGCGAGTCGCGAGGGCTGGATGAAAGGCGGCGAATCCGGGGCATCCGTCACTCCCGGAAAGCCCGACGACAGTCTTCTAATCACCGCCGTCCGCTATTGGGACAAAGACCTCCAGATGCCGCCGAAGAAGCCGCTCAAGCCCACGCAGGTGGAAGATTTGATCGAGTGGGTCAAAATGGGCGCGCCCGACCCGCGCATCGCCTCACAGCCAGCATCCGTCGCGACGGAGAAGAGCGCGGACGTTATGGAGAAAGGCCGGGGTCACTGGGCATTTCAGCCGGTGAAAGTCGGTGCAACGCCGGCGGTGAAGGACGCCTCGTGGGTCCGCAACGAGGTCGACAATTTCATCCTGGCCAGGATCGAAGCTGCGGGCGCAAAGCCTGCGCCGGATGCCGATGCGCGCACGCTTATCCGGCGAGTGACTTTCGATCTCACGGGGCTGCCGCCAACGCCGGATGAGGTCGCGACTTTCGTTGCCGAGTCTCTTCGCGATCCACAGTCCGCGTTTCGAGATCTCGTCGACCGTCTGCTCGCCTCGCCGAGCTACGGCGAACGCTGGGGCCGCCACTGGCTCGACCTGACGCGCTACGCCGACACATGCGGCAATGCATCGGACTACCCCGTCCCGCAGGCTTACAAATACCGCGACTACGTCATCCGCGCCTTCAATGACGACATGCCGTACGACCGCTTCATCCGCGAGCAACTTGCCGGCGACCTCTCTCCGACAGCAGTGACCGCAGGCGGAACGGAAACGGCACCCGTGATTGCGACGGGATATCTGGCGAGCGCGCGTCATTTTTCCGGCGGAGCAGGCGAGCCGCACCTCACTATTGAGGACGCAATCGAGAACATTGGACGCACGTTCCTCGGGCTCTCGCTAAGCTGCGCACGGTGCCACGATCACAAATTCGACCCGATTCCGACGACCGACTACTACGCGCTCTACGGCATCCTCAGCAGCAGCGTTTTCCCTCACCCCGGCAGCGAGGGAAAAAGCCGGCCGGAAAACCTCGCCGCACTTCTTCCGAAGGCGGAACTCGAAGCGGCAAAACGAATGTGGGAGGAAAAACTCGCAGCTCTCGATGCCGAGGCGAAGGCCCGCGAAGCCGACAAAGCCGCCGCAGAAAAGGAACCCGACAGCGCGGAGCGTAAGGGCAAAATTGATGCTGCTGCAAAAGCTGTTGCGGCGGCGAAAGAACAACGCCGCATTTTGAAGGAAACGCCGCCTTTCGAACTCGCATACTCAGTCACCGAGGGAAAGCCCGCCAATTCCCGCCTTCAAGTACGCGGAGACCCGAAGCGCCTTGGCGAGGAAGTACCCCGGCATTTTCTGACGATCCTCGGCGGGACACCACTCGGCGCGCAAAACAGCGGCAGACCTGATCTCGCCGCCGCGATTACCAACCCGAAGAATCCGCTCACCGCGCGCGTGCTGGTGAACAGGCTATGGCAACACCATTTCGGGCGCGGGCTTGTCGCCACACCGAACGATTTTGGCACCCGGGGACTTCCGCCCACACATCCCGAACTGCTCGACTTCCTCGCCCAGAAGTTCATCGACAGCGGATGGAGCATCAAGGCCATGCACCGCGTCATGCTCCTCTCCCATACGTGGCAACTATCGAGTCAAAATCCGGATCCCACAGACCCGGAAAACAAGCTGTGGAGCCGTGCGGAACGCCGCCGACTGGATGCCGAATCGATTCGCGACTCCCTGCTTTTTGTCAGTGGAGGCCTCGACTTGACACCCGGCGGCGCGCACCCGTTTCCCGCAGTTCACACGTGGGGCTTCACCCAGCACAATCAATTCTTCGCCGTCTACGACACAAAGCAGCGCGCCGTTTATCAAATGCAGCAACGACTGCGTCGGCATCCGTTTCTCGGCCTGTTTGATGGCCCGGACCCAAACAGCAGCACAGCCACACGCCAGCAAAGCACCACGCCGCTCCAGTCGCTTTTTATGATGAACGACAAGTTCATCCATGAACGCGCTATCGATTTCAGCGCGCGCATCACCGCGGTCTCAAACGAGGATATGCGCCGTATGGAGGTCGCATTCCTCACGCTCTTTGGCCGCCCGCCGCAACCGGATGAACTTCAATTGATAACGGCTTACCTCGCGAAGTTTCCGACCTCCGAGAAAGCGTGGCAAAGCCTCAGCCGGGCATTGCTCGCATCGAATGAATTCATCCATCTCGACTGAATGAACCGCCGCTCCTTCATCCGAACTCTCGCCGGAAGCTCACTCGTCCTTCCGGGAATGCTGTCCGAGCTGCTCGGGTCCACACCAGCAGACCCGATTGCCCCCAAGCCTCCACACTTTCGCCCGCGTGCAAAGCGAGTGATCTTTTTGCACATGAGCGGCGGCGTCTCGCACGCGGATTCGTTCGACTACAAGCCGCGCCTCATCTCCGACCACAACGCACCCTACCAGGTTCCGAAGAAGATGCTGGATGCGTTTGCTCCCGAAAACAGGAGCGCGGTGAAGTTTTACAAACGCCCGGGATGGGAATTCAAACAGCGCGGACAATCGGGACTCTGGATCAGCGAACTTTTCCCGAACGTCGCGGAATGTGCAGACGATCTGTGCCTGATCCGCTCGATGTTTTCGGACAATGCCGATCATCAGCAGGCTACACTCGGTATCCACACGGGCTCCGTGGCATTCACGCGTCCAAGCATGGGCTCATGGGTCACGTACGGCCTCGGCACGGAGAACGCGCATCTGCCGGGCTTCATGGTGATCGCCCCGGTGCTGCCATACTCCGGCGGACAATTGTGGTCGGCGGACTTTCTGCCGGGCTGCCATCAGGGAACGCATATCGTTCCGGGGCCGGAGCCGCTGCCTAATGTGAAACGGCGCCTCGCAGATCCAATCGAACAGGAGTTGGAACTCGGGCTGGCCTCCGCGTTGAATCAACGTCACCTCGCGAACCGTGGGAACGACCCTCAACTCGCGTCGCGAATCAAGGCGTTTGAGACCGCGTTTCGCATGCAGACGGCCGCTCCCGAGGCGTTCGATTTATCGAATGAGAGCGATGCCATTCACAAAATGTACGGCCTTCCACGCGGCGGCACAAAAGGCTTTGCGTGGCAATGCCTCATCGCACGGCGACTCGCAGAGCGCGGCGTGCGCTTCATCGAACTCATCGACACCGGCGCGAATAACAACTGGGATTCGCACGGCGACATGGCGCAGCACGGCCCGCTCGCGAAGAATGTGGACCAGCCAATCGCGGCGCTAATCCGCGATCTGAAACAGCGCGGCATGTTCGAGGAGACACTTATCGTCTGGGCGACGGAATTCGGCCGCACGCCATTCAACACCGGCAAGGACGCGAAGGGCCGTGAGCATCACGCGCAGGCGTTCACGTGCTGGATGGCAGGCGGCGGCGTAAAGGGCGGTATGGCATACGGCGAAACCGATGACTTCGGGAACACGATCACGAGCAACCCTGTTCACGTCCACGACCTGCACGCGACGATCCTCCATCTGCTCGGGCTCGAACATACGAAGCTTACCTACCGGCATGCGGGTCGCGACTACCGGCTGACAGACGTTTTTGGCAACGTAATCCACGACATCGTGGCGTAAGAATCGCGTGGTCTTTCGCACGCGTTTGTCTAAGAGCAGCGCATGGATTTGCTCACAATCAACCAGCTCAAACGCGCCGCTACCGACGGTCGTGTCGAGGCCGCCGTCCACGCCCAGGTCGAAACCATCGCACGAAAGGACGCGAGCAACGGGAAGCCGTATTTCGAAGTCACATTCACGGACGGCGAAGCGCGCTTCTCGCTAAAGGCGTGGAACGACTCGGCGGGATTCGCTTACTGCGAGCGGGGCGGGCCCGGTGGATTCGTGGAAGTCTCCGGCGAGTTTGCGACCAGCAAGTTTGGTCTGGAATCATCCGGATGGAGACTCCGCGATCTGACACCGGACGAACGGGACGCTCTGCTCGCCGGCTCCGCTGAGATTCGCGAGAAACAGGCTGCAGACTTCGCGTATATCGAGGAGACGACAGGCGCAATTGCCGATCCCCGACTGCAAGCGCTCTGCCGGGTCTTCCTCTCGGAATACGGCGACCGCTATCGCCGCGCCGCTGCGGCCCGGAATAATCATCACGCGCGCCGCGGAGGACTCGTGGAGCACGTGGCGCAGATGATGCGCACCGCCGTCGCAATCGCAGGTGCCTATCCGGCGCTGAATCGCGACTTGATGGTCGCCGGAGTGCTGTTTCACGACTCGGGGAAAATCTGGGAGAACGGCCTGCCTGCAGATGGCTTCACAATGCCGTACAGCGAAGCGGGCGAGTTACTCGGTCATATCACAATCGGAATCGAACTCGTGAATACGCTGTGGCGGAAGCTTGCCGCGACCGATGATTGGAAAGATTGGGTCTCGCTTGAACCGGCGAACGAAGATGTGCGGCTGCATCTGCTCCATCTCGTCGCGAGTCATCACGGCGAGTTGCAGTTTGGCAGCCCGGTCACGCCACGTACTCCGGAAGCATGGGCTTTGCACTACGTGGACAATCTCGACGCGAAGATGGAAATGATTACCGCAGCCTACCGCACCTCAAAACAGCTCGCGCCCCGCATCCAGGAAAAGGTCTGGCCGCTGGCCGGCAACATTGTGCAGCCGCTCGCTCACTTCAAATAACGGGGACACTCCGCCCGCGTCAGTCTTCGTTCCTCTCGTCGTCCTCGTCCGGTCCCCAGAGGTGTTCCTTCTGCCACTTCGTTTCGTAAAGCCGGCAGAGCCCAATCGCCGGAGCAACTCCTCCGCTGTACGAGGATGCAGTCGAGTAGCGCTTTTCGTCGTCATACCATCCGACGGCGACGATTGCGTGATCGAAGTGCTCACCGAGGAGCTCGATGACCTTGTCTATAACTTCCTGTTGCGCGGCATTCATGCGCGCAGGAAATACGGAAACGGCGGCTTTGGGAAATGGAAATTCCTATTTCGCCCCGGCGGCTTCCTCGTCGAGCTTTGCCTTAACGGCCTCGGTGAGTTCGTTAAAGAGCGTCTCGTCCTTCTTGAGGATGTCCTTCGCCGCATCACGCCCCTGCGCGAGCTGGCTTCCCTTGTAGCTGAGCCAGGAGCCGCGTTTCTCCACGATGCCTTTCTCCAGAGCCAAATCGAGCAGTGCTCCGGTGGAGGAGATGCCCTCGTTATACATGATATCGAACTCGCACTCCGTGAACGGCGGGGCGATTTTGTTCTTCACGATTTTGATCTTCGTCCGGTTGCCGGTCACCGTTCCATCACTCGTCTTGATCGCTCCGATTCGGCGGATGTCCACACGAACGCTGGCGTAGAATTTCAGCGCCTTACCGCCGGGCGTCGTTTCCGGATTTCCAAACATCACCCCGATTTTCTCGCGAATCTGGTTCGTGAAGACGACGATCGTCCGGGCCTTCGAGATCAGCGCCGTGAGCTTCCGCATCGCAGCCGACATGAGGCGCGCCTGCGCACCCACGGTGGAATCGCCGATTTCACCCTCGAGTTCCTGCTTGGTTACGAGCGCGGCAACGGAATCCACGACGATCACATCCAGCGCATTCGAACGCACGAGCGTCTCGCAGATCCGGAGCGCTTCCTCACCGCTGCTCGGCTGGGAAACGAGCAGGTCGTCGAGATTCACACCGAGCTTCTTCGCATACTGCGGGTCGAGCGCGTGCTCAACGTCGATGAACGCCGCGAGGCCGCCGCGCTTCTGCGCTTGCGCGATGAGTGTGAGAGTCAGCGTCGTTTTACCGGAGGATTCCGGACCAAAGACCTCGACGATTCGGCCGCGCGGAAACCCGCCGGCACCGAGGGCCCGGTCGATGAGGATGTTTCCCGTCGGAATGACTTCGACGTCCATTTGCTGCGAGTCGCCGAGCCGCATGATTGCACCCTCGCCGTATTCCTTGGCGATCGATTGCAGAACCATGTCGAGGTTCTTGTTGCGGGCAGCGATGACTTTGCTTTCGGATTCGGATTCGGTGGCTTTTGCCATGGTAGGAAGTGGGCGTGTGGTTGATTAAATTGGACACGAATTGCGTAAGGCGCGGCGGGCCGCGGGGAAAGTCAAATGTCGCGAAATGAGGATTTCTTTTAAGAGCGATACTACCGTTGCTCGCGACGCCCCAATTTTCGGAGGCAATTCGCGATCCGTTCTGACGGCAAAAAGAATAACGCCGCCCCGCTTCGCAGCGGGACGGCGTTAGAATCAATACCCTTCCGGCCGAATTACTTCGTCGGAACGGTCTGGATCGTCTGAAGCACGCGACCAGCGATCTTGTAAGGATCACCCTGCGAGTTCGGGCGGCGATCTTCGAGGTATCCTTTGTAGCCGTTGTTCACGAAGCTGTGCGGAACGCGAATGGACTTGCCGCGGTCGGCGACGCCCCATCCGAATTGCTCGATCGACATCGTCTCGTGCAGGCCGGTGAGTAAGCAAGAAGGCTTGGGATCGGGTG
>SXWH01000006.1 GCA_005791535.1 Verrucomicrobiaceae bacterium | reverse complement strand
CGATTCGCAAACTCGAGCCCGCTAACAAAACGATCGCGCGTTTTAAAAAAACGATCGGCCGCGCGGGCTGCATCCGAAAGCGACGGCGGCCGGAACAAGGCCGTCGCCATTCCCGCAAAAATACCCGCCCCGAAACAAGGCAGGAGCACAAACACAGCAAGCGCCGGAAGCCATTCCACACGCATCCGCAGACTGCCAGCGGCCCATTTCCACGTGAATATCGCGACAAATGCGCACAGAAAGAGGATTATCCACCGCGCCGACCAACGGAAGAAATTCGACAGCATCAGGCTGCGGCGCACCGCGCGAAGCGATTTGAAGATGACAGCGGAATCCGGCTGGTTCACGGCAAATACGGTAGCGGATCGCAATTGCCGCGCAATGTCCGACAATCCTGCTCTAATAGTTTCCACCGTTCGCGTGTTACCCTTACAGCATGATTGGAATCCGAATTATCCTCCTAGTCGCACTTTTCAGCGGGTGGAGCATGGCAGACGACAACGCGACAATCGCATCGAAGGTGCATCAGATTTTCAGCGCAAAATGCGCCGACTGCCACGGCAGCCATCTCCCGAAGCCGAAAGGAAAATTTGGATACGTGCTCGATCTTGCGCGCGTCGGGAAGAATCCCGAATACGTGAAACCCGGCGATGCCGAGGGCTCGGAAATCTATCAAATGGTCCTGCACAACGAGATGCCCGGTGAGGATGCCGATGTGCCTCCGCTTACGCCCGACGAACTGAAGGCCGTCGCCGCATGGATCAAAGCCGGGTGCCCGCCGGCACCCGCAGAGCAGTCGCTACACGCCGCACCTGTCGCGGCGAAGAAGGAACGAGGCTTTCTGGATCGCTCGCTCGCGTGGCTCGGGAAATTCCACGCCGCCTCGACTCACTTCCCTGTCGGGCTGCTGCTCGCAGCGGTGCTCGCCGAGGCGATCGCATGGTTTTTCAAACAGGAGAGCTGGCTTCTCGTGGTGCGGTTTCTCGTCGTAGTCAGCGCCCTTTCCGCTCCGGCTACGACAGTGTTCGGCTGGCTGGCGGCGCGCTATGAGAGCTACTCCGGACTAACCACGGAAATTCACCGGTGGATGGGAGTCGGCACCGCAGTCTGGGCAATCGTGTGCGCGGTGCTCGTGTGCTCCTCTGAGTGCCGCGAAGGCTCACCGGAACGGACGCGATTCCGGGGCGCGCTGCTTCTCGGCGCGCTTCTGGTCGCAGTAACCGGATTCATCGGCGGCGTCCTCCAGGCCGGAGGCGACTGGGGTCATTATCGCTGGTAGGACCGAGGCGATTACCACAGCGCATCCGGCGACATTTCAGGAGCTGCCATGAAAACGTGTCGAGCCTGCGGATTCCAGAACGACGCCGAGCTTCCGACATGCGTCTTCTGCAACGCATCCATCGTGGATGTGCCCGATGAGCCCTCGAAAAATCCGAGTCTCGGCGAGATCGAACTGGCGGCGAATCGCGCGATGCGCAGCCGCATCCTCCGCAACCGGCTCCTGTCCGCGGCGACCTGCTACATTGTGGTAATCACGCTCACCGCGATCATTCCCGGCGGCGTACTCAGCGCGGAGATCCTCGCGCTTTACGCCGGGGCGGCGCTTCTAACCGCCATCGCAAATCACCGCGAGTGGGTCGGCCAGTCCAGCATCGCATTTTTACAAGGCTTCACGAGCCTTGCATTGCTGCTGAAGTTCGGCCCGCTCCAGCCGTTCATTTTCTTCATGCTCGCAGCCCACGCCTCGCTGGCATCGCTATACTGGCATTGGACGAACCTGCTCTTTGACGCACAGCGCTGAACGGGGCGTCACTACGCCACGTTCACGACCGCCTTGATCACACCGGTCTCCGGCTTCACCCAATTCGGAAACACAGCCGGCACTTCCGCGAAATCCGCGTGATGCGTAATCCACGGCACCGTGTCGATTTTTCCGTCCTCGATCAGCGAGATGATGCGCGGGAAATCGCGAGAAAGCGCGTTGCGGCTCGCCATCAGCGTCAATTCACGACGATGCAGGAAAGGAGCATGCGGAAATTCCAGATTTTGCTGCGTGATTCCCACATACACAACACGGCCCGCAAAAGCCGCGAACTCCATCGCCCGGACCATCGACTTGTTGTTGCCGGTCGCATCGATCACCACATCGGCAAATTGTCCGCCCGTAAGGTCTGCGAGCGATTTTACGTCCGATTCATCACCCCGCACGATGAGCGTATCCGGAACCCCCATCTTTTCGCGCACAAACGCCAGCCGACTTTCGCTGATGTCCATCACCACGGTCCGCGCACCGCTCAGCTTCGCGAACTCGATCGCGGAGAGTCCGATCGGCCCTGCGCCGATCACCAGAACCGTCTCGCCCGCCTTCGCCGCGCTGCGGTCCACCGCGTGGCAGCCGATCGCCAGCGTCTCCACGAGCGCGCATTGATCCGGCGTGAGACGCCCCGCGAGATGCAGCTTCCGCGCGGGAAGGATGATGCGATCCGTCAGCCCGCCGTCGCACATCACGCCCAGCGTCTTATGCTGCTCACAGCAGTTCGTAAAACCCCGGCGGCACGAATAGCACTGCTGGCAGTTGATATACGGTTCCACCGAACAACGGTCGCCGGGCTTCACGTTTGCGACACCCGCGCCCACCGCGATGACTTCAACGCCCAGCTCGTGTCCGGGAATTCGCGGGTAGGAAAAAAACGGCATCTTGCCGAGATACCCGCCGAGGTCCGTCCCGCAAATGCCGACACGCAAAACGCGCGCAAGCGCTTCACCAGCCGCCGGAGCCCGTGGCTCGTCGATTTCAATCATCCGCCACGACAGCGGCTTTTCGAGTTGGAGTGCCTTCATAAAATCAATTGTTCTCCGGCAGGCCTTCCTTGTGGCCGATGTTTTTCACAGGGGCGAAAATGGCCTGCACCTCTGCGAGGAGTTCCATATCGAGTGGTTCCGCCGCCCACTTCGCCCAGTTCCGGATGTTGTTCGGATTTGCGCTGCCGCTCACGGTCGTCGTGATGTCGGGGTTCGCGAGGCAGAATTGCAGCGCGAGTTTCGCGATATCCACGCCCTTGGCCGCACAGTGCGCCGCCGCCGCACGCGCCGCCGCCTTTACCTCCTCGGGCTCCTTGAGCCACGCCGGAAGCGGAGCGTTCGTGAGCAACCGCGCAGAAAATGGACCCGCATTCATCACACCCACGCCCTTTGCTTTGAGATACGGCACGATCTCGTCGGCAAAGCGCGTGTTTTGCAGCGTGTATTGGTTGTAGCTCAGCACGCAATCCACGTCGGTCTGATCGAGGATGAACTTGAAAATCTTCATTGGGTATCCGCTGAAGCCGATGTGCTTCACCTTCCCCGCCGCCTGCGCCTTTCTCAGCGCCGGGATGGTTTCATCCACAATCTGCTGCATCGGCACGAATTCGATGTCGTGGCACAGCACGATGTCGAGGTGGTCCGTCCCGAGCCGGTGCAGGCTCACATCCAGGCTCTCGGCCACGCGCTTCGCGGAAAAATCAAAGTGCTGCAAATCGTAGCGCCCGAGTTTCGTGCACAGCGTGTAACTGTCGCGAGGCACGCCTTTGAGCGCGATGCCCAGCAGCACCTCGCTCATTCCGCGGCCGTAAAACGGCGACGTGTCGATAAAGTTCAGCCCGCACTCCAGCGCGACATGCACGCTTTGCAGCGCCTCCTCCACTTTCACACTGCGAAACTCCGCGCCCAGCGAAGATGCCCCGAAGCTCAGGATTGGAAGCTCAAGACCGGTTTTTCCAAGAAGACGTTTTTGCATAAAGGAGCGCGCTCTTTATGCAAACGGCGGCGGAAATGGAATAGCCGTGTGCAACCATGCTCCGGAAACTACCGCCGCAGCGCGTTGATCAGCTCATTGAGCTTCGCGATCACCGCGAGCATATCCGCCTGCGTCGGCGGGTCGCTGGGCGACATCACCAAATCGGATACCGTGTTCGGATTCCGCGCAGTGCCCGCGATCTCGTTGGCGATGGCATTGTTCACGTCGATGATCGTCACACCCGAGCCCGGCTGGCCTTCGGGGATGGTGAAGGAGATTTCCACATTGTTCCCAAACGTATTCACCGAAGCCGAAGCCGCCGAGCCCGGCGCGCCGGTCGTCACGCTGCCGATTTGCACGCTCGCAAACACCGGACCTTGCGGACCCGCGGGTCCCGCTGGACCTGCGGGGACTGCATCGATGAGCGCCTTCAGCGCGTTGAGTTGGTCGCGCATTTCCGCGGAGGAGAGTGGTGAGTTGGCGGCGGGTTTGGTTGGGTCGAATGGCATGGTTGTGGGCGATTCTTCGAGGGTTGGTGTTTCGCGTTCGGCGGAAATCGGTTCGGT
>SXWH01000082.1 GCA_005791535.1 Verrucomicrobiaceae bacterium | reverse complement strand
GCGGACCAAAACGTCACCGTGACGCATCAACTGGCGAGCACCGCCACGAGGTGCCGCAGTTCCTCATCCACATCGGCGGCGTCTGGCACCGTCTGCGCGATTTCCGCTTTCACCGCTTCGCGAAAACGCTGCCGCAGCCGGTGAATCGCCACCTTCACCGCGCTCGCGCCCATCCCCAACTGCGTCGCCGCCACCGCTTGGTCGCCGCCGTCGCCCATCAACCACGGCTTCAGCACCACAAAATGCGCGGCTTTCCCCGCGTCGCGCAGTTCCCCTCCTACGACATCCAGCGCGCGGGCAATCACCGTCAGCGCCCATTGCCGGTCAAAGACCCGCTCATCGTCCGCGCTCGCAGGCAATGAAAGACCGGCGCCTGTCGCCGTATCCAGCGGCACACTTTCCACTCCGCCGCCGCGCTTTTCCGCATTCGCCTTCGCGCGGTGGTCTGCGAGGAAATGCTTCAGCGCCCCCAGCAGATAACTCCTGAACCGGCCACGCCCACGCTCCGCTCCGCCTAGCGATTTCCCTGCGAGAATGATGGCAAAAAACTCGTGCGCCAGCTCGCGGGCGGCGTCGGGAGTGCGCCCTTCGCAGGCGAGGAAGGCGACGACCGGTTTATAATAGGCATCGCAAAGCTCCGAAAGCGCGGCTTTGGCCTCGGTGTCGTTGCCGCGGGCTTGCGCGACGAGAGTCCAGCGGGTGGCGGCGAAATCGCTCATAGGTCAGGTGGTGGTTCTCAATGGACAGGATGGACGCGATGGACCCGATGGACGTCGTCCAGCTCGTCCATAGCGTCCATGAAGTCCATGGACAGCTCTCACTCCTGAGAAACTGCCCGTTTTGTGGCTAAAAATGCCCAAACCGAGGTCGGGAGCGTGGTAAAAAACATCCAACCCGCCAACCCTGAACTCAGTGTTGCTCCCCCGGACGTCCGACCCGCCAACCCTGAACTCAGTGTTGCTCCCCCGGACATCCGACTTGCCAACCCTGAACTCAGTGTTGCTCCCCCGGACATCCGACCCGCCATTACATAGCTCAGGATTGCTCCCCCGGACATCCGACCTGCCAATCCCCAGCTCAGGATTGCTCCGCCGGACATCCGACTCGCCAATCCCCAACTCGGGATTACTCCCCCGGATATCCGACCCGCCATTCCCTAGCTCGGGATTGCTCCGCCGGATTCGCCCGTCCGCGATGCCGTTTCGGTCATTGGAATGCTGCGGGCTCATTTTTCGGATTCCAGCTTCTGCATTTTCTCCAGCTCCTCGCGAGCTTCGAGCAGTTGCTTCTCCGTCTCGCGAATCCTGGCCTCCGGCACCACTCCCGCCTGGACCTTTTGCTTCACGAAGTTCAAATGCGACTCCAGGAACCGCACCCGAGCGGCGGCGATTTTCAATTCATCCCCCCGCGCCTCGGCGACTGCGAGCTCCTGCAACGCGGCGACCGATTCCAACGGCGTGGCGATTCCCGCATCCATGCGCTTCTGCGTCTCCGCGACGAGTTCCCGCGCGAGCTGCGTCGCCCGGTCCTCTCCGGCCTTCGGCGAAGTCACCGGCCCCGCCGACTCCGGCACCGACTGCCTGCGGGAGCCGCCCGTCTTGATCACCGGGAGCATCAGCGCGAGCCCGAGCATGATCCCGGGGATTACGGTAAAGCCCAGCACCAGCCACGGAATGCGCCGCGACCAGGGACTCGCCGGATCCGTATTCACCGGCACTCCCGGCGGGCCGTGGTGGACGAATTTCCAAAGCGCCTTCACCGCCCAGACGCTCGCGGCCACGGCGGCAAGGACGACGATGCTCGCGACGATGGCGCCCTCGGGATTTCTGCGGCTGGGACTGATGGAGTGATCGATCTCCCGGAAATTGACGACCGCGGTGGTGACGAGCGCGAGCACCGGAATGCCGAGCGCTGCAAAGACAGCCGTCCCTCCGCCGCGCAAGTGGCCGCGGTGATAGCGGAAATCGCCGACCGCTTTCCACCCGAGCGCAATGCCGATCAAGGCGGGAATGAAGCCGAAGATGATGATGTTGCCAGCGACGGGGCCGTTGAGCTGGCTCTGGGTGTCGAGCGAAGGATTGATGAGGACTTTCGCGAAGAGGTAAAGGATGAAGCCGACGGGAATGCTGGCGATGCAAAGCGACGCCCCCGCTGCCGCAGCCCTGGAGAAGGGAGCGACGCGCGAGGGTGGCGGGACGGCAGCAGCGACCGCAGGACGGTGAACCGGAACGCCCGGCGGGCCATCGTGCACGAAGCGCCAGAGCGATTTGACGGCCCAGATGCCCGCGGCGACCACGGAGGTGATGATGGTGACTGCGACGAGCAGTCCGACGACGGTGAGAGGCATGCCGCCGACCGCACGCATGATGTCGTCGAACGACAAAGCCACAATCCCGACCACCGTGAAGATGGGGATGAACAAAGCGCCGACCACCGCAGCACCGCCGCCGCGCAAATGGCCGCGATGAAAGCGCAAATCGCTCACCGCTTTCCATCCCAGCAAGGTGCCGGCCAGAGCGGGCGCAAGCGCGAAGAAGATGACGCTGAAGCCGGTGGTCGTCTCCAGGGGATTGTCGCGCGCGATCGTGGAGTTGCACAGAATACCGAACGGCACACTGCAGGCCGCGAGTGCGGCGCCCCACACCGCGCTGCGCGACCACGGAATCTCTGTTTTACCACCGGCCACCGCATGAGAAACGGGCGCGGCGGCGGAGGTGGCGGCGCCTTCCACCTGAGTCTTCATCTCGGTGGCGCTTTGCTGGCGGCGTTCGCGTTGCTTTTCCAGCGCGCGTAGGACGACGTCATCGACGCCGCTGGAGCAGTGCGCCTTTTCGCTCGGCGCGGCGAAGCGTCCGAGCGGGAGTTCGCCGGTGAGCATTTCGTAAAGGACGACGCCGAGGCTGTAGATATCCGCGCGGTGATCCACGGTGGCGGGATGTTCGATTTGCTCGGGAGCCATGTACGCCGCGGTGCCGAGCTGCGCGCCGCTGAGCGTGAGGCCGGTGGAATTGTCATCGCCAAGTTTGGCGATGCCGAAGTCGGCGAGCTTGGGGTTGCCGCGGGTGTCGAGGAGGATGTTCTCGGGCTTGATGGCGCGATGCAGAACTCCGTGGTCGTGCGCGAACTGGAGTGCTTCACAAACCTTCGGAACAAGCAGCAGTGCCTGTTCCGGCGAGATGCCGGAGCGGATGGCCTGGCGGAGATTCACGCCATCGACAAACTCCATGACGAGGTAGAAGAAGCCGCCGCTTTCGCCGAAGTCATGGACGGCGACGATGTTTGGGTGCGAGAGCTTTGCCAGCGCACGGGCCTCGCGGGTGAAGCGCTCCGCAAAGCCCGATTGGGCGGCAAGCACGGGGGTGAGGATTTTCAGCGCGACGAGGCGGTCGAGCTTGGGCTGGCGGGCCTTGAAGACCACGCCCATGCCGCCCTGCCCGCACATTTCGAGCACCTCGAGCTCGGGGAATGCGGCAGCGATTTCATCGAGCATGGGCACGCTCGCGCCGGCGACCTGGGTGGCGCTGGTGGGATTCGCGACTCCGAGAAGCGCGCACGCAGGGCAGATGCCGCCGGGTGCATCGGCGGGAATCGTGGATTGGCAGGTGGGACAAAGATTGTTGTTCATAACACCGCCTTCCTGCGGAGTGGCGGGCGCGAGGTTACACTTTTTCGTAAATAAATTGCGAGCGCGACGGCGGAATCCTGTGTTTGGCTTGCAATTTCAATGGATGGCGACTATTCCCCCCCTCGATTTTTTCTTACCACATTATGCCACTCACCACCATCACAGCAGTTCACGGACGTCAGGTTATTGATTCGCGCGGAAATCCCACCGTCGAAGCCGAAGTGCATCTCGCATGCGGCGCAATGGGACGCGCAATCGTGCCAAGCGGCGCCAGCACCGGCGAACACGAAGCATGGGAACTCCGCGATGGCGTGAAGGACCGCTACCTCGGCAAGGGTGTCACCAAGGCGGTGGCGAACATCAACAAGAGCATCGCCGACGAAATCGAAGGACTCGACGCTTGCGACCAGGTGGAAGTGGACAATTCGATGATCGATTTGGACGGCACGCCGAACAAGGGCAAGCTCGGTGCAAACGCAATCCTCGCAGTATCGATGGCGACCGCCCACGCCGCAGCGCAGGCTCTCGGGCAGCCGCTCTTTAAATACCTCGGCGGACCCAACGCGAAGGTCCTGCCCGTCCCGATGATGAACAGCATCAACGGCGGTGCCCACAGCGACGCGCCGAGCGACTGCCAGG
>SXWH01000081.1 GCA_005791535.1 Verrucomicrobiaceae bacterium | reverse complement strand
GGCTTCGCGCCCTGCGCCATCTTGATTTGGATTTCCTTCGCGTTTGTCAGGTAGTGGCTCGTCACGCCGAAACGTCCGCTCGCCACCTGCTTGATCGCGCTGTTCTTCGAGTCGCCCTGCTCGTTCGTCCACGTGAAGCGCTCGGGGTCTTCGCCGCCTTCGCCGGTGTTCGATTTTCCGCCGATGCGGTTCATCGCGATGGCGAGGGCTTCGTGCGCTTCGCTCGAAATCGAGCCGTAGCTCATCGCGCCCGATTTGAAGCGCTTGAGAATGCTCTCGATGCTCTCGACTTCCTCGATCGGAATCGCCGTGCCACCTTTGAAATCGAGCAGTCCGCGCAGTGTGCACCACTTCTTGTTCTGCTCGTTCACCTCGGCGGAGTATTGCTTGAAGATCGCGTAGTCACCCTTGCGCACCGCGGCCTGCAGCTTGTGCACGGTCGTCGGGTTGAAGAGATGCTCCTCGCCGTCTTTGCGCCATTGGTAATTACCGCCGACGTCCAGCGTGTGGCTCACGGCCGCGCTCTTCGGGAATGCGTGGCGGTGGCGCATCGCGACTTCCTCCGCGATTTGATCCAGGCCGACGCCCTCGATGCGCGACGAAGTCCATGTGAAGTATTCCTCCACCACCGCGCTGCTGAGTCCCACGGCTTCGAAAATCTGCGCGCCGCGATACGACTGGATGGTGCTGATGCCCATCTTCGACGCCACTTTCACGACGCCCTTGATCGCCGCCTTCGCGAAGTTCTTGCACGCCGTCTTGTGGTCCACGCCCGTGAGCAGACCTTCCTTGATCATGTCGTCGAGCGTCTCGAACGCGAGATACGGATTCACCGCGCCGATGCCGTAGCCGATGAGCAGCGCAAAATGATGCACTTCACGCGGCTCGCCCGATTCCAACACGAGACCGACTTTCGTGCGGGTGCCTTCGCGGATGAGGTGGTGATGCAGTCCGCTCGTCGCCAGCAGCGACGGAATCGGAGCCAGCTCCGCGTTCACGCCGCGGTCGCTGATGATGATAATGTTTACGCCGTCCTTCACCGCCTGCGACGCCTTCTCGCAGAATTCCGTCATCGCCTTGCGCAGCGCCGCAGCGCCGCCCGCGACCGGATACAAAATCGGAATCGTCACCGACTTGAATCCCGCTTCGTCGATGTGCTTCAGCTTCGCAAACTGCTCGTTCGTCAGCACCGGATTATCCAGCGCGATGAGGTGGCAGCTCTTCGGCTGCGGGTCGAGCAGGTTGCCCTCCGAGCCAATCGTCGTGAGCGTGCTCGTGATGATCTCTTCGCGGATACAATCGATCGGCGGATTCGTGACCTGCGCGAAAAGCTGCTGGAAGTAGTTGAACAGCGATTGCGACTTGTTCGACAGCACCGCGATTGGCGTGTCCGTGCCCATCGAGCCCACCGCTTCCACACCGTCGCGCGCCATCGGCACCATGAGCATCCGCAGGTCTTCAAACGAATACCCGAATGCCTGCTGGCGCTTCAGCACCGTGTCGTGATCCGGCTCCGGCAGATGATCCACTTCCGCGACCTTTGCCAGCGGGAGCAGGTTTTCATTCAGCCAGCTGCGGTAAGGCTGCGCCGTCGAGATCTTCCGCTTGATTTCGTCGTCCGGAACGATGCGCCCCTGTTCCATGTCCACGATGAACATGCGGCCCGGCTGCAAACGTCCTTTGATCGCGATATTCTCCGGCGGAAACGGAAGCACGCCCGCCTCGCTCGCCATCACCACGATGTCGTCCTTCGTCACGTAGTAACGCGAAGGCCGCAGACCGTTGCGGTCCAGCGTCGCGCCGATCATTTTGCCCTCGGTGAAAGCGACCGACGCCGGTCCGTCCCACGGCTCCATGAGGCACGAGTGGTATTCGTAAAACGCCTTCAGCTCATCGCTCATCGACTCGTGACCGCTCCACGGCTCCGGAATCATCATCATCATCGCGTGCGGCAGCGAGCGCCCCGCGAGCACGAGCAGCTCCAGCACGTTGTCGAACATCGACGAATCTGAGCCGTTCGGATTCACCACCGGCAGCGTCTGCTTGAAGTCCTCGCCAAACAGCGGCGAATCCGCCAGCGCCTGCCGCGCGTGCAGCCAGTTGATGTTCCCGCGCAGCGTGTTGAGTTCGCCGTTGTGCGCGATGTAGCGGTACGGATGCGAACGCGCCCAGCTCGGGAACGTATTCGTCGAAAACCGCGAGTGCACCAGCGCCAGACCCGACACCATGTCCGGGTCGCGCAAATCCGCGAAATACTTGCCGACCTGATCCGTCAGCAACATGCCCTTATAGACGAGCGTCTTGTAGGAAAGACTGCAGACGTACCAGAAGTTCGCGCCCTCCAGCGTCGAGAGCCGGATTTCATTGTACGAGCGCTTGCGGATGACATAGAGCTTGCGCTCAAAAGCCGCATCGTCCGCACAGTTTTCGCCGCGCTCGATAAAGGCCATCATCATCGCCGGCTCCGCGCCCTTCGCCGTATCGCCGAGCGACGAATTGTCCGTCGGCACCTTCCGCCAGCCGAGGAAATGCTGCCCTTCCGCAGCCACGATTTTTTCAAACGCCTCCTCCAGCTTGCGGCGGAGCGTCGGGTTCTTCGGCATAAAAATCAGCCCCGCGCCATACTGCCCTTCCGCCGGCAGCTTGAACTTGCCCTCCGTCACCTTGCGCAGGAACGAATCCGGCATCTGCATCAAAATGCCCGCGCCGTCGCCCGTATTCACCTCCGCCCCGCAAGCGCCGCGGTGGTCGAGATTGATGAGCATCTGAAGCCCCTGAGCGACGATGTCGTGCGACTTCTTCCCCTTCATGTGAGCGATGAACCCGACGCCACACGCATCGTGCTCAAATTGCGGATCATAAAGCCCCTGTTTCTTCGGATACCCGTTTGAATCCGTCGTGGCCCGCGCGCTAGTTGGTTGGTTCGTTTGCATCGTCGTAAAATACTGATTCACCCCACATCGCCACATCGGCGGCGAAAATTGGACGCGGAAATTGCGAAAACCGGCACAAATTGTCCAGATATTCGTGAGGCAAAGTTCAATTCGCGTCACAAGACCGCCACAAACCGCCCAATGTCCGGCTTTCGGAATGTGAATAACGTGGGGATAACGTCGCCGACCTTCCGAACCACTGCGGGACGAGCTGGCACGGAACGAGCATGCGCCGCACGCATGAAAATGTCGCTTCTACCTTACCTCATCACCTGCACTGCAATGATGGCCGCTGAACCGATCGAGCCTCCAACCGGTCGGAAATCCACAAAAGCGCAGACCGTTTCAATCCAGAGCGCCCAAGTCTTTGAGTATCAAGCAGACGAAATTGGATTAGTGCTCAGGACCCTTGCGCGGCAGGCACGCATGAACGTCATAATCCGGCCCGAAGTTCAGGGAACCGTCACCCTCCGCATCGAAGACAAGACCCCTCGGGAGGTCTTTCACATAATCGTCGAGGGAAAGGGCTACAAAACGTAAGACAGGAAGGGAGTCACTTTCGTCGTCCTCAAAAACCAAGAGCAAATCGACGCAAACCAAGCGACAGCCCGCGAGAAAAAAGCCCTTTACGATGCGCTCATCGCCGAGGGCTTCACCAAAGACGAAGCATTCAAACTCGTGCTGGCAGACATCCAGCGGACACGGTGAAAGTCGCATGCAATCATTCTGAGACAATCTATGGTGCACAGCTTTCGAAGGCTGCGCCTCTTTCGACCGAATCACAAACTGCACGTGTTTCATCGCTTGCGGTGGCGTTTTTTGACCAGTGGAGGGAGTTCTCTCCGGTGTGGAGGCAACTCTGTCCAGACCGGAGGGAACTCTCTCCGCCTTGGACAATACTCTCTCCGTCGCGGAAAAGGTTATTTCGAGGCGGAAAATACTCTCTCCGTCACGGACAGAGTATTCTCCGGGCTGGACAGAGTTCTCTCTGAAGCGGAGGGAGTTTACTCTGATGCGGACAGAGTTCCCTCCAGAGCGGACAGAGTTCCCTCCAGAGCGGACAGAGTTCCCTCCAGAGCGGCGAGAGTTGCCTCCGAGGGCAAAAATGGCGCTTCTACAGAGAAGACGACCGTTTTTCGCCCGGAAAATGGTCCCTCCACGGCGGATGTGCTCCCCTCAGATGCCGACAGGACTTTATGCCTCCCACCGCACTTCCGGCGGCATGGTGACGAATTGGCCGTCGATGCAGAATGGCCTCCCGTCGAGCGTCACGCGGGAGCCTTGGGCGAGGCCGGCGATGAGGTCCCAGTGGAGGGCGCTTTTGTTGCAGTTGCCGGTTTCGGGATAGCCGGAGCCGAATGCGAGGTGGAATGAGCCGCCCATTTTTTCGTCGAACAAAATCTGCCCGGTGGGGCGGGAAATCGCGCGATTGGTTCCGAATGCGACTTCGCCGATGCGGCGTGCGCCTTCGTCCTGATCGAGCATGGCGATGAGAAAGTCCTCGCCCTCGGCTGCGGTGACTTCGGTGGCGCGGCCGTTTTTCATGACGATGCGGGCGTCGCGCACGGCGTGGCCCTGGTAAACGCAGCGTTTATCGAAAAACACCACGCCGTCGGCTCCGCCATTTGCGGCGTTGAGATTCGGGCCGGAATAGACTTCTCCATCCGGGAAATTTTTCCGGCCGGGGCTGGAGAGCCAGCGCGCGCCGGAGACGTTCACTTTGAGGTCCGTGCCGGCGGGTGTTTGGAAATGGAGTTCGCTGCCGGTCATGAGCTGCGCGGCGAGTTCGCACTGCCAGCGGTCGAGTTCCTGCCAAAAGGCGACGGGATTTTCCTGGTTGAGCTGGCAGGCGCGGATGACGAATCGGCAGTAGTCGCCGAGGCTCATGCCCGCGTCCTGGGCGTAGGCGTTGGTGGGAAAAAGCGTCGTGGTCCAGAGCAGCGGCGCGAGCGTGGAATCGATGGACGGATCGTCGGCGACCGCAGCGCGTTGGAAAAAAAGTTCGCGAGTAGGGCGATCGGCGCGTGCGGCGCGTTGGGTGATTTTGGGGTCGAACTTATCCAAAGCGCGGAGGTTGTTGGACGCGCCGATATTGATCGAAGCATCGATGCGCTCGGCTTCGAAGCGGGTGAAGGGATTTGCCCAATCGAGTTGCTGCTCGTTGGCGAGTTCGAAAAACGCCTCGCTCAAAAACTCGGGCCGGCAATTGACGATGGGCAGACCGCCTGCGGTGAGGACTTTTCGGTAAACGGCCTCCAGCAGCCGCTCGGCGCTCGGTTGTGCATTGATTCGCACGATGCTGCCCGCGCGGATATTGGTGGCGTGATCCACGAGCACTTCGGCCCAGCGATCCAAGTGGAGTTGATTCAACATGCGCGCCAGTGAACTGCTCCGGGCGGATTTGTCACGCCTTTGGAGAAAACGGAGCATCCATATTCCGGAAGCCACTTTGCAGCAAAGGACCGCTAGGAATTCCCTGCCCGCGACGGTTGTCACTCCATGAATCCGCGTCTGTCGTTAGTGTTCGCTTCCATCGCGCTTGGCGCATCCGCGTTTGCGGCGGAGGATTATTTTAAGACCGAGATCCGTCCGCTCTTGGCGAATCGGTGCGTCGTTTGCCATCACGCAGGGCGCGCGGAAGGCGGCTTGCGGCTCGACACTCGGGAAGGGTTTGAAAAAGGCGGCGTCTCTGCTGCGGCAAAGAAGCAGGATGCCACGAAAGAAGAACGACCAGGGCGTCGCTGGCATCCGTCTCTTGCCATGCCGAAAGGCCATCCCAAGGATCCGCCCGGAGCGGTCGGCTTGTGGTTCACGGCTTTGCTGGGGAACAAGTTCAGCGAATGGATCGACAAACACGACGCCCAGTGGACCGACGAAACGCCGATTCGCCCGGAATCGACCGAGGAGCAGGCGCTGTCGGATTCGCTATCGCTGAATGAAATCCGCAACATTCACGCCCGCGCTACGAGTCGGGCCGCTGAACCGGCCGAGGCATACACGGAGGCGATTCCCGGTCTCCGGGAAAAGAACAGCTTCCGGATGCTGCCGATTCCCGCAGGGAAGTTCATGATGGGAAGCCCGGAAAACGAACCCGGCCGTCGGCCCGATGAAGGCCCGCAACATGAAGTGGCGCTCGATGCATTCTGGATGCAGGAAACAGAGATGTTCTGGGACGTTTTCGACAACTTCCTTTGGGTCGAACAGTATCGAAAGATCCGCGGTATAATGCCTATTGAACCCCGGCTCATAGCACAGTCCGACGCGCTTGGTAATCCATCGCAACCATACGTGGAGTTGTCGTTCGGAATGGGCAATGAGGGTTTCCCTGTCGTCGCGATCTCGCATCACAACGCGCTTCGCTTTTGCCAGTGGTTGAGCGTGCTGACTGGTCGCTTTTACCGGCTCCCCACCGAGGCGGAATGGGAATATGCCGCCCGCGCCGGAACGACGACCGCATTCTATTGGGGTGATGACCCGGCGCAGATAAAGGACTACTGCTGGTACGGCCTGAACAGCGATTTCAAATACCAGAAGGTCGGGACGAAAAAGCCCAATGCCTGGGGCCTGCACGACATGCTCGGCAACGTCGCCGAATGGGTGCTGGACGGCTACGACCCCGCATTTTACAGCCGTTCACCGAAGAGCAATCCGTGGAACGAACTCCGAAATCAGTATCCGCACTCCATTCGCGGCGGCTCGTGGGACAGCGAAACGCCATCCTTGGTCCGCTGCGCGGTGCGTGATAAATCCGACAAAGCCATGAACAGGCAAGACCCTCAGAATCCGAAGAACATCTACTACCTCAGCGATGGGCAGACCGTCGGCTTCCGCATCGTCCGCCCGGCAAAAGTGCCCACTCCCGAGGAGATGTGGCGCATTTGGAACAACGGCTCGCCGCCCATCAGCACGAAGCGACAGGAGCCGCCAAAGCGGTAGCAGTCCAGCGCGGCACTATTCCTCGATGGTGATCGTCCGACGGATTTCCTCGGTTTTGAAACCGAGGGCGCTGGGCATGGTGATGCCGGGGAGCGCGGCGACGTCGTAGAGTTCGCGGACGATTCCGGTGATGGTGAGCGAGTGGGCGATGTCGCCAGTGCGGAGGTCCACGATGAGCAGACCGCAGCGCGGGGCGACGTTTTTTGCGGCGAGCGCGTCGTCGAGCGGGAGGCCGGAGAAGGTGCGGCTTTCGCGGCAGGTGGAGAGGCCGATGACGGCGAAATTTCCCACGATGGCGAGGCCGCGCGCGTAGCCGGGGCAG
>SXWH01000080.1 GCA_005791535.1 Verrucomicrobiaceae bacterium | reverse complement strand
ACCGCTTGCTTGGAAAGGTCATCAAATACGATGAGTGCGTCCATTCCGTTGTCCATGAACCACTCACCCATTGCCGCGCCGGCGAACGGAGCGAGATACTGCATGGATGCCATGTCCGACGCCGAAGCAACCACGATGATCGTGTATTGCATCGCGCCGGTTTCTTCGAGAACGGCGATATTGCGAGCCACGTTCGATTGCTTCTGACCGACCGCAACGTAGATGCTGTAAAGCGGACGGAAGCCGGGTTTGCCCTCATTCGCCTTGTTGATTCGGCCCTGATTGATGATTGCGTCGATTGCGATGGTCGTTTTGCCGGTCGCACGGTCACCGATGATCAGCTCACGCTGTCCGCGGCCGCTTGGAATCATCGCGTCGATTGCCATGATGCCCGTTTGCACCGGCTGGTTCACCGACTGACGCTTGATGATGCCGGGAGCGATCTTCTCAACCGGATACTGCGCCGCGGCCTCGATTGGGCCTTTGCCGTCAACCGGCTGACCGAGCGTGTTGACGACGCGTCCGAGAAGTCCCTTGCCGACCGGCACGGAGAGAAGACGACCCGTGGTCTTGACTTCGCTTCCTTCGGTCACGCCCTTGTCGTCGCCAAGCAACACCGCGCCGACTTCGTTCTCTTCAAGGTTGAGCGCCAGGCCGTAAACGCCGCCTGGGAACTCAAGCATTTCGTTGAGCATGACATCGCTCAGACCTTCGATCTTCGCGACGCCGTCGCCGACTTCACGGACAATGCCGACGTTTGATTTTGTGGTGCCGGTTTTGAGTCCGGAGATTTTTGCTTCGAGTTCTTGCAGGATGCTGCTCATGCGGAATGGTAGTTAAAAGTGGAGATTGAAATTTAGTGTTTAAGCTGCGAGTTCGGTCGCAAGTCGGTCCAGTCGGCTGCGGACGGATGCATCGAGGACATTGCTGCCCACCTGGACACGCAAGCCGCCGATGAGCGCAGCATTGATTTTGAATTCGGCTGTCACATCCGCACCATACTTGGCTTGGATCGTTGCAGTGATTTTAGACTTCTCGCCATCGCTCAAAGCCGCGGCGCTTTCGATGATGGCGTGGCGCTTGGCAACTTCGAGGCGAATCAAACGGGAGAACTCCTTCAGAACGCCGATATAATTACGCGGCTTGGATTCCACCACGGCATCCGTCACCTTTTTCACCTTGGCCCCATCAAGGAGGCCATTGGTGAAGCTTGCGCGGAGCAAGTCTTTCGAGAGTTTGCGTGACTCTTTGGAGAGTTTCATCGCTTAGGCGGCGAGTTCCTTGTTGGCGGCCTCGGTAATCGCGGCTTGATCGGCCGCGGTAAGAGCCTTGCCGGTGACTTTGGCCGTCGTATCGACGATGAGACGGCTGAGGTCCTTGCGCAGTTCTGCCATGAGACGCTTCTGCTCGGCTTCACCGGCTTCGCGGGCCTTCTGGATGATGTCCGCAGCCTGCGCAACAGCGCGCTGTCCTTCACGCTCGGTGATTGCTTTTGCGGCGGCCTGAGCCTCTGCGATTGTCTTCTGGGCGTCCGCGTTTGCTTTGGCGCGAATCTCCTCGGCCGCTTTCGTTGCGTCAGCGAGTTGCGCTTTGATTTTCTCGGCACCCGCGAGACCTTCCTCGATCTTCAAGCGACGCTGCTCGAGCATCGACAGAACCGGATTGTAGGCGAACTTGTAGAGCAGGCCGCATACGATCGAGAAGCTTATCACCTGCGAAAGGAACGCCCATGGATTCCATCCGAACACTTCAGTGAGCGATTTTTCCGCCGTTTTCGAGGCAGCTTCTACGGCCGTTGCAAAAAATAGTGTGAGAGACATTGCGACTGAATTTGGAAAATTGGTTGCGCGGAGTCCGGAGACTCCGCGCAATAAGGATTACTGGCCTTTCGCGAGGAAGATCGCGAAGAACACGATACCTTCGACGAGCGCCGCCAGGATGATCGAGATATTCCGGATGTCGCCCGCTGCGCCGGGATTGCGTCCCGTCGCTTCTGCGGCCTTCATACCGATAATACCCACGCCGATCGCCGCTCCGAGAGCCGCGAGACCGATGTGCAGATTACCCGACACTGCTGTTTCTGAAGCAAGAATGCTGAGCATAGTGTGTGTTAGTTTATGTTATGTTTTGTTTTTCCCGTCCACCCCCGCAGTCTTGCCACGGTCCGATGGACGAAATCTGTTAATGGGCCGGCGACTTATCGCCTTCGCCGTGACCTTCTCCATGGTCTTCGTGCCCATGGTCATCGGAGTGCTCGCAAATCAAGAGCGTAAATACCGAGGTCAAAAGCATGAAAACCAACGCCTGCACAAGGCCGACGAGAAGCTCCATAAAGTAGAAAGGAACCGGAATGAGCCATCCGAGCGCAGGGACGAGCGCCTGCATCGACTCCAGCATTGTCTCGCCGGCGAATACGTTACCGTAGAGACGGAAGCTGAGAGAGACGGGACGGAAAAGAATCGAGACAACCTCCAAGACACCGACGATGCCGAAGATAACAATCATCGCAATCTTCATGGCGCCGGAGGACTTTCCTTTCGGCGCGAAAATGTGCTTGAAGAAGCCCACCGGTCCATTGGCTTGGAGTGCCCAGATGATCCACCACACAAAGAAGGTGACAGCCATCGCCGAGGTCATGTTCAGATCCGCATTACCACCGCGAAGAAGCGGCTTTTGAATGTGATGGGAGAAAACATGGGAACCCTCAACTTCCTGCGGGCTGAGGCCGATAGTCCCAACTCCGGGGAGCAATCCCGCCCAGTTCGTGGCGAGAATAAAGAGAAATACAGTACCGAAGAACCAGAACGTATGTTTCGCAAGGTCGCGACCCATGATCTGCGAGAGGAACCCATGCAGACCATCAACCAACCATTCGACGAAGTTCTGCCCGCCGGAAGGCACTTCCTGCTTCCGACGCATCGCACGCTGAACGCCGATGATAACGACTGCTGCAACGATCCAGGTTACAACCATCGAGTTGTTCACGGGGAGCGGTCCGAGGTGGAACAAAACCGGAGCATCGGGCGGCAGACCGCCGTGGCCCGCTTCGCCATGTCCACCAGCCTCACCCGCGAAGGCCTGCCCGGTGAGCATCGCTACGAAAACAAAAACGAACGCGAGCGAGCGCGCCGCTTTGAAGGCGGAAAAATGACGGCGTTGGAAGAAAGCGAGCATTGTCCTGAAATCTTTGCCGATGCGGCTTCCGTCAGTCACCAAACACTGGCGGACTTGGTCAGTAGGAGCCGGAATGAGGACAATTTTGTCATCCTCCCGCAAAAGCAGGCCGCGAGAAAAGCGCACCGGTTTACGTGTTGCAAGTACTTTGTGAAATTTTTCACAAACTTTTACTCCGGCACCTTTCCCGGACCTGTGCGGCTACTTTGGCGGTGCCGGTTTTACAGGTTGCGCTGCCGCAGGAGGTGCAACGGGAGGCTGCGCTGGTGCGGCGGGATTCCCGCCCGGCGCAGGCGTCTCGGGCGTTGGTGGCTCCGGCACCGCGAGGCGCGTGATGTCGGGCCAGTCGAAGAGCGTGCCTGTGTATCCACCGAACTCCTTCAAGAGAGCATCGCAGCGCGTGCGCCATTTCACATAGTCCGGCGGCCCCCACGGCTTGTCGGCGGTGCCGGTGAAGACAATGTACGTCGCCTTCAAATCGCTCACAGCACGGTTTCCGCCGTTTGAGCGTTCATTAATTTCACGGCACATCCGCAGCGAAGCCTCACCAATCTTGGTGATTGGGCCGGCGTCACCCACGACGGCGGGATAAAGCATGTCGCCCACAATCACCACGCAATAGTCACCAATCGTAGGCGAAAATCCGGTGCGGCTCTTTCCAAACATCGTCATCGGCAGCACGATGAACGGGTCGAATGCGCCGGAGAGATAACTGCGGCTTTGCAAATCCCGAATCTCGGACTTGAGCCGGTTGTTCTCCGCCTTCATCCGCTGCTTGTCGGCATCCGGAGTTTCGGCTTTCGCGATCTTCGCATCGTTCTCGGCGATCCGCTTCTGCCAGATCGCCTCGACGGGGTTCGGATTCTTCGTTCGCTTCGGCCAGTTGTAGCTCGTGAAAGGCTGGAAAGTCCGCGAATTGCCCGTATTGGCAATCGCAATGCGGTCGCCATCGGAGCCGTCCGTATCCACGTCCATGTCCGCCTGAACGAGAACCGCCTTGCGCTTCGTTTGCGGATGCTGGAGCTCCAGAATGGTCTCGCAGTCGAAGAAGTTGTGCCGCGAGAGAATCGAGTCGAGCCGGTTTAGATTCGAGCGAAGCGACGTCACTTTGTTCCGATACAGTTCGTCGTATTCCGCAGACACTTTGGCGGCCTCCAGCATCGCGGGAAGCGCTGGAAGCAGCTTGGCGATGTTCGGCGAAAGTTTCTCAAGCTCCGGCAGCATTTTGTGCGGCTTCGGGATATTGACCCGCACATTCATCTCGACCGTGTAGCTCGCGGGATCTTCACGCTCGACCGTCGCGGTCCGTCCGAACGTCGTTTCGATATTCGCCTTGAACGTAACCCCGTTAAAAATCGTGCCCGTTTGCAAAGACTTCATCGGCACGTACGGCGTTGGCGGCGGTGTCGGCTCGGGCGTTGGGGTTGGCGGCGGTGTCGGTGTGGGAGTCGGAAGCGGCGTCGGCGGCGGAGTGGGCTTCGGCGTTGCTCCGGCAGGCGGTGTGCCGCTCGGCTTCGAATCGGGCTTCCGGTCGCAAGCGGTCATCGAAACCACCGTCAAAAAAGTGAGTAAAGCAATGCGCTTGGCCATCGCGGGCCGCAATTAGCCGGAGAAGCTTTCGATGGAAACCATAAACTCGCCGCCTGCGACGGAAAGCCGCCGGCACACAGCGATCCGAAGGGCGCCTAGGTGCAGGGCGGGAACTCGGGGCCGCGCAGCGATGCCCACGGTTCCTGCGTGGAGTAATCGACAATCCCCGGCTCAGCCGCATTCGATGGCGACAGGATCGCCAGAAACACGAGGCGCTCGTTAAATGGATTATACGTCCCGTGAATCTCGCCCATCGGAATGAACGCCATTTCACCCGGACCGAGGATGCGATGCTCCTTACCCACCCACTGCTCCGCGCGGCCGGAGATGATGTAAATCAGTTCCTCGCGCGTCGGGTGCGAGTGGAACGGATGACACCGATGCGGCTCCATATTCGCACGCACCATCAGCAATTCCTTGTTGTCCACCACATCGCCACGGCACAGCCATTCCTCCAGCGTCCAGGGAGACTGGAAGTCAACTTTCTCTGCGGCGGTGACGAAGCGGCGTGGGTTACTCATCAGCGAAGGGATGGCGCATTCTCGCGATCCGGAAAAGCAAAATCCTGCGCGTCGCGATTACGGCTTGGTTGCCCGGATCCGCAGGTATTCCGCTCCCGACGGGACGAACGGAACAACGCTGCGGAAAACAAGTGTTTCCCGACCGGCACCATCCGGAGTCGCCGAAACAAGCACGATACCCGCAGGGGTCGCATCCCATGCCAGCAAATCGCCCGAGCGCTCCGCTGAAACCGCGACGCCATCGGCCCGCAAATCGTGGATCACCGAGAGTGTCTGGAATGTATCCGGCCCGATTGTGATGAATCCAGCAATCGGCGGCGTGTACGAATTGGGATTCGTGTCGGACGCACCCATGACATGCTCGACGAGCGCGGGAATTCCATCGGCGTCCGCATCCTCCGTTCCGGTTCCCGTGAACAATCTCGAGTCCACGCCGCCCGGCTCACCTCCGGTGATCACAGACGCACGCCAGCTCGCCGCAAGGGCAGCGTTCGGATTTCCCTCCGGCAACATCAGCACCAGCGAGCGGCCAAGCCCGTCTGCCTGCGGCGGCCAAGGTGCAGTTGTTCCGTAGGCAAAACTTAGAATTGTTGCACCCGTTCGATCTACGATCGTCACGGTCTCACCCGCGTTGTTGAAGTTGTCATTTCCTTCAAACACGCCTGCGACACTGGCCGCCGGACCCGCTCCGTAGCGGAACGCAAATGCAGCGGTATCCTTCACGATCAGCATGCGTTGACCGGGGGCGAGCTGAGTGATCGAGCCGTTGCGGAAATGATAGTCAATCCCGCTGGCGAACCGGCACTCGAACAAATCGATGGGCGCGGCTCCGATGTTTAGAAGTTCGATGTACTCAAACCGGTCGGAATCGAGATAGCCCGCAGCGATCTCAGTCGGAGTCGGGTCCGCCGGATGATACATCAGTTCACTCACCACAAGATTTCCCGTAGTAGCTGGGACCGCATCGGTGAAAAAGTAAGCCTCATTCAGGCCGGACCACGTGGACATTTTCGTGGTGGTCAGCGTGGAATTGAACGCGGGTGCGTCCGACTTGAACAAACGGGCTCGAACAAGACGGTGTCCCGCTGGAAGCGTAAACGCTCCCGTATATTCGGTGGCTGCCGGGTTCAATACACCGCCGGGCAGACGCGGGTCGCTACCGTCGATCGTGTAATAAATCTTCGCCACACCGACAAAGTCGCTGCTTGCAAGAGTCAGCGATGTCGAGGTGGTGATCGGACCGCCCGCGATGTTCAACGCCGGGAAGCGGAGGATTTGGCCGTCAATGAATGCACCCTTGGCAACCATCCAGCTTTTGATCAGGTCGCGCTCTGCATTGAGCGAGCCCGAGGTATACGCCGCCGCCGACCATCGTGTCTGATTTCGAATCGCAGCGTTTGCAGCAACCAGCGTCGGTGGCGAAACGAGCGCAGCATTCGCATCCACAACGGCCTGCATGTTGGAATCGGAAAAGACACCGCCCGGCTGACGCAGATTGGTCCAACGATCAATCCATGCCTGCATGTAGTCCGCATTCGCGAAAATACGCGACCAATACGAGTAGATGAAGAACTGCGTGCCGTAACCGCCGGTTGTTGCATGCCACTGCGTCGGGCTGTCATCACGGGCGTCTACCGAGTTCATACTGCGGTCATAGTCCCAGCCGGGGCCGGAAAAGAGCTTGCCGTTGCGGGGCTTGAACAACCGCCAACTCAAGCGCAGACCGTCCACGTTGTTCGAGAATGTATCGAGCATGTGGTGATCGATCCACGACGGCAGATCGACGTAATCAGTAAACTTCAAACCGGTAACGGGATTCGTGTAATTCGTCGCGGCGGGCGCGAGGCAGTCCTCCATTTCGTTGAGGTAATTCACGATGTAATCCGCCTGTTGAGTGGTCACTCGATCCTCCTCGGGATACTCCAAAAGGAAGTCGGACGTGTTGTTTCCGGTACCGGCGCTGGTTAAACCGAAATTGAAACTGCCGAGCGCGGCAGATGCAACGCCGACTCCACGTGCGATGCCGTTGTGAAAATCGGTAGCCGGGACATTGTACGACTTGTTGAGTTGGAGAATGTAGCCTCCCGTCACGTCGGGTCCCGTATTTTGATCAGGCTCCAATCGCTCGACATCCACCCGGTCATTCGCGCGATTCGGTTTCTGGACCATCAGGAACATTCCGTAGTAGTCCGCATTCGCGATATCGCCGCCGTCCTGATTGAGATACACCTCGACAAAACGGTACTCCATCGAGAGGTGGTCCATCTGCCGACCGAGCGTGAACATTGTGCTGTTGCGCAATCCGCCGCGATCGAAACCGTAAATATTGTTCAACACCCAGTCCGAGTTGCTGCCAATTCCGAGAACCGAGCGACTGTTGTCTGCATCGCGATCGTTGTCCCAAAACTCCACGTTAAACGGCCGCTTGACTTCGCCCGAGGTTGATTTTCCGCGCGCCGACACCCGGCCACGCGACAGGAATTCCGGCGTCGTAGCTTGAAGGCTGACGCCCGTGGGCGGGGCATCGTACAACACATAAGAGCAATCAACCGGATACTCGTTGGAATCCGCACTTCCATCGACCGGGATTGTACGGCCGTGCGTGTCGATCACAAGAATTGGGAGGTGATACGTATTCACCGGATTGTTCTGCGCTGTCGCGGTGTAGAACATGAGCACGCTGCTCGCGATCGGGCCGCTCATCCCCGGCTGGGAGACACGCGCGCGAACCTGCGCCGTTGTAGAAACCGTGAAAGGCCCGGTGTAGGTGAAGCCGTTCGAAATCGAAGGCGTGGAGCCATCCAGCGTGTAACGCACCTGCTGTCCGGGCAACTGACCGGTGATGGTCACGAGCGTGGGCGCCGTGCGCACACTGCTTCCCGGCGCGATCGTGAGAATGGACGGAGCAGTCGGGAAAATCGCACCGTTTGCAGTTCCCGGAGTCGGCTGCATAAACCCGGCGGAAGCGCCGCTTCTTCCGTAAGTCGCCACGCTGCTTTGCGGCGGATACGCGCCGCCAAATCCGCTGACTTCCGTCGTGCCATCCGCGGCAATCAGGCGCAGCACGTCCGGAGTCACCCCGGTGTTCGTGCCGAGCTGAAAGTTTGTGTGCAACTGGCTGGAGCTCGTATAAAAAGGGCGTTTCGCAGCATCTTTGTTTGAGGCCCAAACGATGAGATATCCACCCGGCGGGATGACGCGGTCAGGTGTCGTATCCGGGAACTGCCATTTTGTGGGCAGCGTCGCGCTGTCGGTGAGATACATCCCGTCCAGGGTCACGGGTAAAGCCGAGCCGTTGTAGAGCTCAATCCAGTCCGAAGAACTGCCGTCCTCATCTCGGATAGTGCCGGGATTCGATGCGGCGAACTCGTTGATCACCACTCCGGAAGTGGATGGATCGACAACTGTCGGGAGCACGCTCGCCCAAGTGGTGCCGAACCGGATCTCATCGAAGTCCACCGAGCCGTCGTTGCTGGAAGAGCCGGACCTCCACGCGATCGTGTTAAACGAACAGTCGCCGTTTCCATTCCGGATAATCGTAGGACCGGTTTGTGCGCCCTCGGCCAGTGCGAGATTCGGGTCGAGCCATAGCTGGATGTTGTCGTTGGCGCTCGCGTTGAAAGTGATTTTCCCAACGAAAAGCCGCGTCTGATTGTTGAGCCGCACCGTGCCGAAATCGGCCTCGCCCGTGCCCGCTCCCGGGAAAAACGCGGAGTAGTTTGTCGAGTTCGTGCTCTCGCCAATCCCGATTACCTCCGTCGCACCGCGGTAGAACTGAAACCCGAAGAAACTCGGCGAAATCGCGCGACTGCTCGGTGCCGGTTCCGTGTACGTCCCGGAAATGATGTTTCCGAGCCAGTCGCGGGAGAGCCGGTTCGACTTCGCAAGGAAGCTGAAATAGACCGTTCCGCTTGCCGTCCCACCGCCAACGAAGCCACCATTTACCAGCGGCGCAAAACGGCTGGAAGCCGATATGTCCAGCGTACCGAAGGATTGGCTGCTCGTTCCGCTCGGCCCCGGAGGAGTGCGCAGCAGACCGCCGGTGGTGGAAAGATTTCCGTAACTCAGACTACTTTCAAAGATACTTGCCGCAGAGGTCGCAGCCGTCGTGGTAAAAGTGCGTGGACTGTAGAGCAAAGATCCGGTCTGAGTGTCAAACCGACCGGCTCCGTAAAGAATGCTGCTGAATCCTTCGTAGAACAGCAGATCGGACGGCGGAGTCGACGCACCCGAGGCCGGGTTGCTTCCCATCGCAATTTCGAGACCGTCCGCAAATGTGTCCCCGTCTGAATCAGGCGAATTACCGTTCGTTCCGATCTGGATCTCTGCAAGGTCGCTGATTCCATCGCCATCGGTATCGGCAAGTAGCGGGCTGGTTCCGTTCGTGACTTCTACACCATCGGAAATCCCGTCGCCGTCTGTATCCACAAGCGCCGGATTGCTGCCGATGGTAATCTCCTGCGCAAAAGTAAGGCCGTCCCCATCGGTATCGCTCGTTCCGTTTTGATTGAGCGACTGGTAGAAAACAATTTCCCGCTCGTCGGCCAGACCATCCCCGTCGCTGTCCGTCGTCGGGTCGAAAGGAACAATCATGATACCGCCAATGGGAGAGCGCGTAGCGACGGGTGTTGATTCGCGAAGCCCTTGAACCCGGATCGCCGACGCACTCAGGTCGCGGAAGATGAGCGCGTTTCCAACCGGGAAGCCCGATGTGGCGGTCGTGCCGTCCGTGAGTTGAATGGTAGTGTCGAGGCCGCCGGTGTTCGCGAGATATCGCTTGGCGGCAATCGTCGAGGTGCCCGTGCTGTCGAGAATGCGATAGCTGCCGGTGACTCCATTCGCGGTGTTGTCACCCTCCGTGAAAACAATCACGTGATACCGGGCAAACGGGATATTGGTGAGTGTGACGTATTGCTGCCCGTCCGTCGTCGAATCGTCGAGGTAGCCGTTCAGCAGCCGTTTCGCGGGTGTGTTGTAATTCGCATAGGTCGAATTATTGAAACGCAGGGTTCCCGGGCTCGTCCAATCCACGGTCATCGGGTAGGTCGTTCCATTGTTTGAGACAACGGAAGTGAGATTGGAACTGTAGGGAGCGGCGCTCGAACGCCCTGCTACGTTGTTCCAATTCCGCGCCTGGTATCCGAATGGTCCCGCAAGTTCGCGAGCACCGACAAGATCCACGTCATTGTCCGCGAAATTGATCGCGATCGAGTTGAACAGCAGTGGATTGCTCGCCGTGGAGTTCGGATTGAAGCCGAGTGCGACCTCGAGAGCATCGTCCTGACCGTCGCCGTCGGAGTCAGCGTTTAAAGGATTTGTCGCTGCGGCAAATTCCTCGCCATCCGACAATCCATCGCCGTCCGAGTCGCGATTGGATGGATTGGTTCCGGCAACTGCTTCCTGTGAATCCGTGCGACCATCACCATCGGTATCCGGCATTTTGGGATTCGTTCCGGCTGAAAATTCCTGCAAGTCCGTAAGTCCGTCGCTGTCCGCATCGCCGGTGCCGTCTGCGCTCGATGCGATCGCTCCGAAATGCGTGAATTCCCATCCATTTGAAAGACCGTCGCTGTCATCATCGCCGGCAATCAGCGTCGAAAGATTGCCAAATTCCTGAAACTCCCTCGCATCCGGCGCTCCATCGGCGTCGCTGTCGGTGGTTGCTGAATAGTTGAACAACTGGAACTCGGAGAGTTGCATCTGCGTCTCCCCCCAGTTCTTCGAGACGTTCAGACGGTAGTATGTGTAGGCTGTACTGTTCGGAATATTGAATTCCTTCATCTGGTAGCGCGACTGCCAGGCTACTCCGGTTTGAGTATCCAGCACGGTCCACGATGAGCCGTCGTTGGAGCCTTCCATCGTCCAATTGCGAGGATCGCGCCCCGGCACATCGTTTGCGCTGGCGACTGCGTAAGCGCGGATGATTTGCGGCGAAGGAAGCTGCGCCTGAACCCAGCCCGACGGGTTTGTCGCAGTGGTGAGAAACTTCGTATCCGTCCGGCCATCAAAGGCCTGATTGACTCGCTCCTGCGCATTCGTCGGCGTGGTGCTTGAGGTCAGCACCGGGTTCGCGTTGAACAGCAACTCAGCGAACTGGAGGCTCGCCGTCGTGGACGTGTCCCCGTTATTCGCATCCACGCGCAGGCGGTACTGGCTGAAAGGAGCCGGACTCGCGACCGTGTACGTATTTTTCTGAAAACGTGCCGCAAACGACTGCGCCGTGCGTGCATCGATAGTTGTCCACGTTGTTCCATCGTTCGAGCCCTGAAGCGCCCAATCTTTCGGGTCACGGGCAGGCACATCATTCGCTGAAATAATCGCGTAACTGCTCACCGTCAGCGCCGCATTTGCAGCGGTTCGAGCGTAAATGTAATACGGACTCGCTGCGGTGGGCGCGGCACTGGTGGTGCTTGCTCCCGGCATCAGATATTTTGTCTGATCGAAATTATCGAAAGCCTTGTCCGCAGTCTCGTTCGCATTGAATCCGACCAGCGTGCCAGTGGAGTTCGTTACCGAAGCAGCACTGGTCGTCCCCCAGAATGCGCCGAGGTTTGCTCGCATTTCCGTGGCACCACGATTCACATACACTCCGTTGGTTCGCGAAGCGGAATCGAGAAAGTATTTCTTCCGAAAATACGCCTCCACCTGAAGTCGCTCGGCATCGCTCAATGCACGCTTGTAAACCACGATGTCTCCGAAATCCACGTGCGAAGGATTGCCCCCGCCGGAGGCCACTGATTGCGTGCCGATTCCCCATTTCGCGCTGGTTCCAGCCGCAAGTGTAAGGCTCGTCTGCCGCGTGTTGTAATCGAGTGCTCCGTTGAAATACTGGAATTGTGTGCGGGGGCTCACAGCCGCCGACGCGGGGGTGCGAATCGCTCCGAAAATAAACGGTTCGCCGCGCTGCGTGAAATTCGCGACGAGCTGACCACCGGTTGCCGTCGCATTTGTATCCACGAAGTCCCATCGTGATGAACCTTCAAACCCGATACGATTGGTACCGGCCGTTTCCCATTGAAAGTGAACCACGTTGGCGTGCCGCCGTGTGACCATGAAAACAGAAATCTGATCTCGATTCGCACCCGTGATTTGTTCCGCTGACATCAGAGCGGATTCCAGACGATCAATTCCCGTGGTTCCGCCGTTGTGCGTGTTTCCAAAATGCACGGTCGGCTGGCCGTTGAGCGTCGAAGGATAGAGAAAAACGTTCTCGTTCGTGCCGCTTCGGAGCGCGTGAGCCGCGCTCGCAGACTTATCATTCCATTGATCCACCCTGACCAATCCGAAAGGTGCTGGGTCGCGGAATCCATCGCCATTCAGGTCGCTGGCGTCGTAGTGGAGCACGAGGCTTGAGTCGGTTATGAGCTGGGCGTGGGCGGAAACTGCGCACACTAGTACGCATGCGGACACGGGCAAGGAGAGTGACCGGACGTTGAGGCGGGTATTCATGGTTGGATTGGGCTTCGCGAACGTTTCCGGGGTTAAACACCAGCATTCGAAATTCAGTCAAATAATTACAAAAAAATAACACCCAGAATCGAACGAGCATCCAGCCACGCATCACCCAACCGAATGAATGCCATTTTGCCCGGCTTACGGATGCTCCTCGCCATCCTCATCAACCGCTCCGTACAGCCGGAGATGGCAGACATTATCTCCTCCAAGTTTCGGTGCGAGCGGAACGACGGAACTCCAATTTCGCATGGACCGTCGGCAATTCCTGCTCGCCCACGGCGTAGCACCACCGCAGCCATGCCTCCGGCTTTCATGATGCCTGGAAGTCGACTTTCTTTACGGCGTTCCGAAGCGGCGCCGCGTTTTCCGTGAATAGGCGAAATGTCGCTCCCCTACGGCACGGCGATGTTGACCAAATGCTGGGCGCCGGTGGCGTCGGTTACGCGCAGAATGACGTGGCCGCCGTTGTTGAAGCTGCGCGTCTGGGACGGGCTGCCGCTTACGGTGGAGAGCACGGTCATCGTCTTCACGGTCGAGGTGCCGATGGCGTCGCCTTCGCGGATGAGCAGGCGCAGCGAACCGGCGCTGTCCGTTGCCCAAAGGCCTACGTCGTTCGCCGTGGTGATGCCGCCGGGGCCGGGGGATGCGGTGCCGGTTTTGCTGTGCATCGATGCGACGAACAGCGGCCGGTTTCCGTCTGCAAGCGCGAGCGATGTGAACGTCTTCCACTGCGCTCCGGCGGGGGCCTCGGGCGGCTGTGTGCCTTCGCGGGCGATGAGCGTGAGCGCGCTGCTGTCGCTGCGGTGCCAGATTCCGCTGTCGTTTGCGCTGCTGATTAACGCAGCGCTGTTCGACTTCATCGTGCCCATGAATGCCACGCTGCGGCCTTGCGCGTTTACGGGGTCTTTCAGCGCCGAAAATACTCCGCCGCTCACGCCCGCGGCGTCGCCCTTCCGCACGACTGCGGCGGCCACGTACGTCGTATCGTCCTCGGCGAAAATGGCCACGTTGTTCCCGCTGGTGGCGGTTCCCGTCATCGCCTTCACCGTCCCGAGGAACGCCATCGCCGTGCTGCCGCGCGCCATCGTCGGCACGCCGAATTTCTGCCACAGCGCGCCCGTTCCGTAGTCCGGCGCAGTGGCTCCCGCGACGTACGAAAATGAAGGCGTTCCGACGTAATCCACATAGCCGGCGATCTGGCGGTTATCCGCGAGCGTCACGCGGAACACCGCGTAATCCAGCACGCCGTCCGCCTCCACGCCGCGCCCCTGCCCTGCCGAACCCGGCCGCGCCACGAGCGCATTGATCGTCTTCACCGTGGAGCCCTGCACCGCATCGCCATCGCGCAGCGCAAGCCGCAGCGTCCCCGAGCTGCGCTCCAGCACCCACAAGCCCGCGTCCGTCGCCGACGTCACACCGCCCGGCCCCGGCGCGCCCGTCAGGCCCGGCGTCTTGCTCGTCATCGTCGCCGTAAACGCCAGCACCTCGCCCCCGAGCGCCACCGACGTGAACGTCCCCCACTCCGGCATCGCATCCACGCCCGGCGGCACCGGCGCCGGTGCTGCACCCGTCGCCACCGCGCCCTTCCGCGCCACGACCACCGGCGGGTTTGGCCCTGCGCCGTCCGGGTCCAGAATAATGGCCGCATTATCCGCGCTCGTCACCGCACCCGTCGTTCCGGGCGCATTCGCCAGCGTCACGATCCAAGCCAGCGAACCATCCGGCCCCAGCAGCGGATCCTTCATCGCGCTCACGACGGCATTCGTGATTCCCGGAGCCGGCGCTCCCTTGCTCAGCGAAATCTGCAAATTGATCGTCCCCGGCCCGCCAGTAAACGTGCCCGATACAATCTTCCCGCCCGCCTTGTAAGTCCCGTTTACCGCCACCTGCCCCGCCTCATTCACCGACGGCACGCCAAAGCTCTGCCACACCGCATCCGCCGGAATCCCGCTGCCCGTCACCCCTGCCCCGAACAACGCCCCGCCCTTGCTCGCCAGCACCGTGCTCACCGGGTTCGCCGGCGTCACCGTGACATTAAATGAAACACTCCCCGCATTGTTCGCCGCATCCCGTGCGGTCAAAACCACCGTCACCGAACCGACGCTCGTCGGCGTCCCCGGCGCAGGACTCTGGGTAACGCTCACCACCCCGACGTTGTCATTCGTCACCGCCTGCCCCCGGTAATCCGGCAACGGCGTCCCGGCCACGATGCTCAACGGCGAGAACGTCCCGCCAATCGTCGGCGGCTGCGTGTCCGGCGGAAGCACGGTGAATGAAACAACCGTGTCGGTCGAGTTGCCCACGCTGTCGGTCACCCGGCCGATCACCGAATGCGTGCCGGGCGGCAGCGTAAATGTCGGGGAAGCATTGCTCCCCGGCGCCACAATCGCAGTTGTGCCGAGGTGAATCGAGTACGTCAGCGGCGAACTTGGGTCGCTCCATCCGGAGAAACTTCCGGTAAGCACCGTCCCATTCGCCACGGGCGACGCCGGGGACAGGGTAAAGGTTCCGCCGGTCGGGCCTGCGGTATCCGGCGGTGCGCCCACATAGGTGTGCGTGTGCGCAGGCATCGTCGCCAGCGTCATGCCAGGGCTCATGTCGGAGCCTCCCTTCGCAGCCAGCAGGAAAGTCCCCACCGGCCCTCCTGTGCCTGCGCCAAAGGGCGAGCGCCCGCGGAGGTCCGGCACGTTCACCGTGTTCACACCGTCGCCGCCCCACGTGGTACCCACTACGAGGCCAAAGAGTTCAAAGGTCGAATCCGCCGGTGTGATTGCGTTGCTCGAGCCGTCGCACGGCCAGTAGGTGTTGTTAGTCTGATAGCTGAAGAACCCCGCCGTGCCGGCATGGAAGCGGACTTCGGCAATCGCTGGATAGTCGTCGGACCCGCCGTATATCCCAGTGAGCGCCACACCCGTAGTCAGCCCCAAGTAAGGTGCACGACCAGCCACCGCGCTTCCACTGCCTGTGCTGCCGGTCGTGCCACCGCCGTAAACATGCGTATGGGCCGGCAACTCGGCCACGCTGATGTTGCGCTGAAACTGCCCGCCTCTCTCCCCGAGTTGCACAGGGTTCAGGCCGGGTCCTGCGCCGGCTCCCACCATCATCCGCCCACGGAGGTCGGGGATGCCAAAGGTCGTGCTCCCGTTGCCCCCGTAGTTCGTGCCCAGGATGGAGAAAAGGAGCGTGTTCTGCGAAATGTTGTAAAGCTGTCCTTCGCACCGCAAACCGGGGATGCTCAATGTGCTTCCATACGCCGTCCACCGGATGGTGCCTATGTTATAAAACGACCCCTGATTCGCGATGAACGGGTATAGCGCAATGTAGGGAGGCATGTTGTCCACCGGCGCGCCAGCGCCGGTCGGGTGCGTACTGCCGCCCATGATGGTATGGCTATGGCTCGGGAGATTTGCGGCGTTCACGGTCAACGTATTGCTGCCCCCCCCGTCTGGCCGACCTGATAATTCGGGAGCCCCGGTCCCTGCCCTGCACCGATGGGCGTGCGCCCGCGAAGGTCGGGCAACGCGAAGGTGGTGGAGCCGTTCCCGCCGAATGTCGTGCCGAGCAGGGCAAACAGGGCTTGATTCTACGCAATCGGCAAAATCTGGCCGGCACACTCCACCCATGCATTGCCCATATACGGAGCACCAGCCGCAAAGAGCCGGATTTCGCCAAGGTAGGCGTCCTCCACCGAGCCCGATCCACCCGAAGTGGGGAAAACTCCCTGCAAAGCGATCATCCAGCGCAGCCCGAGGCTGGGCTTTGGGATGGGGATGGGCGATACGACCGAGGCACCTGTGCTACTGGTAGTGGATGTGGGCGCAACGGCAGTGTGCCCGAGGTAGCCGAGGCAGGCCAGAAGGAGCAGCGCGGTAAAAAGGCGGAGTGTTTTCATTGATGGAGTTTGGCGGTGGTTGCGCGGAACAGAGAGCATTTTGCCCATCGCAATCAAGCACTAAGGAAACTTATCGGCGGCGAAAACCACGCACGTCCCGGCTGGCACAGCATTAACAGAATCATCACTTTCCCATTTCCGCGCCGGAGCGTATACACGGGGAAACTGCTCCCGCTATGAATACCATCCAGCTCCGCATCGCCGCGCTCGCACTCGTATCGTTTTCCACTCCGCTGCTCGCTCAATCCGGGCCGGCGTTGGAGCGGGCGTCGAACATTCATTTTCCGCAGGTAGATCTCGCGGGCGTCTCGATCGAGGATGCGGCCACGTATTTGTCATGCACCTCGCGCGAGCTGACGCAGGACAAGGCGGGGCTGAATATCATCGTGAAAACCGCGCAGCCGGTGGAGAAGCGCGTCTCGCTGCGGGTGACGAATATGCCCGCGCCGGATGCGGTGCGCTACTGCGCGGAATCGGCGGGGTTGTTTGTGACGTGGAGCGGCAACGCGGCGATCATCACCGACCGCAAGGACCTGCCCGCGACGGCCGTGGCGCTGGATGCCGCCGGACGCGTGCTGCACGCGCGGGCGTCGAAGCTGATCGTGCCACAGGTGGATTTTAAGGACGCCACGTTGCGCGAGGTGCTGGAGTTTGTGTCCGCGAAGAGCGCGTCGCTCTCCGGCGATGGATCGCGGCTGAATATCATCCTCGACTCCCCCACCGCGGCCCGCATGGAGGAGCATGCAAAAGCCGCGGCACCCGCGCCCGCCGGAATCGTTGTCGCCGGGCTGGATGAGCCCGCAGCGCCGAAAGCCCCCGAGCCTCCGGCGACGCCGCTCGCGGAGCAGCGCGTTTCCTTTACGCTGAAGAATACATCCGTCGCCGAACTCCTGCGCCTCACCGCCCTCGTGAGCGGAGCCGGCGTGCGGTGGGATTCCGCGGCAGTGGTCATCGGCCACACGGGCGTGACGACACGGCCCGCGGTGACGAACACCGTGGCGGTAAAGGGCCGCGTGTTGATGGAACGGCTCGCGGCAATCGAGATCCCGAAGCTGGAGTTCCGCGATGCGCGGCTGGGCGAGGCGGTGACATTTCTCTCGCGCAAAATCACCGAACTCGATCCCGAGCGCAAAAGCGTGAACCTGCTCGCCAACGGCACGGCGGCGGATGAGGAGGTGACGTTGCGCGCCGACCGCATCCCCGCACTTGAAGCACTGCGCTACATCGCGGAATTGAGCGGAACGGAACTGCGGATCGAACACAGCGCCATCATTCTCCAGCCCCGCAAGTAGCCCGCGAACCTGCGGTTGCCCGCCTTTACGGGAGCGGCTTGAGCTCGATCTTGCGGTAGTGCACTTCGCTGCCCGGGTCATGCCCCTGGATGGCGATCGTGCCGCTGGAGAGCTTGCGGCCCGCGAAGTTCTTCGGCGGCGTCCAATCGGCCGGCTCTACCCACTCGCTGATGACCTTGTCGTTCACCTTCGCGACGATGGTTTTGTCCTTCACGATGATGTGCATCGTGAACCATTCGTCGTCCTTCGCAGGTGCGGTGAAGTTGTCCTTGATGCCATAAACGCCGGCGGTCTTTTTCGGGTCGCCGTGGGTGTTGTTCACCTGAATCTCGTAGCCTTTGTCCGGCCAGCCCGACGGCTGGAACGCGGTGTGGATGTAGACGCCGGAGTTCGCCTTCGGCTTGGTCATGATCTCGAGCTTGAGCTCGAAGTTCTTCAATTCCGTGCCGGCCTTGCCGGTGTAGAAAAGGTGGGCGCGGTCGCCTTTGACGACGAGTTCGCCGTCCTTCACGGAAAAGGTGGTCGGGTTCTCGTTGGCCTTCCAGCCGTCGAGGTCCTTGCCGTTGAAGAGCGGGATCCATTCGGGTTCCGCAGCGATGAGTGATGTGGCGGCGAGCGCCATGGCGATGATCGATTTCATGTGTGTGTGGGTTTTAAAACTGACGCCGATGTAGAACGCGCTGCGCGACAGTTCTTAGTCCACAAACGCGAATTCGTTCGACTGCAGCAGCACGTGCGCGAGCTTTGCCCACGCGGAGATGGGCTTTGGCCGCGCCTCGGGTCCGTGGAACCGATCCTTCGCAGAGAAAACCGCGCCGTCCTGCGCAGTGAGAACGGTGCGCCATTCAAACGTGTCGGAGTTTTCGTCGCCACGGCTCTCCACGACGAAGTCGAGCACCTCGCCCGCCTTCACCTCCACGGTGCCCACCGGTGAACCGACGCTGGCTTTCGGCTCCGCCACCCATTCGGCGATCTGGCCGGTCCGCCCGCTGACGATGCGCGCGAGCACGCCGTTGCCGACCTCGGCCTTCCGATGCACCCGGCCCGAAATGGTGAGCACCATGTCGCGTGGCGCGGTGAAGCGCTTGATGACTGCGTCGTCTTTCGCAGGATGACCGCCCTCCGCACTGATGATGGCCCAGCCATACTTAGCGTCCGGCACTTTTGCCCCGCCCTGCCACGTCGCGCCCGTCCAGTGCGGGAGCGGGGTGAAGCTCATGCGCTTCGACGCCGCATCGTACCGCCCGGTGCCATACTGCCAGAGCGGCGGCGGCGGCGGCGCGCTGTCGCCGGTTCCTTTCACGAAGCTGACCGCCATCGAAATCTCCTGCGGAGCAGCCTCCCGGCGAAGCACACGCTCGAAGAGCAATCGCGCCTGCTCAGCACCGGCACCGCTGCTTTCAAACTCCGGCCCCGCGGCCAGCGCGGCGGCCCGCTCCATGACGAACGGACTATTCAACATGTAGAGCGCCTGCTGCGGGACATTCGTCACGGAGCGCTGCGGATTCATTAAATCGGGGCTCGCGAAATCAAACGTCCGCAAAGTCGCGGGGAGGTTCTGGCGGTCGATGTATCCGTAGACCGCACGGCGCTTCGGGAATGGCTGCTCGAAGAGCTTCACCGGACGTCCGAACATGGACTCGTCGAGTTCCTCCGAGGCGGCAAGCAGGGAATCGTGAAGCGACTCCCAATCGAGGCGACGGCGGTTCTGACGCCACAGGAAGCGGTTATCGGGGTCGCGCTGCTGGGCATCCGCGCGGATCTCGCTGGACTGCATCCACGTGGAGGAAAGGAGGATTTCGCGGTGGAGCTTCTTCATGCTCCATCCGTTCGCGACGAACTGCCCCCCGAGATAATCGAGCAGCGCCTGCAACACCGGCGGGTCGCTTTTGGCACCGAAATCTCCCGGCGTGCGCACAAGGCCCGCGCCGAAGTGATGCGACCACACGCGATTCACGATGACGCGCGCGGTCAACGGGTTTGCGGGATTGACGATGGCTTGCACGAGTTCCAGACGCCCGCTCCCGTCCTTGAACGGCGCGGTCTCACCGCCGAGAAAAGTCGGGAACCTCCGCGGCACCTCCTCGCCCGGACGACCGGGATTCCCACGGATGAAAACGCGCGGATTCACAGGCTGCGCGCGGTCCGTCAGTACGTGTGCACGCGGTGGAGCGCCTTCATTCAGCTCCGCCTGCGAGCGCTTTGTCTCAAGCTTGCGGCGTTCGTCCCGATACTTCCGCGTAAGGATTCGCGACTTCGCGAGCTCTTGCATCGTGACTCCGGGAACCTCTCCGGGAAAGCCGGACCAACGAAGCATTGCTGTGATCTGATCCGCCGCCTTTTGATCATACGCGGCAACCTCCGCCTCGCGTTGTGCGCGCAGTTTCGCATACGCAGCGGTGGCCTTTCCGCCGGGAAGCTCCGGGAGCTTGCCGGGCTCGCGCTCCTCGTCGCACGAAGCAAACACGCCATACAGCGCGTAGTAATCCTTGCTCGTGATGGGATCAAATTTGTGATCGTGACACCGTGCGCAACCGACCGTGAGCGCCATGGTTCCACGCATCACGACATCGATGCGGTCGTCGATGATGTCGTGACCGTTGTTCAAAAAGCGGCGTCCCAGCGTGAGAAAACCAAGCGCAGCAAGGTCGTCGCGATCGCCGCCGGAGCCGGGACGGTCCGCCGCAATTTGCTTCACGAGGAACTGATCATACGGAAGGTCGTCGTTGATCGAGCGGATGACCCAGTCGCGGTAAGTCCATGCGAAGGGATACTCGCGACTATCATTCCCCGCGAGGTAACCGCGATGATCGGCGTAGCGGGCCACGTCGAGCCAGTGGCGCCCCCATCGTTCCCCGTATCGCGGCGAGGCCAGAAAGCGATCCACAACCTTCGCGAACGCCTCCCTTTCCGGCGCAGGATCGCTAAGGAACGCCTCAATTTCCGTCTCCGACGGCGGAAGCCCCGTGAGCACAAATGCAGCGCGACGAATCAGCGTCCGGCGGTCCGCGATAGGCGACGGCGCGAGCTTCTCGGCGTTCAGCTTTTCCAAAACAAACGCATCAATCACGCTCTTCACCCACGACGACTTATCGGCCGGCTGCGGCACTGCGACAGGCTTCACGGGCTGGAACGACCAGTGCGTCTTCGCGATATCCGCCGCCGGCTTCGCACCGGTTCCCTCGGGCCACGGCAATCCCATCTTCACCCACTCCGTCAGCGCGGCAATCCGCGGCTCCGGCATTTTCGGGGCCTTGTCGGGCATCTTCGCATCACCTTCATGCCGGATGCTTTTAATCAGCCCGCTTTTTCCAGGGTCGCCTGCGACGACGACCGGCCCGGTGTCCGCGCCCTTCAGAATCGCCTCGCGTGAATCGAGCCGGAGATCAGCCTTCTGCTTCTCTGGACCGTGACATTTCACACATTGATCCACGAGAACAGGGCGCACCTGTTTTTCGAAAAACTCCACCTGCTCCGGCGTGGGAGCCGCAAAAGCACCTCCCGCAAGAACAGTCAGACTGACTGCTATGAACTTCATTCCGCGGAACCAACCCGCGCACGGCTGCCTGCTTAGACGCTCACTTCGCGACGAACTCCACCGCCTCACTCCAGTGGCTCCAGCGTCCGGAGTTGTCGCGATGCCGGACACGCACCCGGTACGTGCGGCCGGCCTTGCACGTGCCCTGCGGAATGTGAACCTGCGGCACAAAAGCGGGAGCCTCGGCGCTTTCCCAGACCGGCTCGATTTCGTAACGCCAAGGCTTCGCGGCGGGCGTCGCGATTTCGCCCACCCGCCACATCATCGCTCCGAAAGTTCCCGCACCCTGCGGATCGGAAAACGGCGAACATTCAAAGCCCAGCGCACCCGCGGGAAAACCGGCGGGACCCACGTAGCGAATTGTTGGCCGGGCCGGGATTTCCTTATCCGCGGCCTCCAGCGACAAATATCCCCAGCCGTAACCAAGTGGGTTTTTATCGTTCACCGCGTAGTTCTTCTGCGGCCGTGTGTCGGTGCAAAAATCGACGATGTATTTGCAAAAGCCCGCGAAGTCCGGCGTCGCGAGCGTCCTCGTGAAAGCGCCGCCCGCCATTCCTTCCCCCGCCGGATTGCGGAAGAACGCGCCTTTGTTCGAAGTCGGCGGCGCGTAATTCCATCGCGCGCGGTCGAGTTCAGCCCAGCTTCCGAGTGGCTTTCCGCCGACGACCGGTTCAATGAGACGCGCATACTCGGCAACGAGCTGGCCGATTTGACCACCAGCTGGCCGCGGATCGCTCGCCAGAAGATCGAGTATTTCACGGGCCCGGTTTCTGAACTCGGTGCGCAGCGCCGGCACTTCGAGCACGCGGGCTTGGTCGATGAATCCCGGCTGATGCGTGCACGGAATGAACTGCATATCGAGGTCCCACGGCACCGGGGCCCATCCCTTTTGCGGATTTCGATAAAAGCAGTGATTCGCGCCGGGACGCAGATCGATGTTCGAGACCAGCCGGTTGATTGCGTGAAAGCCGTAGTAGCTCCGCAAATCCATGTTCGCACGCCACCACTTCTCCGCATCGCCCTGCGGGCCGCGCGTGAATGATCCCCATTCCTGACCCGCATCACCGCTGTATCCGCCGGGGACGTGCTTCAATCCCCGCTCGGGTGAAATGGTAATCCCGTCGGCAAGCTTCTGGTTCTTCAGCCACGCGCCGTCCACGTCTTCAATCGCCTGATAAAGCCCCCACAGGTCGCCGTCGTATTGCGTCTTCCCCTGCTCATCCGAAGTGGTCACCACGCGAAAATGCACAGGCTGGCAATCGGACGCAGGAACGCCGGCGAGTTGATACGCGCGGAATGAAATCGCTTCGTCGAGCCCCGACATGCCGCGATTTACCTGCACCCAAGGGCTCGCGCACGCATTCATGGAAAAGCTGTTCCACGACTCCTTCCGCTTCCGTCCCCACTGGTCACGAACCTCGAGTTCATGCGCGGCGGCAAATTTGAAGCCCCATTTGTTTTTCCCTGCGACATACGTGCTCGCACTGCCGCGATTGTGAAACTCCATGTGATCGATGACCTGGCCATCGTGAACGAATGTCCCGGAAAACTTCCGGTGATTCTGCCCGCCATCGTACTGACTCCGCTGAACGTCGGTCGCGTTCGCAATCAGCGTGAAAACGGGGAGCGAGTTCTGCAATTCCGGCGTGAACGTGACGGGCGGAGTCGTTCCGGGCTGCGAAGCGCCCGTCCATGCAGGCACGCCGTTCCAGACGTAGTAGGCGAAGTTCGGCGACGGGTCATCCGCGTATGGGAGCTGGACCATCGCACCATCGCCACCGACAGCAGTGACACGGTAGCGCACAAGTCTGCGATTCGTCTGCATCGCAGCCGGAATTGTGACGGACCACACGTTGTCGCCAGCGACGTTGTCACCGTCGAGCTTCGCATCGTTCATCGGGAAATCCTGCCAGCGCGTCGCGTAGTCCGGATCGCTGCGCCGCACGTAAGCGCCCGGCTCCACAAACTGCACATGAAGCGTGGCCGACTTCACCCCTTCGCGATCCGTCACAGCCACCGACACCACCACCGGTTCGCCGGCTTTCGGGCGCTCCGGTCTATGCTGGACCCACGCACAAGCCGGCGGCGCACTCGCGGCGGCCACGCTGTTCACGGCACCGGGAGTCGGGTTCTTTCCACCACTTTTCACAAGGCCAGGAAGCGCGAGCGATGCATCCATCGAAAGGTCGCTGCTATCGAGCGCGGAATTGAACGCCTGCACCGCGAGCACGTTCTCACCGGGCGTCAAAAACCGCCCGGCATCCTCGATGCGAACCTCCTCCCAATCGCCAGCCTCGTGATCCAACGCGAGGGATTTCAGCGAAAGCGCGCCCTGCGGGACGTGCAGGCGCGCGACCTCGTGTCCGTTCAGCCAAACGACGCACCCATCGTCCACCCGCAGCGCGAGCGATAGCGTCGGCGGAACTTGCGCCACGGTAAAACGGTGGCGAAAAAACGCGCTCGAGTAGCGACCCTGCATATCCGGAATGACCGTCGCATCATCACTATCGCCGTAGCCAAATCCTGCCTTTCCGCCCGACCACGAACCGTCCTCTTTGAACTCCCGCGACGTCCACGCTCCCGGCTCGGAGTCCCCACGCCGCCATTTCCATCCGGCGCTTCCGGCGGGAATAAAAACGCCCGCCGGTGAAGCCTGCACATCCGCAAATCCCGATGCCCGCCAGTGGCCCGGTCTCGCGGCATCGGCAAGCGGATGAATCCGCTCCAACGATGAGCCGAGACCCGCACTTGCGCTCGGCCACGGAAAACCCGCTCCGAAATTGACCGCCTCGACAACCTGACCCGACGCGTTTGCCAGCGTCAGCTTCTCACCCTCGTTGCTCAGCTTCCCGACAAATGGACCGAGCGCCTTTACCCCAAACTCCTTCTCAAGCGCCGCCGCATCCTGCGCGACGACGAGAAAAGCGCCCGGAGCAATCACGGTCCCCGCAGGAAAAACAAACTTATCCAGCCGCCAGCCGTCGAGCTTTGCAGGCGCATCTCCAGCATTGTGCAATTCCACGAATTCGAGCGGCCGCTTATCCTTCGGATCGTAGTGAATCTCGTTGATCACCACGCGCTCGGCGGCAAACGCGCAGAGACTTGGAAAGACAATCGCAGCTACTCTCAAAAAAATCATGTTCACACAACCCGCGGTGCGCGTTCGTCGTAGGACCGGCATCAGCTCATCGTGAGCGGGTAACGGCACGCGCGGCAAACTTTCGTTGCACAGCCCGCCGTGCATCGCTAATCCGGACGCCTCTCACTCATGCCGTATCAAATCGACCTACATTGCCATTCCTGGTTTTCAGGAGACGGCGTGAGCAGCCCGGAGCAGCTCATCGCATCGGCAAAGGCGAAGGGCCTCAACGGATTTGCGATCACGGACCACAATACGTGCGACGCCTTTCACTATATGGTGGATGCCGGGCTCGCGCGCGCAGACGGTCTGCCCGTGGATGGCTTCCTCGTCCTTCCAGGCGTGGAAGTTTCCACCGCGGAAGGCCACCTGCTCTGCATCGGCGCGACGCTTCCACAAATGAAAGGGCGCCCCGCGCGCGAGGTCGCCGCTGCGATTCGGGCAGCCGGCGGAGTCGCGATTCCTGCACACCCCTACGACCGGTTTCGTGCGGGAATTCGCGAGGAAGTTCTCGATACCCTCGAAGTGGACGCGCTCGAGGTTTTCAACGCTGCGATTTCCTTTGCGAAGTACAACACGCATGCCCGCGAGTATGCGGAACGGCGGGGTCTTCCGATGGTTGCTTGCAGCGATGCGCACCACTACGCGGCGATCGGAGCCTCGCGAATGATGTTTGAAACCGCGGATTTTTCCGTGCGCGGAATCCTCGACGCCATCAAGCGCGGCGGACAGCGGCACGAGTCGCTGCTTTCCTTCCGCGACAAGCTGCGCAAAACCCTGAACAACTGGTTCCGCCTCCGCAGACGGCGGGTTCATCCGCCGCGCGATCGAGTCGCGGGTTGAAAAAAATTGCCGAGCCCTGCTCCGTCGCTACCGTCCCGCGCCATGAATGACACGGCACAAACTGAATCCACACAAAGCCACGTCACAGCCATCATCGTCGCGGCTGGAAGCAGCCGTCGGATGGGATTCGACAAAATCTTCGCTGAATTGAACGGGCGGCCGGTGCTGTTTCATTCCCTCGCATCCTTCAACGCGTGTCCGGATATCGACAAAATCGTCGTCGTCACCCGCGAGGAACGAATCGCCGAGGTCGAGGCACTCGCCGCAGCGGCAAACCTTACGAAGGTCGTCCGCGCGATTCCGGGCGGACCGGAGCGCCACTTGTCGGTATGGAACGGCCTCAAGGCCGCGGAAACTGAATCATCGCAATATGTCGCCATTCACGACGCCGCGCGCCCGCTCGTCACGCCGCGACTTATTTCCGACTGCCTCGCACTTGCACGTGCCCACGGCGCCGCATGCTGCGCATCGCCAATTCCCGACACGGTGAAACGCGCATCGCACGAACTGATGGTCACCGAAAGCGTGGAGCGGCAGAACCTCTGGGCGATGCAGACACCGCAGATCTTCAGCACCCCGCTGATTCTACAGGCCTACGCGTCGCTTATGGCGCACAATGAGCTCGTGACCGATGAAGTTTCCGCAATTCAGAAACTCGGCAAACGCGTCGCGCTCCTGCCCAACGAGGACTACAATTTCAAGATCACCTTCGCCCGCGATCTTCCACTCGCCGCGCAGGTTCTGGATATCCGCAGCGGAAAAGAGCCGCGGCCCTGATTCGCGGACCTTTAGTTAAACAAATCCTTCCACTCTTTCGCGAATCGCACCTCGTCCACCCGCGTGGTCGGCGTGGGTTTCTTTCGCAATGCGATCCCGATTTTCGCAGGCATCGGAAAACCGGTGCCGGTCACAATCATGTTCGGCTGTCCGGGCTCTTTGTTTCCGGCAGGTGGATTTACGAACAACCGGCACTCAACCTTCCAGCGATTATTCGCCTCAGGCGTGAAAGAGAACTTCTGCACAAGCCGGATCGGGCCCGGCGTGTTCGGGAGCTTCACGACTTTTTTCCGATCATTGATCGCGACTTCGAAGCCCTTGCCCTCGTTGCCGATGATCACCCGCAATGGCCGGTTCTGCTGAGCCGGGTCGATGGGATTGTACTGAAACTCACTCTCCGGCGTAAACACGGTATCGGTGTGGGAAAACGTGAGCGTAAAATAATACACACCGCCTGATTTCTGGTCCACGAGGCCGACCGCTGGATCAACAACCCGGGATACCCAGGTGTCATTGGCGGCCGGCTTGAACAGAAGTTTTCCGCCCGGAGAAACGGGCGTCACATTCGGAAACGCGCCGTCCTCAATCTCAGCGTTGCCGCCGGTCCACGGGCCTTCCCAGCCGACGCCACCGGACGCTCCAACGATCGGAGCTCCACCCGCATATTGAAACGATTCCACAGCGCGGGAGCCGGGATTCGCCGCGGGTGCGGGCTCGGGAGGTTTTGGAGGCGGCGGTGCCGGTTGTGGCGGTGCTTTTGGCGCGGGCGTCGCCGCGGCGACAGCGGGTGCAGGCTGCGGTGCTGGCTGAGGCGCAGGAACAGCCGCCGGCGGTTCGGGCGCGGCGGGCTCCGCAGTCGGCGTGGCCGGTTCCGCGGCACCACGCGCAGGCGTCCGTCCCGGCGTGCCCGCAAGCGCTGAATCATCCGGTTTTGTCGAAGGATTGAGTCCGCGCTTGTAGATAAACCAACCGCCAAACGCGAGACCCGCAATAACAACGAGATAGGTCGTCATTAATGCGAGCGACTGACGCTTCCGAGCAAGGCGGTCGAGTTCCTGTTTTGCACGATTCAATGCGGCCGCAGACGCAGCCGGGTTAGCAGGCGCCGGCTGCACCGGCGCGGCAACAGGCGGCGGGACAGGCCTCGGCTGGATCTTGGAAACCGGCTGCACGACTGGTTGTGGCGCGCGAACGATTCGTGGACGGATGTGTTCCGGCACGGCGGGAGGCAGCGGAGGATTGAGCGCCGCCAGAGCCTCAAGCGCCTTTACCGCCGACTCGGGTCGGGCGTCGGGGTCGGGCGCAATCAGCAGCGCAATCCAGTCCACCAGCGCCTTCGGGAGATCCGGTCGCATCACCGCGAGCGCCTTCACATCGAGCCCCGGCCAGGCAGCCATAAACTCTTCCTTCGTCTCACACGGGAGCAGTCGCTTGCCTGTAAAAAGATAATGAAGCACCGCGCCCGCTGAAAACAGATCCGCGACGTGCGAAGGCGGGCCGCCTGCAAGACGTTCCGGCGCGGTGTACGCATAGGAACCCGGAGTCAGCTCGCTCCGGTAATTTGCGAGGCCCCAGTCGAGCACCATCACCAGCGGCCGCCCATCCGGCAGATCGACAATCACCGTATCGCTCGGCTTCAGGTCCCCGTGAGGATACCGCTGACGCTCGCCGCTCCGGAGCGCGGAGAGAAGTTGCGCCGCGATGTCCACCGCGTGCTCGGCAGCGATCGGCCGGTTATTCGGGACATCGAGACCTCGATGACCCTCGGCGTATTCGTAAACGAGCACCGTGCCGTCCTCGTCTGGAAACGCGTCGAGCAATTGCACGATGTTCACACCGGCAATCGTTTGCAACTGAGGCGCATCGCGAAGGAGCGATTCGACGTCGAGCGGGTGCGCGATGAGATGCTCCGGCAGCAAAAGCTTTAGCGCGACGCGGCGTCCCGACGGATCCACGGCACGGTAAACCAATGCGGCGTCACCCACGGCCAGCCGGGTTTGAATTTCAAAGAGTTCTGTGGCTCGACTCATCGATGGGGATTCATTAGCCGGAACCCGACGCGAACGGAAAGCACTTTGAACGGGAATCATTCCGCGGACAAAATGGCCCGGATGTCATGATTTCATGGGCGCACGCAAAGTGCCCCGTTGACGCAGCGCCCGCTCTCACGTAGGCACGCGGCGTGTTTGATAAATACGTGCTCCCAAACTGCCAGGCATCCGTCCTGTGCGAAGACATCCGTCGTGAAATCACCGGCATGCAAACCCTCGTCGGCGTAATCAATGCCGTGCCCGCGCCGCAGATTCCCATCGGATTTCTGAAACTATGCCTCTGGACCCGCTGGTGCAACGGTGTCGGTGAATTCAAGCAGACTGCGAAGCTTCTCGCACCGGATGAAAAAGTCCTCGGTGAAAGCTCGGTGAATTTCCGCCTGAAGGAAATGGATGCGATGGCGACGAATGTGAACCTCTTCACAAACATCCAGTTCAAGACACTCGGCGCCTACCACATCGAGATCTATCTCGATGACCAGCTCATCATCCGCTACCCGCTCCCGGTGATTCAGGTCCAGTTGCCGGGGTAGCCCGCGCAGGCTTAGCGGGCCCGACGAATCCGGCGTTGCATATCGGCGGAAGCAGGCGTTTTCATAATCCGCGCCATGCACGTCCATCGAATCATCGCCCTCGCACTGGCTTGGATATTCCACTCCGGGAACGCGTCCGGAATGGAGCCCGTCCGCATCAGCGCGGACAGCAAACACTTCGTGCTCAAGGAGAGCGGTGCCCGTTTTGTGCCGTGGGGATTCAACTACCTCGGCGAACAGGATACGCTGCTGGAAGAATACTGGGGCGAAAAGTGGGACTCCATCGCGGAGGATTTTCGCGAGATGCGCGCGCTCGGGGCCAATGTCATCCGCATCCATCTCCAGCTTGAAACCTACATGGCCGGGCCGGATCAAACCAAACCCGCCGCGCTTGCCCGCCTCCGGAAGCTGCTCGATCTCGCACAGGAAAATTCGCTGTATCTCGATCTCACGGGCCTGAGTTGCTATCGACTCGCACGTGTGCCGCCGTGGCTTGACGGGCTTTCCGAAGCCGAGCGATGGGCCGTGCATGAGCGATTCTGGCGTGCAGTCGCCGAAACGTGCAAAGGCCATCCGGCTGTCTTCTGCTACGACCTGATGAACGAACCCGTCGTCACGGAGGCGAAAGCTGGCGAGCATCCGTGGCTCACAGGAGAACTCGGCGGTTTTCATTTCGTCCAGCGCATCGCGAACCAGCCCGGAAAGCGCACGCAACAGGAAGTCGCGGCCGCATGGGTGAAACAAATGACCACCGCCATCCGCGATGTGGATCCGGAAAACTTGATCACAGTCGGCGTGATTCCGTGGGTGCAGGTCTGGCCCGGCGCGAAACTCGACTTCTACTGCCCGGAGGCGGCGAAACACCTCGATTTCGTGAGCGTGCATTTTTATCCGCAGGCTGGAAAGGTCGCCGAGACAATCACGGCGCTGAAAGCATACGAAATCGGAAAGCCTATCGTCATCGAAGAGACTTTCCCTCTCAGTTGTTCGCTGAAGGAACTGGAGCAATTCATGGATGGCGCTTCCACGATCGCAGACGGCTGGGTCGCCCACTATTTCGGAAAGACAGCCACAGAGCACCGGCGCGAACCGGGGCTGAACAACGCGATCATCGCAGACTTCCTCGATTTTTGGAAAAGCAAGGTTCCGCGCTAGGGCGCATCATCGAAGAGTGTGTGCCCGCAAAACCTCGGGAATCACAACGCTCCATCCACCGGAGTGAAGTTCAGCCAGAAGCCGCCGCAGAACTGCGACGTGATGCGGTCGTCCTTGATGCAACAGAATGATAGCGCCCGGCTGAAGTGACCGCATGATTCTCGAAACGACGCGCTCGACGTTCGTATCGATCCCATCAAAACCGCGGGCACTCCAGCCGACATACCGCATTCCAAGCGCTCGGAGCACACCGGCATTGAAGAGGTTCCGAAAGCCAACCGGAGCGCGGAAGAGCCGCGGATACACGCCGGCGGCACGCTCAATCTCCGCAGTTGCACCGCTGATTTCCCTCATCTGCGCAGACGGCAGGAGACTCCAGAACAGGGCAGTCGCGTGCGTCATCGTGTGATTTCCCAATTCATGCCCGCCCGCGACGATCCTGAGGCAAAGCGCGGGCTCCTCTGCGACACGCGCACCGATCAAAAAGAAAAGCGCCTTTGCATTCGCGTGATCGAGTATCGAGAGCACCTCCGCCGTATCGGCAGTCGGACCATCGTCGATCGTGATACACACTTCGCGACCATCTGTGTGGAAACGCCGGACTCCGCAGCCGATCCCGAGCAACACCGGGAGAAAAATCGCGGCCACCAGCAACAAATGAAACACGACCATAACCGCAAGCCCCGGCAGCATGCCGAAACGCAATCCGACAATCACTGGAATCGTGTGCAGCACAGCGAGCAATACCCACGCAGCTCGGATGCTCATATGAAGGTTACCTTTCGCACACTCATGCCTTCGCCAGCGCCGTCACAGGTGTCAACCATGCCATTTCAAAACACGTGGGTTCATGGCACCTCTATTGCTCCAAAGGAAGGTCATCATGACTACCGCCTTCATCACCAACATCATCGCCCCAGTGGCCGGCTTCGCCGCAATCACGGGGCTTTTCCTGGTGACTCTGAAGGCCTTCGTGAACCTTTCCCCAAAAGACCGCGAGTAAATCGAACGACCCGCTTCCTCCTTTGACGACATCAGCTTACTCCGCTAAGTCAGCGCCGAGATATGCCACGCTACCTTTCGCTCGAGACTGAGCCATTCGGAAAATGGAAGGGCATTCCGATTTACCTTACAACGATCATTGTCGCGGTGATGGTCGCCGGATTAATCACCTGCGCATTCATCGAAGCCGAAGGCTCGTTCGATCTTCGCGCCGCGGGATTCCTTGTTCCCCGTGACGGTTGGGCAAATGCGATCACTCTTTGGATTCATCCCCTCGTCGCTCGCTTCAGCTTCTTCACTCCTTTCGCCATCTTCTGCTTTTACTGGTGGAGTATCGGCATTGAGACGCATCTCGGGCGAAAGGCGCTGACTCAACTGCTCGTTCTTCTCATCACCATTCCGGCGGCGGCCTCCACCCTCATCGCCTACACACTCAATGTGCCCGACTTGTTGCTCGGCAATTTCTACATCGCCGCAGGAATGATCGTGGCGTTCTCAACACTCTATCCCAACTCCCTCGCCTTCGGATTCATCCCTTTCAAATATGTGGCCGTCGCATGCGTATTTTGTGGTTCGCTCATGATGGTCGCGGAGAAGCGGTTCCTTGGTCTGGTCGGGCTGTGGTCCGCCTGTCTCGCTGCAATGCTCTTCATAAAGCACGCTCTCGATCGGGACTTCGACGACTATGTTCCGTTCACTACCAGAGTGCGTAATGTTTTCCGCCGTAAGCCAAAGCTCCGCGTTCTACCACGTCCCGAATCACGCGCAGAGAGCCACGCGCAATCGACCGCCGTTGATTCGGAACCCGAAGATCCCGTGATGGCTGAAGTGGATGCTATCCTGGAAAAAGTCGCCCGGAGCGGGCTACAAAGCCTCACTCCATCCGAGCATGCGAGATTGCAAAAAGCCCGCGAAGAGCTCCAGCGCCGCGACAAACACTAAATCATCGCGAGCGCGGAATCCACGCTCGCCCCGTCGTGGACCATCGCCATCAAGGCGCGGACAATTCCTGCGGGATTCGAGTGCTGGATGATGTTGCGACCATAGACGATTCCGCTCGCGCCCTGTTTGAGAAGGCCCTCGGTGCGAACGAGAATTTCCTGATCACTTACCTTGCCGCCGCCGCGCACGAGAACCGGGATGCCGCTCGCGGCTTCGATGACCTTGTGGTATCGCGAGACATCGTCGGTCGGGTCGGCCTTAATAACGTCTGCACCGAGTTCCACAGCCTGCCGCACGAGATGGACGATCTTCGTTTCGTCACCATCGACCATGTATCCACCGGCCTCCGAATTGGGACGGAAAACAAGCGGCTCCACCATCATGGGCATCGCGAAATGATCGCTCTGCACCTTGAGCTTCAAGATGTTTTCAATGCACTGCTGCGTCACTTCCGGCGCGCCGGGAATCTGGAAAAGATTCACACACACACACGCCGCATCGAGACGCACGGCCTGAAGCATCGCATCCTCAATAATCGCGCTGAACGCCTGCTTCGGCAGTTCCTTGCCATAGACATTCGCAGTGTCGGTGCGCAGAACGAGACGCGGCTTTCCATGGCCGGGCGCACTTTGCAAATGACGCGCCTGTCCCGGCGTGAGCTGAATCGCATCCGGACCGGCGGCGATGAGCGTCTGAACGGTTTTCGCGATGTTTTCGATTCCCGCGAGGAAACCGGGCTGGTTGAAAAAGCCGTGATCGACTGCCACATCGAAGCAGCGGTTGGACTTGGCGTTAAAAAGACGGTTGAGGCGGAATTGTTTCATAAAAGTGGTTCAGCGAATTCCCATGATGTGGCGGAGAATGTAAAGCTCCAGCGCCTCGTAATCGCGGGCGTCACGGAATTGTGCGACGAGCTTCTGATCCAGCGTCCGAACCTTTTCAACGAGGTGCAGGAAAAGCTCCCTGCTGTTTTTCAAATGGTCGGTCACAGGGAATCCGCGCTGGGTGCGCATCGCTTTCACATCAAGGCCGATGAACTCGCCGCGACTGCCGTATCCACTCTCCTCCAGCACCCGCACCTGATTGAACGCAGCGCGCAAATTCGCCCCGCCGAAATTCTTATCCTGATCATACTTCAGTCCGTTCTGATCGTTGAGGTGAACACTCGCGAGTTTGTCGTGTGCCAGCGCGAAAGCCATCTCATCGCTTGCATCGAGTCCCGCGAGCATCGCATGGGCGCTCTCGATCAATCCTTTCACGCGACCGTGATCCTTTGAGGCGTAAGCCAGCGCAATGGCATGCCCAATCGTCGGCACGTAGGCCTGGTCCGTTGGCTCATTCGGCTTTGGCTCGATCCAAATCTCGATCGTCTTGTCGTAATCGAGCATCGCGTTCACCGTCTCAAGAAGACGCTGGTAGGCGAGTTTCGCATCCTTCGCTTCGCGGATGTATGTGCCCTCGCGCGAAAGCCAGAGCACGATTCCCTTGCAGTCAATTGCACGCGCTATGTCGATTGCCTTCTTCGTCCGGTCCCACGCATACGCGCGGTCGCTCGCGCTGTTCGAAGTATAGGCGCCATCCGTCGTCTGCTCCGCAAACCACAAACGTGGCGCGACGAACTCCGGCGTGAGCCCTTGATTTGCGAGCATCGCCTTCACTTCGCCCGCCTTCGCCATAATCTGCGCGTGGGAAAGCGCATCCATCCCGGGCACCACGTCGTCGTCATGGAACTGCACGCCTTCAAAACCGAGCGGTCGATAGAGTGCAAACTTCTCCTCATGAGGAAAGGCCTGTCGGACCTCGGTTCCAAATGGGTCCGCGCCCTCGCTGATGTTCCAGGGTCCGAATGAAAAACGGTACGTGGTGTTCGTGCTCATGACCCACAACAGTGCCAGACCTATGGCCCTTCCGCTACGCCTCGAAACGCAAACGCTTCCACTATCGTATCACGTATAGCGCTCACGCTTCGCTGAAAAAGGGAGAATCGTATCATTGCAGTGCAGCACGCCGATGCCTTCAAATGCGCATGTATGCCCGTTCAACGCGAAGAAATCCGGTTTTCGTCTGATGAGACGTTTCGTTTGCTAAAGTGGACACGCAGCGTCGACCGCGTGCAGGTGCTTCGAAACGGTGTCGCGCGTGCGATTTCAGGACAAGGCGACCGATGGCATTATCACCGCGCGATGGAACTGACATTGATTCAACGAGGTGCCGGGACGCGCTTTGTCGCAGATCACATCGCATTGTTCGAAGCAGGCGATCTCGTGCTGATCGGATCGAATGTTCCGCACTACTGGCACCAGCGCGGTGAATCTGCAGGACTCTCGTTGCAGTGGGATTTTCCACTGGAGCACGGTGTCTGGAGTCTCGGTGAAATCCACACATCGCTCCGCACTCTGGCAGGTAAAGCACAGAGAGGCCTTTATTTTCGCGAAAGCACCGCCCGCGCTGCCGCGGCATTGATGAGCGAGTTGCAGAGCCATTCGGGGCTTGGGAGACTGGCGTTGTTCTTCAAATTGCTCGACCTACTCGCCTCGACGCCGCCTTCACACACGCGGGCCTTGGCGGAGCGTCCGTTCGCGCTCGACGGAACGGTGGAGCATCAGGAGGCTGTCCAGCGGGCAGTAAGCTTCATCCTCGCGCACTACCGGGAACCAATCCGTCTGGAGTCACTGCTGGCACTCACGGGTATGAGCCGTGCGACGTTCGCCCGCCAGTTCACGAGGCACGCAGGCAAATCGTTCTCCGTGTTTCTGAATCAAGTGCGCCTCCAGGCCGTCTGCAGGGCTCTGCGTGAGACGGCAGAACCGGTAAGCGCGATCGCGTTTGCAAACGGATTCAATCAGTTGTCGTTCTTCAACCGCTTGTTCCACCGCGAATTTGGCGTCAGTCCGAGCACGATGCGAGCGCGCCGCATCGACTAAGGCTTGCGGCAGACGGCAATGGTGCTCAACCCCGTTCCGGGGGCGATCTTGTCCCAAATTTTAAATGCGGGCGTGAGGAAATTGTAGATCCGCAATTGGAGCGGCGTGAGCTTTGTACGCCGCCCGAGCGTGTTGGCGAAGAACCAGGCCAACTTTCCCGCTTTATTGAAGTAGAACTGGCGCTCCACTTCGAATCCGGCGTCCTTCATTTTCCCCTCCAACTCGCCCTTTTCGTAGCGACGGAAATGACCAAGTTCCTTATCGAACTCGCTGAAGAGTTTCATCCCGAATGGAACGAGAATCACCAAACGGCAGCCGGACGGAACGTGATCGAAAAGGTTTTTCAATACCGCACGATCGTCTTCGATGTGCTCAAGAACATTGAGAAACACGACGGAGTCCGGCGCGAACTTCGTGAGCACCGCATAGTCATCACGCAGGCTCATATCGAGCTTCGAAAATGAGAGATTCCTTTTCAGCCCCCACTTTGCGCGCAAGGGATCAAGGTAATCATCGCGATAGTCGGTCAGCAGCACGGTTTCGTGCTTTCGGAAGAAGTTACTGAGATTGCCGCGGCCACAGCCAAGTTCGGCGACACGCTTGCCGAGGTACGGCTTTACGCTTTCGTACATCCAGCGATTAAACTTCGGTGCCTGCTCAATCGCATCGAGCGTGACCTTTCCCGCATCGCAGTACTTCGAACTAAAGCGGTATTTGAAAATGAACCACAACGCGGCCACGCCGTCCTTCCAATTAATCTTCTTTCCCTCGTCGTATCCGCGTCCGTTGTAATTGATCGGCACCTCAAACATGCGGAAGCGGTTGAGCGCGACTTTCGCAGTAATCTCCGGTTCGATGCCAAAACGATTTGAAAACAGCGGCATGGATTTCAGCGCCGTAGCCGTGAAAGCCTTGTAGCACGTTTCCATATCAGTCCAGTTTGTGTCGTTGAGCATGTTGCTCAGCAAGGTGAGGAACTTGTTCACCACGGTATGCCAGAAGAGCAGAACCTTCCGCTCCGCTCCTGCAAATCGGCTGCCGAAGACCACCTCGGCGCGACCATCGAGAATCGGCGCGAGGATCTTCGAATACTCGTTCGGATCGTACTCAAGGTCCGCATCTTGAAAAATGGCGAGGTCACCGGACATCTCGCTAATCGCCCGGCGAATCGCCGCGCCTTTACCCATGTTCTCGGGTTGCTGGAAAATCCGGATTACGCCGGGATGATCCTTTTCCAAATCCTGCATCACCTCCCATGTCGCATCCTTGCTACCGTCGTTCACGATGACTACTTCGCGTGCGAGCCCCTCCGGAAGAGGCGATGAGAGCACCGCTGCAACGCACGAACGAAGCGTCTCCTCCTCGTTGTAGGCAGCCATTAAGATTGAAAGCTTTGAAAACTTCGGACGCATCATTGTGAAATCGGGTTCTTGGTTCCTCTTATCCTGAACAGACGAAGCGGTCGATACATTGGCTCGCCGGCGCGCGTGACAGGCGACTCCAGAACCTTCCAGAATTGCATCGGGTTGTCCTCAATCGCACGAGTGAGTTGGTCATGGTAGCCTGCGCGCCGCCGTTCCGGAACGGCGGAATCGAGCACAATAAAATCGATTTTTCCGGCGCTGAGATATTCAACCAAGCCATCGGCATCGAATCGCTCCTTCAGATTCCTGCCATCCCAAGTGCGACCCTTCGGGTCGACGAGTGATTTGCTGCCACGCTCGACCGTGATTCCCGGTCGCTCATCGCGCATCGCAATCTCGGATATGAACATCCCCTCGCCTTCGGCATCGGAACAAACGAGAACGCGCGAAGCCGGAGCGTTCTCAATGATCCATTCGGCAGGCGCGGCAAACCCCGCAGTATCCTTCTTTACGCGCGTCATCGCGAAGACCGGCATTGACAGAAAAACAAGAAGCAACGCCATCACCCGGCGCTTATTTTCCGGAGCGAGGCGCGCAACCGCAGGGAACCGGGATGATGACAGAAGCCAATCAAGCCCCGCAAACGCGAGGACCACAAGCGCAGGAGTCGCGGCGATGATGTGACGGGACTCGTCGCCAACAGGAATCAAACACTGAAATACGTAAACGCCGAAAACGAGCGAGGCGAATGCGGCCCATCGCCCGTGATTTTCGCCACGTTTCACGCACCGCGCGTAGATGCCGACAATCGCGAGAACAGCAATAGCGATTCCCGTAGCCAGCACCAGATGCCGCGCATAGAACGGGAGAGCCTTGAGCGTGAAATCGATGGAGAAGCCACCCGAATTGTCGGACCATCCGCCCACCTGCGTGCCGGCATTGCGAAAATACCACGTCCATGGCCCGGCGATGATTGCTACAAGGGCAGCACCAATCCACGTGCCGCGTTCACCCAGAATCGCTAACTTACCACTCAGCAAAATCGAGAACACGACCATAAGCGCGAGAGCGAGCCCGGTTCCCTTCGTCAAAATTGCAGCCGCCCCGAGGACACCGAACAGCACGGCATCGCACGTTTTGCGGGAATCGAGATACCGGCCCCAGAAAATCGTCGCGGCAAACATCGTGAATGCGCAAAGCATTTCGGCCATCACCATTCCATAGTACATACGGATTAAAGGCGCCGATAGCCAGAGCAGAGCCGCAATCGCGCCGGCCGAGATTCCAAACTCGCGGCGCACCATTTGAAAAATCAAGACTCCGACGCCCGCTGCGATCGCGGCCATCAGCAGCATGATGGAGTTTCGCGAGACACCAAACGGCAGCGTCCATGCTGTCTGCACCACATAAAAACCGGGCGGCCAGACGCCGAGTGCAACCTTTGGATAGTGAGCGTAGAAGCCGTTTGGCGCGTCGGCTCCAAATGCCTTCATCGGCGTGATGGAACGCAATTTCACAGCTTCCGGAATCGTCGTCACCGCATCCCGCACAAACAGACCGGTGACGTAATGCGCCGCCTCATCGGGATGCGCGCCGTATTCGCTTTCGTACGCGCCACCCGCGCGCTGCCAGAGAAAAGCCGTGTCGAAACAGAGCGCAAATACGATCAACAGCCATAGGATGGCCTTGATGCGGGTTTGGTTTGAAGCGGACTCGGGCATAAATTCAGGGTGTGGGTGCGAAGCGTGCAAGCAACGCCCTGTGCTGCGAGCGCGGGTCGTCCGCAGTCCTGCAATTAACAGGTTTCCACCCCTTTCCGGCAAACAAATAGTCGATCCGCAGCCACGGTCCGAATGCTGCCGCGACCGCGCTATCTTTACTCCCGGAAAAAGTGAGCCCCCATCCATTTCCGGCATTTGCAAACGCGTCCGCCATTTCCGCCGCAATCATACGATACATCCGGCCGTGGTCCGGCATGTTAAAATCGCCGCCGACGATGTAGGGCAGTTTTTCTTTTGAAATCTCGGCGAGCAGGCTGCGCGCGAGTGCTATGCGCGCATCAATCCACGCGCGATAACCTGGAAAGCCCTCGGTTGGCGCGGCGCGCAGTCCCAAAGCCTCAAGCCACACGCGCGGGGAAAGACTCCCGCGAAGAGATGCCCGCGGCGTCGGGAGGTGGACATTATACACGGCAACTTCGCGCCCGTTCACCATGAGTTCGTATCGCACCGCGACCGAACGCTCCTTCCATCGCACCGAGTCGAGCACATCGGCGCGGAGGATCGTGTGCGGTGTGAGAATCACAAATTGATCAAGCGCGCGGATTCGGTGACGAGGAAAGCGCTTCGCGAACGCCTCACGCCCTCGACCCGCGTCCTGAAGCAGCACCACGTCCGGCTCCTCGCCTGGAAAATAATCCGCAAAGGCTTCACGATCGCCCTGCCCGATGTTGTGCGAAATCACCGTGATTCGGCCCGCAACCGCGGCTGTCGGACGGTGCATTCGATAGGTCATGAAGCCGGTGAACAGAAAGAGCAGGCAGGCCGCATGAAGGCCTACGTGACGCCACTTGCGCCGCCAGATCATCAGAGGCGTGAGCACGAAGAAGCCGGCGGCATACAACGCCGGCGGGGCGTAAAGCAGGATGGTGAATGGAATCCACGACTCGGCCGCCCATTCCACGCACGCGAGCAGAAGCAACATGCCGCAGCAATACGCGAGACTTGCCCGTTCGAGATTGAAAAGCGTACGTCCCGACTTCACGCGATCGTCGCTCATTGCGACTCTTCCTGCTTCGCTCCAACCCCGATTGCGATGTCAGCCTCGGTCGGCGGCTCCATATCAAACTGGTCAAATGGATCGCCGAACCGCTCCACCTGGTCCGGGTTCTTGGCGAGCGCCCGAACCCGCGCCACATCCTGCATACCTACCCTGGCAAGATCGTTTCCGCCGGGAAAGCTGTTGGCTTTCGTGTAAAATGCCTCCGCACGCAAGAACTTGCGCTGCTGCCAAAGAACCAAGCCATAGAATGCGTAGGTGTTCCCGAAATTCGGGTCGGATTTGATCGCTTTCAGCACTTCGGATTCCGCTTCGGCAAAGCGATTCAAACGGAGATACGTTCGGGCAAGTTTCAGGTTATAACGGGTATCCTGAGGAAAAATCTCCTCGCCTTTGATGAACTCTTTCACCGCCGCTTCAAAGTAATCTCTCTGTTTTGAAGGCTCCGGATCATAAACGCCACTGAAATGCAATGCCTCGGCCAGATAATAGGGCGCATCCACATTTCCGGGGCTCAAAGTCCGCGCCTTCTCCGCCTCTGCGCGGACGAGCGGGAAAAGATGCTGGCGCTGGTAATCTACAGACCACTGAGCCTCGGTTCCCGGCGATGGCGCGATGACTCCGGCGGCCATCGGCGCAAGACTCCAGGAAGCGGCTGCCTGAAAGGATTTTACGTTGTCAACAAAGAGCTTGTTCCGCAGATGAACGCGCGCCCACTCCGCATGGTATTCGCCACGGAAAACAGACATGCACTTTATCGAAAGCAACACAGCCGCCACCGGCAGCACAAATCGGGAGATGCGCGCGACACCCGTGCCATTTCGCTCCGGCAGCAATTTCGGGTCGGTCGTCGGGCATGCGAGAATGCCAAACACAGCGGCAAAGAAGAGGGTGTTCGCAGGCAGATGAAAGTTGAAGTCCACGACGGAGTGCGCGAGCAGCGCAGCGACGGTGGCAAGAGCCCCCGCAATCACCGCGAGTTCGCTGGAAAACGAGCGACCCGACGGACGGAGGCGGTTTCGGATGATCAGGGACGCGCTTTTAAACCCAGCGACTGCATGGGTTCCTATGAAAAATGCCATGAATACGCAGCCGATGATCCCGTATTCAGCGAGCAGTTCCAAGTAATCGCAGTGAACATGAATCGGATCGCGCTGCACATTCGGCGAGCGAAACTCGCGTCCGTAGTACAGGTAAGTCCCCGCTCCTGTGCCGCACACAGGGTTTAATCTAGCCTGCTTCACCGCAGCCTGCCACATGTCGAAACGCACCGAACCGGCATCGTAGCTGATGTCGCTCATCCGGTTGCCGATGGTCGCATTTCGATTCATCGCGAACGCACCGCCCCCGATCACTACCACGCCAAGGGCGACCGAGACAGCCATCATTGCACCAAGCCGGCTGCTGCGAAGCTTTTTCAGAAACCAAAGCGACATTCCCATCAGAAAGACCAGTGCAAATGCCGAACTCAAGTATCCGCCGCGACTTCCGGTCAGCGCAATTCCTACCAAACAGTAAATTACGACGTAGCCGAGGAGCATCCTCGCGATTGGCGAAAACTTTCCCCAGCAGCAATACGCGAGGGCAAAAACCGCCAGCGATTCAAGGTAACCCGCCATGTGATTCGGACAGACGTAAAATCCGCTGGCCCGCCATCCGCTTGCATTCCGGAAAATCTGGGGAATCGGAAACGCATCCGGAAGATACGAAAGGAACATAAAGTCATCTTCGTACCGAAACTGGATTACGCCGGCGACGACATGGAGAAATCCGATTAAGAAGAACCCTCCAAGCAACCAGAGTCGGGCCTTTGGAGTGGAGACATACAGCGCGATCAGCAGATACACACACAGCGCTCCGCCGACCATGAGTAGATCGGACAGGGCAAGGTAGGGAATCGGCGAGGTTAGCGCACGCCAGATTACGTAACTCGCGAGCAGCAATGTTGAGATCAAGGGGAGCGAACGCACTCCGACCGTCCCTTTTCGAAACACTGCAAACAAGGTCACAACGGATGCAATGGCGATAATTAAGTAGGCCGGTATCGCAAATACGGGCTTCGCCCCCCCAATGAGGGCCTGGCCGACCAGAAATGCGATGAGCGTCAGTGCTACGATCAGATATTGCACAAAGAGTGAGTGTCCGATGCGCCGAAGCGCGTCAATGTTGTGTTCATTTCATCCAGAGACGGGGATGCATGTTCGCGGGAAACAAGCTCGCTACGATGTCTCGGTACGCGAAACACCCCTGCAGTTCCCTGCAGGGGTGTTTGCGAAATATTTACCCGCTCCCGAATTAGAAGTTCGAGATGTCGGTTACCGGGCTATTATTAGTATTGAAGTGGGCGTAATCCACCACGCCGGCAGCACCCGCACCCTTAAATCCTAAGAGAGCCTCAGCTTTTCCTGAGTTTGCAGCTTCAAGGATCCTTGAGTCTGGTATGAGCGATGTGGTATTAAATGCACCTTGACTAATCGCGATTGCTATATTGCTAACATCATAAATAGCACCCACCCCTGAAACCCATACTGCGGCCTGAGCAGCAGCTTGAGCTATCACAGTCATCTCAGAACCAACAGCCTTGCCCACCGCTTTACCCGCTGCGCGAAGCATGACGTAGAGGGGAGATGAGTTATTTAGAGCAAATAAACCATTATCACCAGTATTAGATAGAACTGATGTGGCACCAGTAACCGCGGCGGCCGTTCCGTACTCTGCACCAGTAGAACTGGTTGGAGCAGCCCCTGTCAATATATCAACAGTCCTGAAGCCCCCAGAAGCTGGAGTAGTACCGACCTTCGGAGTCCCCTTGAATCCATAAGAAGAAGCCTCTTTAACTAATGCAAACACGACAGCAGCCAGTAACTTCTCCTGATTTACCGCCGACTGTTTCTGATCAATAATCCCGGAAACAAAACCGGCCGATATTGCCGCCGCAGCAGAGGGATTACTGTTCAAGTTGGCGTCCATGTCTGCTGCATCAAATATAGCTGCTGGCAACTTACCGACGGTAGCAGTTGTGGCCCTGAACCCCGCTGCACGGGCCACGAAATTTGCGTAACCTGGAGCCGCTGCAGCGGCGGCGGCGGCCACAACGACGCCCCTCTTAGGAAACTTAATTGTCTGGTTCGAAACAATTTCAAACAGCTGATCCGAGTCAGCCAGAACCTTCTCAGCTGTTTCATATGCAATCTGAATGTCGTCCTCAAGTTTCTTGGAAACTGACTTAGCGCTTTTGAGTATATCCAAATTCTGCTCATACGACGCCGATCCCCATCCCTGACGCAACGCAGCAGCAAGGAATATGGGGGTAGATGCTTCGTCAACAGCACCGCCAGCAAGTACCGCAGCCGCTAGACTTGAAATCGGAGCATTCCTAATCTCCGCTAAGGTTGTTTTGATCGGGGCCTTACTTACTACTGAAATCCGCGAAACCCTCTCAGCAAGTAAAACTGACTGAATCTCATCACTCGAAGCACCTTGAGAAATCAAAGCCTCAGTGAGAACTGCTGAATGATCTACCTTAGCATCACCTCTACCGATTGCTACAGCAACCGCCTCACAGACCATGCTAGTCCCGTAACCGGCCGCTATACCGGAGTTTATAATAGAAGTGAAATCCCCTGAGCCCTTCCTCAACTTCATAATTTCGGAAATCCCATCGATAACACCTGATTTAAAATCATCCTCAGGTCCAACTGCAGGTGCGGAAGTCAGAGCATTAATGACCGTGCTGGCCAGCAGCGATGTCGAAGTTGCTGGCGATACCTTCGCCACCTCCTTCACTATTGAACCAGAATAGAGGGAAATTGCATTGGGGAGAGATGCATTCAAAGCCTGCTCTGCAGAAAGCCCACCCACAGCAGACACCGCAGCAGCTGAAGACTTCGCCGCCTGCTCTGGAACCTCTCTCGAAAGAACTTCCAAAAGCAAACTCTTGGTTTCTGTGTTAGAGAGACTACCCATACCAGCAGTGACGATCGCCGGAGAAAGGGCAGCCGATGCACCGACGGCACCGAGCGCGTAATAAGGCGCCAGCAGAGGATTCGCCGATGCATAAGTAGTGAACCCAGCCACACGAGATGCCGCGCCACCGGTGTTACCGAGCGTCGCCTTGAAGCCGTCAGCCACAGCATTAGTCTCGGGAACACTATCGAAAGCGGCTTTCAGCAGTTCAAAATTAACAGTATCAGACGCAGCGAAAACCTTCGAGGCACCCAATACCGCCGATGCCCGCTGCCCCAACGACGCGTCTGCAAGAGCGGAGGAAATAGATTGAAACCCATCCGAGTAATCCACCAATTTGGTTGCGAGCAATGCCTTGTAACCTTTCATCACCCCCGTAGATACATCACTCAACACCAAGTCAGAATTTGACTCCAAGACCGCTCGGACTAATTCATACGCTACAGAATTAACCGCACCGGAAAAAGACTCAGGGCTATACCCTTTTGCACCCGGCTTCACTACGCTTTTCACTGCCGCTTCAGCAAAGGCCCCGACAAGCTTGCCAGCATTCACGGCATCATCGTAACCTGTGCGCTCAAATGATTCCACGTACAAACCAGCAGCCAACGAACCAGTAGCTGCCTCCTGAAACTCATCACCAAATTCACCGACAGCCAAAATCAATCCCTTGATCACATCAGCTGATGATCCAGACTCCGTTCCCAAGGCCCCGGACAAAATAGACAATGCACCCTCTTCGGAATAATCACCATCAACTAAATAAACATTCATCGCCTTCTGCACAAGAAGCAACGTCGTAGACTTCACGACTGGTGCATAATGCACTGCAGCCGACATAATAGCAACTTTATCCTCAATGCTACCAGCACTTTGGAAAGCCAGAACAAACGCTTCGTTAAATTGATCCTTGGTGGCACTCGGCAATCCCACACCGGAAGCTGGAATAGCAAGCGTGGCCGAAACCAACTGATCATTAATTAACCCCAACCCATAACTGAGCCCAACCCCACCGTCCTGAGAATTAGCAACCGAACCTACAGGACTCGCAGAGTCAGGAATGTAGTTTGGAACGGCATAAACGTGCGAAAGTGAAAAACCGGAAAAAGCAGCGCTCGCAAATAACGTAAAAAGGTGACGATTCAGTTGTTTTCTCATGACAATGGATTTCATATTGCAGTGTTCTAGTGTGGTTTTTTTCTGGAGTTTTAACGCGGAAATTGAAAATTACCTCCGCTGTCTCCGTGTTAATACCACATCCCCCAAGTTGTCAATGGTTTTTTTGGGATTTCATGATCTTTTTTTCCGCACGCATATTTGATCAAAAACGTTTTCAGTAAGAGGCGCGTTTCATTTCCAAATCCGGACTCCGATCACGCCGCAACGCCTCGCCAGCAAACCGCTCGAATCCACATCAACGGTTGAACAGAAACGCCGGGGTATTCACCAGTGCCCACACGATATCCTGCGCACCCGTAAGCCGCTTATTTCCAAGCTGTGCTGCGCTCTGCTGGACATCGGCGCGGAGTTGGAGCAGGCCGGGATCAATCCGCACGGGAAATTCCGCCTTTGCGACCGATTCTCGACGCTGGACGATTCCGGGATGCACCGGCGGCGGAATGCGAAGCTTCCCGGCCGCAAGACGGCGCTTCAGAAGCTCCGGATCGTAGGCCGCCCAATATGCCGAAATCGCCGCGCGATCGGCATCCGTTCGCGCAGCCGGAATTTTCCGCAGCGCTTCGACAACCGGTTGCGGAAATCCAACCTGCACAGGCGCGACTCCGGTGGACGCCCAAATACGAAAGCCCGCGATTGCGAAGCCCCCAGCCCGCGGTTGATTCATTTCGATACGAAGGCGAACACCCTTCTCCGCGTTGCCGATTGGACTTTCGAGTGTAAATGCCGCGTAGCGCGGGACACCCTGACCACCCGAAATTGCCCATCCGTTGTTCGCGTCGCCACGCTTTCCATCAATGGCTTTCGCCACCTCGAAATTTGGCTGATTGAAATCCGCCTCAGCGCTTTTGAATCGTGCGTCGACGGCGTTTGCGCCGGTTCCGAAGTCGCCGACTTTTACCGAGAATTCGCCAAGCACGAAATTGCCATCAGTAAAGCGACCGGGGCCGAATGCTGCCTCTTCGGGCGAAGGGATTACTTCGAGCATGAGACCGGTAATCGCAGCGAGTTTGGTATCGGCCTTCACGACGTAATCCGCCTGCGAGGGACGCTCACCGCCCGCGCGGTAGCTGCCATCGGCCTGTTTCGTGAGCGTGATTCCTCCAGTCGCGCGGACTTCCACCAAATCCAGCGGCTGCCAGCCGGTGTATGTGCGGGCAATTGGCGCGTTTGTTGCGAATGCCGCTGTCGAGGCCGCGAGATTCTTCGTCTCGTAATCCTTCACCGCAGCATCAGCCGCATCGGCCGCAGCGAGGCGTTTTTTCTCATCTTCCGCGAGCGTCGGTGCGACCTCGGCTTCAAAGCGGGCGAGTTCCTTTTTTGCAGCATCGATTGCGGCGAGCCGGTCGGCCTCTGCTTTCGCGGTCACGGGAACCTGCTCTTTTTCCTTCGCTTCAAGCGCCGCAACGATTGCCGCGTGATCCTTCTCAGCATCGACGAATACCGTGAGCGTCTTGTCGATTTCAGCTTCAGTCGCAGGGCGGCTCAGCACGCGGATAAAGAGGTCATCCACGAGCTTACGATCATCCGCCTGCGCGGCGACGAGCTTTGCGAGCGCGTTGGCGGGATCACCAATCGCATCCGCTACGGCTGATCCGCTGAGCAGCGCCATCACGCTGCCGAGGCGCAAGTCGCTGCTCCGCTCGCACTCGCAGGCGCTTTCACGAGTGGGACGGCCGGTGTTCGCGAGAAAGCCGCTCGCGAGGTCGGCCTGCGAATCCGCCAGCATCGAAGCGCGCACGCCGCCGGGAAGACGCGAGCCCGCGCCGGTGACCGCGAGCACGCTGTCGTAGAGCACCTCGGCGGGCAGTCGCCGCGCGAGTGCGTGACTGTAATTCGTCTTGTCGTCTTCGTTCCAGCGGTTCGTCGCGATGGAAAGTTGATACGTCCGCGATTTGCAAATCGTGCGCAACACGTGGCGCATGTCGAACTTCGATCCGATGAATTCCTTCGTCAGGAAATCGAGCAGCTCGGGATTCGATGGCGGGTTTCCGGCGCGGATGTCGTCCAGCGGCTCGATCAGTCCGACGCCCATCAGGTAGCCCCACAGACGATTCACGTAGCTCGACGCAAAATAGCGGTTGTCCGGCGAAGTAATCCACGCCGCGAGTTGCTGCCTGCGAGTGCCCTGCGCATCGGCCTTCGCGGGATATGGAAATGTCGGCGGCGCGACCTTGTTCGTGCGGAGATGAATCATCTCGCCCTCGGCCTTGTCGCTTACGATTTCATAAAGCGCGCGTGATTTCTCCACCGCGGTCCCGGCGATTTTCGCGCCGCCGCTCGCGGGGTCATCGGCAATCTGCGTCTGCGCGAAAAATGCGCCGAGCGTGTAGTATTGATCCTGCGTCCAGCGCTCGAACGGATGGTCGTGGCACTTGTTGCAATTAAACCGTGTCGCGAGGAAAAGATGCGTCGTGTTCTCCATCGCCTCCGCCGGCTCGCGAAGGATTTTCCAGTAGCTCGCAGCGGGGTTCTCCTTGTTCGAACCGGAGGCCGTGACGATCTTGCGCACAAACTCATCATACGGCGTATTCGCCGCGACCTCGCCGCGGATCCACGCCCGGAATGGGCCCACTCCGCCGCCGAGGAATTTCGAATTCACCTGCAAAAGGTCCGCCCATTTGTTGGTCCAGTGCTCGATGAATTCCGGCGAGCCGATGAGCTGATCCACCAGCGCATCGCGCTTCGTGCGGACCGGCGCGGCGTCCGCGATAAATGCGCGCACCACTTCGGCGGATGGCGGGAGCCCCGTGAGGTCGAGATACACGCGACGCACGAACTCCGCATCCGTGCAAAGCCCGCTCGGTTCGATCTTCATGCGCTGCCATTTCGAGGCGACGAGTTCGTCCACGCGGCTCCACGTCTCCGGCTGCTTCCACACAAACTCCGAGCGGTCGCCCATCACCGTCAGCGTCGTCGCCGCGTAGCTGCCTTCATAGCGTGCTAAAATCGGCGCCTCGCCGCGACGCAGCGTCTTCGTGAGACCCGAAGTTTCCGCCGACACCGAGAGCACGTCCATGTTGCCGCTCTCGACAAACGCCTCCTGCGTCACATCGCGCTGCTTCCCGTCCGCAAACGTCGCGAGCACACGGAACTGCTGCCGCGCGCCGGGCTCGGCGATGACCGGATTTTTTGGAAACACCTCGATCGCCGTGACGCGCGGAACATTCAGTTCCAGCCGTGCGCCGTCCGCGATCCACGCGCGGACGATTTCGTAGTATTTGTCCCCCAGCCGCGTCCGCTGACCGCCTTCGTGCGGCACCGCGCCGCTTGCCTTCAGCAGCATCAGCGAATCATCCGGCGACGCTGGATTCAAGCGCCTCCCGGCCAGATCGTCCTTCAGCGAACGCACATCATAAAGCGGATCGTAACCGCGCAGCGAAAGCTTGAATCCATATTTCCCGTCCTTCGCTCCGTGGCAGGCTCCCGCGTTGCAGCCCATCTTCGTCATCACGGGGTTCACATCCTGGATGAAATCCACCGCCGGCTTTGTCGCCGAGCCGCTCACCGTCAGCGCCACCTCCGCTGTTTTCCCCGCCACCTCCGCGCGCACCTTGCCCGCGCCATCGGCCTTTGGCGTCACGATTCCAGTCGCCGAAACCGAGGCACCGTCCGCGGAAAACTTCGCCAGCCGCGTCACATCCGCCGTCCCGCCATCTGCGAGCCGCGCCGTGACGAGCACCTGCGCATACTCGCGGGCGTTCGACAGCTTCACTTCCGCCGGCGAAATCTCCACGGAAACAATCGCCTGCTTCGGCAATTGCTCCGGAGCCTCGGGCTGCATCGGCTGAATGGCATTCGCCCAAGAAACGGCTGGGACGAGAGTGCTGAGCAGGAAAGAAAAACGCATAAGTGTGCGACAGAAAACCATCCGCGCCCGCGATGCTTAGGCGGGCGCTGAGTCGCGAGTCAAAACGCAGAACCGCTCCAACCTGCTCGAAAACGGCGGAAACAGTCACCTGCCCGCGAGGGCGGCGCGGAGGGCTCGGAGTTCTTCGTCAATGGCGGCCTCGGTGGGCTCGCGGAGAGTGTCGGCGATTTGCGCACGGAGGGTGGTGCGGAAGCGATCGCGGAATCGGGCGAGCGTCTGGCGGAAGGCGGCGTGGCTCATGCCGAGTTGCCCGGCGAGCGTGGCCTGGTCGGGGAGCTCTTCCGCCGTGCCGAGAAAAGGACGGAGGGCGCTAAAAAGCGCGGCGCGGTCGCTGGCGGCGTAGTCGGCCTCCAACTTCGTCATTACGCCTTCGAGCAGCGCGGTCGCCCAGTCGGTTTCGAACTGGCGAGTCGCGTCGGGGCTGTGTGACTCGCCCTGGAAGCGGTCCTCGGCCCCGGTGGTGTCGAGCGGGATGAATTCGATTCCGCCGCCGCGTTTCTGCCGCGCTGCGTCGCGTCGGGCATCGGTGAGGTCGCGGGAAAATGCCGTGAGCAGGAAGGTGCGGAGCCGCCCGAGCGCGGGGTCGGCAGCGGCAAAGACTTTCTTTTCCAAAACGGTCAGCAGGAAACTCTGCGTGGCGTCCTCGGCGTCTTCGGGGCTGAGGTTTTTCCGCCGCGCGAAGGCGTAAAGCGGAAACCAATAAGCGCGGCACAATTCACCGAGGGCGGTTCGCGCACCGGCGTGCTCGCCCCCGGCGGCGACGGCGGCGATGACAGACCAGCGAGTGGCGGGAAAGGACGATGTCACGATGAAGAAAATGGATGCTCCCGTGCGGGCGCGGCTACGCAAAAGCTCGCGGAGGGTGTCACAAGATGGCTAAAGCAGCGAATCATTTTGTGAAGACATGACTTCACCATCATCAACAAAACTCAGCGGCCTCAGTCTCGATGCGCTGCTCGCCGAAGGGCTGCGCGAGGCGACGCGCCTATCGCCGGTCGCGTGGGAGCCGCCGAAACCGGAGGATCTGTCGGGGCTGCTGCCGGGCTACGACATTGTCCGGTTGATCGGACGCGGCGGAATGGGAGCGGTTTACGAGGCGCGGCAGGTGAATCTCGGAAGGCGAGTGGCGCTGAAAGTTCTGCCGCCTGAGCTGGGCGCGAATGAGGCTTTCGCCGAGCGGTTTCGCCGTGAGGCGCGTGCGCTGGGGCGGCTGGAGCATGGGAATATTCTGGAGGTGTTCGATTTTGGCGAGAGCACGGCGGGGCATCTGTTTTACTCGATGCAATACGTCGAGGGCGGCGATCTCGGCGCGCGGTTAAAGACGGGACCGCTGCCGCAGGGCGAGGCGCTGCGGTTGGTGAAGGAAATTTGCGCAGCTCTGGAGGCGGCGCACGCGCAGGGTGTCATTCATCGCGACATCAAACCCTCGAACATCCTGCTCACGGCCGACGGCACGGTGAAGGTCGCGGACTTCGGTATCGCGGTGCTCGATGATCAACCGAAGGAGCGTCTCACTTTCACCGGCATCGCAGTCGGCACACTCGAATACGCCGCTCCCGAGCAGGCGGCGGGTATTGCGGTGGACACACGCAGCGACCTCTACAGCGTGGGCGTCATTTGCTACGAAGTGCTCACCGGCCAGCTCCCGCGTGGAATCTTCGACCCGCCGTCGAAAGTGAACGCCGACGTGGCTCCGGCGCTGGATTCCGTGGTGCATACCGCGATGCAGAGCGACCCGGCCCGGCGCTTTCAAACCGCGAACGACTTCCGCGCGGCACTGAGCCGCTCGGGCGAAAGCCGTGCGCTTTCTTCACGCTTGATTCCGCTCGCGGCGGCGGCGGTTGTGCTGCTCGCGGCCGGCACGGGCTTCTCGATTTGGAAATGGAACTCGCTTCCGCAAGCCGCAGCGGGATCACAAGCCGTCGCGGCACCGGTATCGGGCCGGTCGATTGTGGCGTGGGGCGGAAATGATTTCGGCTCGGGGGCATCGCGGGCGGACTTGGGAGAAGTGCAGGCGATCGCGGCGGGAGATGGATTCACCGTCGCGCTGAAAGGCGACGGCACCGTCGCGGCGTGGGGACGCAATGAAAAAGGACAGCGCGACGTGCCGGCGGGGCTTTCCGGCGTTCGTGCGATTGCCGCGGGCGGGTATCACGTTCTGGCACTCAAGACCGACGGCACGGTGGAGGCGTGGGGAGCTTACGAGAGCGGACAGAGCTACGTGCCCAGAGGGCTCAAAGACGTGCAAGCCATCGCAGCGGGCACGGAATTTTCCATGGCTCTGAAACGTGATGGAACCGTCATCACATGGGGCGCGAATGCTTCGGGTCAGTGCAACGTGCCCGCGGGTTTGACCGGCGTGACGAGCATCGCCGCAGGCGAGGGAATCGCGGCGGCAGTGAAGGACGACGGCACCGTCGTCGGGTGGGGATCTTTTGGCGACGGCGTGTTTGCGGTTCCGCCCGGCCTGTCCGATGTGCGCACCGTCGCGCTCGGCTGGCGCCATTTACTTGCCTTGAAAAAAGACGGCACCGTCGTTGCGTGGGGAATCAATTCCGACGGGCAGGCAACGGTGCCGGCCGGCTTGACGGGCGTGCAGTCGATCGCCGCGGGAGTCAAACACAGCCTCGCTCTCAAGACCGATGGCACCGTGGTGGCCTGGGGCATCAAGGGAAAGCTGGAGTGGGGCGATCCTCTCGGGCAGACAGAAGTGCCCGCAGGACTCACCGGCGTGAAGGCCATCGCGGCGGGCTGCCGGCATAGCGTGGCCTTGAAATAAAAGTCGCCGGCTCCCCCGTTTAAAAAACTTTGGTGTCCCGCGTCACACGGCGCCGGGAGCGGAGAAGAACATGATGAACAACCAATCTTCACATCATGAAACTCATCCACTCGCTCTCCGTGCTATCGCTCTTTGCCTTAGGCCTTGCTTCCCCTCTTCCACTCACCGCCGCGCCGGTCGAGGAGGCCGTCTTCACCGGTCCCAGACCGGGGGCTTTGCTCGGCTATGGCGTGGCGGTGTCGGGCGACACAGCCGTCGTCGGTGCCTCCGCGGCCGGCGGAACACAGTCCGGGGACAATCAACCGGGCGCAGCTCACGTCTATGTCCGCAGTGGCGGGACGTGGACGCAGCAGGCCGTGCTCACCGGCAGCAATCCCGCGAACCTCAATTGGTTTGGCAACGCGGTCGCCATCGACGGCAACACGATCGTGGTCGGGGCACCGGGAGAGACCGGCGAAACCGGCGCCGCCTACGTCTTCACTCGCAGTGGGACGACGTGGACGCAACAGGCCCGTCTCAAGGCCAGCAATCCACACGGAGGTGCCGCATTCGGCAGCGCGGTGGCCATCTCGGGGAATACGGTGGCGGTTGGGTCGGCATTCCCGAGGGCCAAGATCGGGTTTGCCTCCTTGGGCGGCTGGGGCGGTGAGAATGGAAGTGCGACGGGAGTGGACGGCAACGAGAGCGACCTCACCGCGGGGGCTTCGGGCGCTGTCTATGTCTTCGAGCGCCAGGGCGCGAGATGGCACATGCAGGCTTACGTGAAAGCCAGCAATACGGGCGCGAATGACAGCTTCGGCTCGGCGGTGGCCCTCTCGGGCGACACCCTGGTGGTTGGCGCGTCGGGTGAAGACAGCGGCGCCAGCGGCGTGAATGGCAACCAGGCGGACAACAGCGTCGGTCAAGCCGGCGCGGCTTATGTCTTCACCCGCGTAAATGACGCTTGGTCACAGCAGGCCTACCTCAAGCCGGATGCCCCGACATTCATGCAGGGCTTTGGTATATCGGCGACCATCGACGGCGACACCGTGGTGGTGGGAAGTT